>NZ_JBFUKW010000001.1:0-453681 GCF_056400665.1 Variovorax sp. P5_A3 | reverse complement strand
GTGCGGGTTGGGCGACCCCTCTGCGCCGCCGAAGCGCGCAGCTTCAGGCGGATAAGGGCCGCGCGTGTTTGAGCGAAGCGAGTTTGCGCGGACCCCGCCTGAAGCGAGCACTGCAGGGAAGCCCGAAGGGCCGGCGTAGCGGGGTCGACCGGCCCGCACCGCCTACCGGGCGCTCCCCCGAAGGGTCAACGTTCAATCTCCCGCACAACCCGAAGCGCAGACCCAAACGCCAGCGTAAACCCCAGCGCCCCATGCCCCGTATTGAAGACCATGTTCGAAGGTGCCGGAACAAGCCGCCCGACGATCGGAACCCCGGTAGGCGTGGCCGGCCGCATCCCAGTCCAAGGATGCAACTCATCGAGACCACCAACATCAGGAAAGACAGCCCGGGTAGCCTCCGCGAGCGTCTCGATACGCGCCGCCGGAATGCTCGCGTCATGCCCGACCAGTTCGGCCATGCCCGCCACCCGAAGACGTGACCCGATGCGCGCGAACACCACCTTGCGGGCGCTGTCCGTCACGTTCACATGGGGTGCCGCGCCTGGTGTCGGATCGACGTCCACGGTGATGCTGTACCCCTTGAGCGGATACACCGGAAGGTATGCGCCCAGTTCGCGCCCCAGGCGGTGCGACGCCGTCCCCAGTGCCATGACGAAAGCCTCCGCTTCAACGTCTCCTGCCGAGGTCTTCACCGCTGCAACGCGCCCACGGCGCACGTCGAAACCCTCGATCTCGGTATCGAGCACAAACCGGACACCACGCGTCTGCAATGCCTGCACGAGTTCAACGCACACCTTCAGGCAATCCGCCGCGCATTCGCTCGGCGTATGGATCGCCCCGGCCATCTGCCCGCGATAGCTCGCCAACGCCGGTTCGAGCGCGACGCATTCGTCGGGCGTGACCAGCCGCTGCTCGCTGCCCAGGTCACGCTGCAGTTCGAGCTGCCGGCGCGCACCTTCGAGCGACGCTTCGGTGGCATAGAGGACCAGCTTGCCTGTCGCCGAAAAATCGCAATCGGGCGCGATGTCCGCACGCATCTCCTCGAAGGCCGCACGACTCTCCGCCGCCAATGCAAGAAGTCGAACCGTCGTCTCGCGAGAAGTCTGCGCATTGCACGCCGCCAGGAAAGCCATCCCCCAGCGCCACTGCAACGGATCGAGTTGAGGACGCAACTTGAGCGGGGAGGAGGGCGACAGCAGCAGCTTCGGCAACTGCCTCCAGATCGACGGATCCGCCAGCGGCTGCACGTACGAATAGCTCAACTGCGCACCATTGCCGCCGCTCGCACCGGCACCCGGCGCGGCGCGATCGATCACGCACACCTCGTGACCCTCGCGGTTCAACTGCCATGCCGTGGCCAAGCCCACGATGCCGGCACCCAGCACGCACACGCGCATCACGCGGCCTCCTCTTGAAGTTCGAATGCGTCGACTCTAGGCGGGGCATCGCCCACGAGGAAATGCCAAAAACAGGGCGCCCCATAGCCAAAGCTCATGGGCTGGCGAAGCCATAACTTTTGGTCATGGGCTTGGGTGCAAAAGGAATTGTGACGGCCGTGGGAATGCTTCCTACACTTCGTTTCACTTCAAAACCATTGAAAGGGCTCGCATGAAACTCTCCGCATTGACGGCAGCCGTCCTGCTCTCCGCCGCCGCGACGGGCGCACAAGCCGCCGACACCCTGGCCAAGATCGCCGAATCCGGAAAGATCACCTTGGCCTACCGGGAGTCCTCCGTGCCCTTCAGCTACCTCGACGGCCCCAACAAGCCGATTGGTTTCTCCGTCGAGCTGTCGAACGCAGTGGTCGATGCGGTCAAGAAGAAGCTCAACAAGCCCAACCTCGAAGTCGCCTTGATGGCGGTGACCTCGCAGAACCGCATTCCCCTCATCACCAACGGCACCGTCGACCTGGAGTGTGGCTCCACCACCAACAACACCGCCCGCGGCAAGGACGTCGCCTTCGCCATCAACCACTTCTACACCGGCACCCGCCTGCTGGTGAAGAAATCTTCCGGCATCAAGAACTACGGCGACCTCGCTAAGAAAACCGTGGCTAGCACCACCGGAACCACCAATGCGCTGGTCATGCGCAAGTACAACACCGACAAGAACCTCGACATGGACATCGTCCTCGGCAAGGACCACGCCGACGCGTTCCTGCTGGTGGAAAGCGACCGCGCCGTGGCCTTCGCGATGGACGACATCCTGCTGTTCGGCCTGATCGCCAATGCCAAGAACCCGGCCGACTTCGAAGTGGTAGGGGATGCGCTGCAGGTCGAACCCTACGGCTGCATGATGGCCAAGGACGACCCGGCCTTCAAGAAGCTGGTGGACGACACCTTCATCGGCCTCATGAAGAGCGGAGAGTTCGAGAAGATGTACAACAAGTGGTTCATGCAGCCGATCCCACCCAAGGGCGTGCCGCTGAACCTGCCGATGAGCCCACAACTGCGCGAGAACATCAAGGCGCCTAGCGACAAACCAATGACATGAGCACACCCCCAGGCTCGCGCACTGCGTGTCGCTCTCCACCCCCTTGCAGGGGGCAACACCGGCGGACCGGCGGAGCCGGATCCGTGGTGTTTCTGGAATTTTCGATGGATGCGTTGTGAGGGAGGATTGGCGTGACGCAAGTGGTTGGCATCCTCGGTGGAATGGGGCCGGCGGCGGGCGCGGATTTCGTGCGGCTGTTCGTCGATGCCTGCGCGCGGCGGATGCGGGCGCGGGGGGAGGCGGTGCGGGACCAGGGCTTTCCGGAGCACTGGCTGGCGCAGGTGCCTGTGCCGGACCGCAGCGGCGCGCTCGAGTCCGACGGGCTCGGTGCGCATCAGCCGCTGGAGCCGATGCTGCAGGCCCTGGGGCGGCTCGCCGCGCTGGGCAGTCGGGCGGTGGCGATTGCGTGCAACACGGCGCATGCGTGGCACGGCACCTTGCAGGCGCGTTTTCCGCACATCGAGGTGTTGCACGTCGCGCGTGAAGTCTCGGCGCAGCTGGCCGCGCAAGGGGTGCGCGACGTGGCGCTGATGGCGACCGAAGGAACCTACCGCATCGGCCTCTACGAACAGGCGATGGCGGACGCCGGCATGGCCTGCCACCTGCCGCTCGACGACGAGCGGCAAATCCTCATGCGCGGCATCTACGACGGTGTGAAGGCGGGCGACATGTCACTGGCGCAGTCCTGCTTCAGCGAAGTCGCGCTGCAACTCGCGCGGCGTCACGGACCGGTGGCGATCGTCATGGGATGCACCGAGATTCCCCTCGGGCTGGAAGGCTCGGCGGCAGTGGATGGACTCAGGCTCGTCGATCCGGCCCGGGTCCTTGCGTCGGCACTCGCGGCCCGGGCCTACGACGCTTGACACGGTTGATAAGATGAAGGCTGTCCTGGCCACCGGCAACTGCACCGGCCCGGGTTGAAGCCAACGGTGCGGCCCAGGCCGCATCCGCCAGCTGCTTTCGATCGAAAGCCGTCCGATGGACGGCTTTTGTTTTGCCACCATTGCGCAAGCAGTCATGAACTTGTTAGCCATCATCGCCGCGACCCTGGTCGCCGGCATCGGAAGTGTCTGGATCGCCGCGCTCCTGCTGCGCGTGGGCGTGCGCAGTGGCTCCGGCGGCGTGAATCCGCAGCACCTGTTGAGCCTCGCCGCGGGCGCCCTGCTGGCGACCGCCTTCATGCACCTTCTGCCCGAAGCCTTCGAAAGCCGCATCGAGCCGGCCATCCTGTTCGGCGTGCTGTTGTTCGGGCTGGTCTTCTTCTTCCTGCTCGACAAGGCGGAGTTGTGGCACCACGGCCATGAACATCATCAAGGGGAGGACGGTTCCGCCCACGGCCATGCCCATGCCCATGGCCATGCACACGCCCATCCCCATGCCGATACGGGCAAGGGCGGCGGCTGGGCCGTGCTCACCGGCGACAGCGTGCATTGCTTCGGCGACGGCATCCTGATCGCCTCGGCCTTCATTGCGGACATGCGCCTGGGGCTGGTTGCCGCGATCGCCGTGCTCGCGCACGAAGTGCCCCACCACATCGGTGACCTGGTCGTTCTGCGCCAGAGCTCATCCAACCAGCGCATCGCCCTCGTCAAGGTGTCGCTGGCCGGCACCATGACCGCGCTCGGCGGGCTCGTGGGCTGGTGGCTGGTCGACCAGTTGCACGGCTGGCTGCCGTACTTCCTGGTGCTGGCTTCCAGCAGCTTCATCTATGTTGCGCTGGCCGACCTGATCCCGCAACTGCAGAAGCGGCTGCCGGCGCGACAGACGGCCCTTCAGATCGTGTGGCTGGCGAT
Organism: Variovorax sp. P5_A3; assembly: GCF_056400665.1. NCBI lineage: Bacteria > Pseudomonadati > Pseudomonadota > Betaproteobacteria > Burkholderiales > Comamonadaceae > Variovorax > Variovorax sp. P5_A3. The sequence continues at coordinate 449,395 of NZ_JBFUKW010000001.1, read as the reverse complement.
CGGCATCCTGCTCGTCACCCTGGTGAGCCGGTTCGCGCACGCCGGCCACGATCATGCGCACGACGCAGCCGACCACGACCATGCGCACGAGGCGTCCGACCACAAGGACTGAGTGGACATCCGCGGCACTTTCTGACACGCTTGTTGCCCCTTCGCCGAAGTGGCTGATTCGGCTGGGACCCACACTCGGGGTGCATCATGCGAAACATCAGTCAGCCAGGAGTCCGATCATGATCAGCGCCGACCCCCCTCTGCGTTCCGGAGAAGCCGCAGACGAACCCGAGATCGACGAAACCGAAGACACCTTGCCCGAGGATGCCGAGGATGAGTTCGACGAAGAGGACACCGAAGCGACCGACGAGTTGTCCGAGGAAACCGGCATCGACCTGACCGACGCGAGCGAACTCGACGCAGACAACGTCATCGCCGACGAGGAATTCGATCGCGTGATTCAAGCACCGGACTGAGCTCGCCCCCAGGCTTGCCCACTGCGTGTGGCCGCCCATCCCCTACCGGGGGCAATACCGGCGGCCCGGCGGAGCCGGTTCCGCGGTATTCCTGATACTGGGTGCGGGTAGTGCCTAGTCCTCGAGGGTGAAGCCGACTTTGATGGTCACTTGCCAGTGGGCGACCTTGCCGTCGGCCACGTGGCCGCGGGTTTCCGTGACCTGGAACCACTGGATGTTGCGCACCGATTCGCTGGCTTTGGCGATGGCGCGCTGTACCGCATCGTCGCTGCTCGTCGGCGACGAACCGGTGAGTTCGAGGAGCTTGTAGACGTGATTGGACATGGGGGTCTCCTGCCGCAGTGGGCGTGCGGATTGCACTTGCCCGTCGCGCCATGTTGGCACGTTGCAAGCGGTCGTGGTGCCTAGTTGAAACCCGGGGCTGTTGGTGGATGTCACGCATTTGCTTGTGGGTGCGTCGGCGTGAAATATGCTTTCCCCGCCATTCAACTTCCCCTCTCGAAATGATGAATCAACGTGTTAACGGCGCCCTTTCTTCCATCGCGCTGGCCGGCGGACTGATGCTCGCGGCAGCGTCGGCGCATGCCGCGCCCGATGCCAAGCTGCTCGAGGCTGCTGAAAAAGCGCAGCCCGCGGTGATCGACAGCCTCAAGGAAATGGTGCTGATCGAATCGGGCAGCCTCAACGTCGATGGCCTGCAGAAAATGGCCGGCGTGGTCGAAGGCCAGCTCAAGGGGATGGGCTTCAAGACCGAGCGTCGCAAGGCCACGGCCGGCGCGGGTGCCGACATCGTCATCGGCACGCTCAAGGGCACGGGCAAGCGCAAGATCATGCTGCAGGCGCATATGGACACGGTGTATGCGCAGGGCATCCTCGGCACGCAGCCGTACAAGGTTGACGGCAATCGGATCTACGGCCCCGGCATCGCGGACGACAAGGGCGGCATCGCGGTGATGCTCGCTTCGCTGAAGATCCTCGCGGATGCCGGCTGGCGCGACTACGACACGCTCACCGTGCTGTTCAATCCCGACGAGGAAGTGGGTTCGGTCGGCTCCGGCGAACTGATCGCCACGCTGGCAGAACAGCACGACACCGTCCTGTCCTTCGAGCCGACCGCCGCGAAGTCGGTGGCGAAGGGCGAGTCGCTGCTGCTGGGCGCCGCCGGCATCGCGACGGCCACGCTCAATGTGACGGGTCGTGCAGCGCACGCAGGCGCCGCGCCTGAACTGGGCCGCAACGCGCTCTACGAGCTGGCCTACCAGATGCTCCAGACCAAGGACATCCCCAAGGACACGCCCGGCGCGACATTGAACTGGACCGTGGCGAGCGCCAACGGCCCGCTCAACCAGATCACTGCGAAGGCGCAGGCGCTCGGCGACATCCGCATCACGCAGCCCGGCGCCGAGAAGAAGCTCGAAGCGGCGCTGCAAAGCAAGATCGCCAGCGGAAAGCTGATTCCTGACACCGAAACGACGTTGAAGGTCGAGGTGGGCCGCCCCGCATTCCTCGCCGGCGAGAAGGGTGCCGCCCTCGGCGCGAAGGCGCAGGCCATCTACAAGGAAATTGACCGCGAACTGGGGCTGGCGCCCATGACCGGTGGCGGCACCGATGCCGGGTTTGCCGGCCGCTCGGGCAAGGCCACAGTGGTCGAGAGTTTCGGCCTGGCCGGCTTCGGCTACCACGCGAAGGACGAATACATCGAGGTCGACTCGATCGTCCCGCGCCTGTACCTCGTCACGCGGCTGCTGACCGAGATCGGCAAGCAGTGAAGGTTTACCCGAACAGCGTCTTCATGACGAAGCCGCTGTAGCAACCCTCCCGGGCTACTTCGCGCCGCCGGTGTATTTGGTGACGCTGTCGGCGGTGACGTGGTAGCCGCTCACACCCATCATCGAATCGTTCCGCAGGGTCTGCAGCTTGCCGGTGACCCACACGGTGTCCATGGCGCGGAACTTCGCGCCTTGCTTCGGGCGCACATGCAGGATCTGGTTGGCCGGCGGCGGCGGCGTGTGGATGCAGGCGCCGAAGTAGGGCACCAGCAAGAACTCGGTGACTTCGCCCTTGTTCTCTTCGAGCGGCACGATGAAGCCGGGGATCTTGACCTCGACGCCGTTCATCGCGGCGTTGGTCGGCGCGTTGTTCGACGCTTCCTGCAGCTTCATCAGCATCTCGTTGGCGCGCGGGTCGCTGTCGTCGAGCTTGCTCAGGTCCATGCCCTTGAGTTCCTTCATGGGATCCCAGTCCCTGGGCACGAGTTCTTCCCACGAGATGACGCGGGGCTGGCCCGGCGCGGGCTTGGCGTCGGCTGGCTTGACGCCAAGGGGATTGGTCGGCGAGGTCGCCTGCGGCGAAGGCTCGGCTGCGAGCGCACTGCCGGCGATGACGACGGCGAGGAGGAAGGAAACGGGAAGTCGCAAGGTCATGTTCAGATCCTGGGTGAAAGCCCATCAGCCAAGGAAAGCCGATAGGCGCGAATGCCCGGCAGCAGGCTGGCCACCCAGCCGGCCACCACGAGACTCGCAATCAAGGTCCATTCGTTCAGTGTAGGTTCGGACAGGTGCAGGGCGAGTCCGAACTGCGACTGAAGCCAGGGCGAGAGCAGAGCGATGCCGATCACTGCGAAGACGATGCCGATCGCCACGCCCAGCAGCGTGACCAGCGCACCTTCGAGCGCCAGCAGCGCGAGCACGTGACGCAGGCTCGCGCCGACCGCGCGCAGCACGGCCAGCTCGCGGCGGCGCTCGTTGAGGCTGGCCATCACCACCGATACCAGCCCCGCGAGGCTGACGAGCGCGACCAGCGCCGACATCAGCAGCAGCGCGTTCTCGCCGATGCCGATCACGCTCCACAACTCGTCGAGCGCCACGCCGGGGAGGATGGCCATCAGCGGTTCGTCGGTATAGGTAGAGATCCAGCGCTGCACCGCGAACACGGCGGACCGGTTCTTCAGGCCGACCAGCGTGGCCGTCACGTTCTTGGGCGTGAGGTCGAATTTGCGCACCTGCTCGGCCGGGATATTCACGCCCGGCATCGGCGCACCGCCGACCCATTCGAGGTGAATGGCTTCCATCGCCGAAAGCCCGATGTGCACGGTGCGATCGACCGGCGTGCCGGTGCGCGCGAGCACGCCCACCACCGTGAAGGGCTTGTCGGCGTGTTCGGACACATTGAGCTCGCCGCTGCCGTGGGCCAGCGTGATCTTCTGGCCCACGTGGTAGCCCAGCTTGTCGGCCACCTCGGCACCGACGACCGCATCGAACAGCTCGCTGAAGGGCTTGCCCTCGCGCAACTGGAGCGCCTGGCGGTTGCCGTAGTGGAAGTGCTCGAAATAGGCGGGCGTCGTGGCCAGCACCGAGAAGCCGCGGTGCGAGTCGCCGAGCGACAGCGGCACGACCCAATCGACGCCGGGATGTGCGGCGAGTGCCTGCACGCTCTTCCACTGCATGTTGTTGGTGGCGGCGCCGATGCGAAACACGGAATAGAGCAGCAACTGCGTGGAGCCGGTGCGTGCACCGACGATCAGATCGGTGCCCGACACCGACGACGAGAAGTTCTCGCGAAGCTCGGTGCGGATGCGTTCGACACCGAGGAGCAGGAAGGTGGACAGCGCGATCGAGAGCACGGTGAGCGCGAGGGTGAAGCGCCGGTTCCATGCGCTGCGCCAGGCGATGCCGAACAGCGCCGTCATCAGCGAGGCTCCCCCGAAACGGCGCGATTGATCTCGGGCAGCAGGACGTGGCGCGAAAAGCGCTCGGCGATGCGTCGGTCGTGGCTCACGAAAACCAGCGCGCTGTGGTTCGACTTGCAGGCCAAAAGCAGCACATCGAGGAAAGCCTCGCGGCGGTCTTCGTCGAGGGCGGAGGTCGGCTCGTCGGCGATCACCACTTCGGGATGGCCGATGAGCGCGCGGGCGGCCGCGACGCGTTGCTGCTGCCCGACCGACAGTTGCATCGCCTGCCGATGCCACAGGCTCTCGTCGAGGCCCATCTGCGCGAGCAGCGATTCGGCCTGCCCGCGTGCGGTGCCGTCGCGCGAGGCTCGCGACATGCGTCGCTCCGAGAAGCGACAGGGCAGCAGCACGTTGTCCAGCACGCTGAGGTACGGCAGGAGGTTGAACTGCTGGAAGATGTAGCCCACATGCGCGACGCGCGACCGGTCGCGTGCGGCACCCGACTGTGCGGCCCAGTCATGCCCGAGCAGGGTGATGCGGCCCGCGTCGGCCACCAGGACCCCGGCCAGCAGCGACAGCAGCGTGCTCTTGCCGCAGCCGCTCGGCCCGTGCAGGAACACGGCCTCGCCGGCCGAGATGCCGAGCCGTTCGATGTCGATGCAGGGCGTTGTGGTGCCGGGCCAGCCGAAGCGCAGCGATTCGGCGGAGAGAACGAGCGTCACGTGCGAATCACTTGCTCCAGGTCAGCCGCGTGGCGGGCCGTTTCAGCGTGCGCTTGAACTGGCCCTGCGGCGAAGCGATCTGCGCTTCGATCTGGCGTGGACCCTTGAAGGCGTTGAAGAGGTCGATGTCGATGAACTTCGCCGCCGAGGCATTGGTGCAGTTGAACGCGAAGGTGCCGTCGAGGTCGGCATGGCCTTCGGCGGCATTGGCCTCGGGCTTGCCCAGGCCCAGCGTCGCCGAGCGCAATGTCACGGGGCCGAGCTTGCAATTGGCAGTGGGATCGATCTTGAACAGATGGTCCGCCGCGCGCAGTTGCGCAACGACTTCGTCGACCGCCTTCTTTTCGTCGTCGGTGCGCGGCGCGCGCTCGAAACCGACGAAGTTGTCGAGCGGCGATTCCATTTCGATCACGACGGTGGGACCTTCGATGGCCACGTCGAGCTTGACCTGGCCATGCACGTGGGCGTGCGGCGCCTGCTGGGCCGAGGCGGTGAAGGGGAGTGCGGAGATTGCGAAGAGAGCGGTCAGGGCGAGTGTCGGAAGCAGCCTGCGCGTCAGGATCATGGTTGTGCGCCTTGCCGGGTCGGCAGCCCCGGCGTGTTGCTCCACTCGCTCCAGCTGCCGGCATAGAGCGCGGTCGGCCCGAGTCCCGCGATCTGCATCGCGAGCAGGTTGGGCAGCGCGCTCACGCCGCTGCCGCAATGGTGGACGACCGTGGTGGGATTCCGGCCCGCCAGCAGTGTTTCGAATTCGGCGCGCAATTGCGCGGCCGGCTTGAACTTCCCGTCGGGACCGAGGTTCTCGGTAAAGGGCCGGTTCAGGGCCCCTGGGATGTGACCGGCGATCGGGTCCAGAGGTTCCACCTCGCCGCGATATCTTGCGGCAGCCCGCGCATCGATCAGCGTCTGGTCAGACTGATCAAGATGCGCGAGCACGCGCTTCGTGTCGGCGAGCACGAGCAGCGGCTCGCCGGCGACGAAGTTCGACTGGAAATGCGAGGGCTCCTCGCCGCTGGCGACCTTGCCGCCCGCCGCCTGCCAGGCCTGCAATCCGCCGTCGAGCACCGCCACGGCATCGTGGCCCATCCACTTGAGCATCCACCAGAGTCGACCGCAATAGTTGGCGCCATTGCGGTCGTACACCACCGCCTGCATGTTGTTTGCGAAGCCGACGCTCGACAGCCAGCCCGCGAACTTCTCGCGGCTCGGGAGCGGATGCCGGCCGCCGGAAGCGGGCGGGCCGTCGTCCTGCGCCACGACCACGCCGTGGGGACCGGCCGCACCGTGCTTCGCGCTGAGGTCCGTGTCGAGATTGGCGTACACCGCGCCGGGGATGTGCGCGGCTCGGTACTGCTGCGCGCCGGCGTCGGGCTTCATGAGCTCGAAGGTGCAATCGAAGACCATCAATGGCGCATCGCTCGCCTGCAGGGCGATCAGCGCTTCGGCGGAAATCAGCGTCGTGTACATGCGAAGTCCTTCAATGTTCCTCGGCCGGTGCCTTGGGCAGCGAACGCTGGCGCAGTATCGTGGCCGCGATGCCGCTCGCGACGATCAGCGCCATGCCGAACCAGCCCGCCGCATCGATGCGGTCCCCGAACAGCAGCACGCTGTACATCGCGGCGAAGACGATGCCCGAATACTGGAGATTGGCAACCAAGAGCGTACCGCTTTCGGTCTTGGCGCTGGCATAGGCGCGTGTCATGCAGAGCTGGCCGAGCGCCGCCAGCACGCCGACGGGCAGGAGCCAGGCCGCGTGGCCCCAGGTCCACTCGGCCCACGGCGTGGAGTCCCCCAGCAAGGTCCCCAGGCCGCCTGCCACCGCCGATCCCACCGCGAAATAGAAGACTGTGCGCGCCTCGGGTTCACCGAGCCGCGAGAGAGCCACCACCTGCATATAGGCAAAGGCCGCGGTGAGGCCCGACAGCAGGCCCATCAGGCCCGCGAAACCCTGGTTGTCGCCGACGGTGGGCTTGAGCATCAGCACAACGCCGCCGAAGCCCGCGAGCACCGTGAGCACCAGCGGCCCCTGCAGCGGCGGACGCGGCACGCTGCCGTCGCGCCCGGGAACCGGCACCCAGGCGAGCAGTGCGCCGCCGACCAGGAACGCCGCGATCCAGACGCTGCTCATGTAGTTCAGCGTCATCGCGGTGGCGAGCGGCATGTGCGCGATGGCGTAGAACCACGCGCCCAGCGACACGACGCCGATCATGCTGCGCCAGGCATGCATGCCCGGGTATCGCGTGCCGAGCGTGACGCCGCGGCTGCGCGCGAGCACCCACAGGAACACGATGCCGATCAAGCCGCGGTAGAGCACCAGTTCGGCGCTGGAAAACCAGGAAGAGGCGATCTTCACGCACACGCCCATGGTGGCGAAGATCAGTGCGCCCAGCACCATCCAGAGCGCTTGCACTAGCTCATCTCGCGGCGGTACCACTCATGGAACTGCTGCATGCCGTCTTCCATCGGGCTCTGGTAGGGGCCGCTTTCGTCGTCCCCGCGCTGCATCAGCGCGCGGCGGCCGGCATCCATGCGCTCGGCGATCTCGTCGTCCTCGACGCAGGTTTCCATGTAGGCCGCCTGCTGGGCCTCGACGAACTCGCGTTCGAATGCGACGATCTCCTCCGGGTAGAAGAACTCGACCATGTTGAGCGTCTTCTGTGGGCCGATGGGGTGCAGCGTCGAGACGGTCAGCACATGGGGATACCACTCGACCATCACGTGCGGGTAGTAGGTGAGCCAGATCGCGCCGTACTTCGGCGGCTTGCCCTCGCGGTACTTCAGGAGTTGCTCCTGCCAGCGCTGGTAGACCGGGCTGCCCGCGCGGCCGAGGCGGTTGGCGACGCCGACCGTCTGCACCGAGAAGTGCCGGTTGAACTCCCAGCGCAGGTCGTCGCAGGTCACGAAGCTTCCGAGCCCCGGGTGGAAGGGGCCCACGTGGTAGTCCTCGAGGTACACCTCGATGAAGGTCTTCCAGTTGTAGTTGCACGCGTGCAGCTCGACGCGGTCCAGTGCATAGCCCTCGAAGTCGAGGTCCGCGCGCGGACCGAGGTTTGCGAGGTCGGCGGCGACGTCGCGGCCCTTGCCGTCGGCGTTCTTCTCGAACAGCAGGCCGTTCCACTCGGTCAGCGGGTAGTTGTGGAGGTTGAGGCACGGGTCCTGCTCGAAGTGCGGTGCGCCGATCAACGTCCCTGTGGAACGCGGGTCCGCGGCCGCATAGGTCCAGCGGTGCAGCGGGCAGACGATGTTGCCGCCGGTGTTGGCGTCGAGCTGGCCCCGATCCCTGAGGATCAGGGCCTGGCGATGCCGGCAGACGTTCGAGATCAGTTCCACGCCCTTGGGCGTGTGGACCAGCGCGCGACCCTGATGCTCCTGCGGCAAGGTGTGGAAGTTGCCCGGTTCGGGCACCGAGAGCCGGTGGCCGACGTAACGCGGCCCGGCGGCAAACAGCGTTTGCATCTCGCGGGCATAGAGCGCCTCGTCGAAATACGCGGAAACTGGGAGTTGGCTCGAAGCCTGCTGCAGTTGAAGACTTAAATCAGACATGGGTGACCTGACCAAGCTCCCCACAGGGAGAGAAATAGAACGGAAGGCTGCCGTCGAATGAAGGTGACGACCCGAAGATTGCGCCGGCACCAGCCAGCCAAAGAGGGCGAATTGTACCCCGGAGAAATTTTCACGGACCATCGATTGGGGTTTCACCAGAGCGGCCGCGGAACCGGCTCCGCCGGTCCGCAGGCAGCGCCCCCGGAAGGGGGTTGGCGGCCACACGAAGTGGGCAAGCCTGGGGGTGAACCTAAAATGCCCGGTTTCACCCAAGTTTCAGCGCGCATGCCCAAGGTGCCTTCCTCCTCCCCGTCGGCCTCGCCGGACGCACCCGATACCGGTGCGCTGCCCGCGACCTACGAAGCCGGCCTCCAGGAGCTCGAACAACTCGTGGCCGAACTCGAATCCGGCCAGTTGCCGCTCGACCAGTTGCTCGGCAGCTACCAGCGGGGCGCAGCCCTGCTCGCGTTCTGCCGCGACAAGCTGCAAGCGGTCGAAGACCAGATCAAGGTGCTCGACGCGGGCAGCCTCAAGGTCTGGGCGGGCGAATGAAGGTCGTCGACACCCTGCGTTGGGATTCCGCCCGACTTGCCGCGTGGAGCGAGCCGAAGCTGGCCCGCGTCGAGGCCGCATTGTCCGAATGGGTCGGCGTCGACGCGCCGGTGGAACTCGGCGATGCGATGCGTTATGCCGTCCTCGACGGTGGCAAGCGATTGAGGCCACTGCTGGTCTTCGCTGCGAGCGAGGCCATCAACGGCCATGCCGAAGCCGCCTTGCGCGCAGCCTGCTCGGTCGAACTGATCCACGCCTATTCGCTGGTGCACGACGACCTGCCGTGCATGGACAACGACGTGCTGCGTCGCGGCAAGCCCACTGTGCATGTGAAGTTCGGCGAAGCCGATGCACTGCTGGCCGGCGATGCCCTGCAGGCACTGGCCTTCGAATTGCTCACGCCCGAGGGCGACGACATCGCACCGGCCGTACAGGCCAACCTGTGCCGCCTGCTGGCGCGCGCGGCTGGCAGCCAGGGCATGGCCGGTGGCCAGGCGATCGACCTGGCGAGCGTGGGACTTGCACTCGATGAAGCGCAACTGCGTGAAATGCACCGCATGAAGACCGGCGCCCTGCTGCAGGGCAGCGTTGAAATGGGCGCGGCCTGCGGCGATGCGCTCGCGCCGCACGTCCTGACCGCGTTGCGCGAATACGGCGCGGCCTTGGGCCTCGCCTTCCAGGTGGTCGACGACATCCTCGACGTCATCGCCGATTCGGAAACGCTCGGCAAGACCGCCGGCAAGGATGCCGCGAGCGACAAGCCCACCTACGTGTCGCTGCTCGGCCTTGACGGGGCCCGCACGCAGGCCCGCGAACTGCTCGATCAGGCGCTCGCCGCGCTCGACAGGAGCACACTGGCCGACGCCGGCGCGCTGCGCGCGCTGGCCCACATGGTCGTGGACCGCGACCGATAGAGAACAACAAACCTCCCCATGGCCCCGCTGCTTCCCACCATCCACGATCCCTCCGTCCTGCGGCATTTCGATCGCGCACAACTCAAGCAACTGGCCGACGAGGTTCGCACCTGCGTGCTCGACAACGTGTCGCGCACCGGCGGGCATCTCAGTTCGAACCTCGGCACGGTGGAGCTCACGGTCGCGCTGCACCACGTGTTCAACACACCCCACGACCGGCTGGTGTGGGACGTGGGCCACCAGACCTACCCGCACAAGATCCTCACCGGCCGGCGCGAGCGCATGCCCACCTTGCGGCAACTTGGCGGCATCTCCGGATTTCCGCAGCGCACCGAGAGCGAGTACGACACTTTCGGCACCGCCCATTCGTCGACCAGCATCTCGGCCGCGCTCGGCATGGCGTTGGCTGCGCGGCAGAAGGGCGAGGACCGCCATTCGGTCGCGATCATCGGCGACGGCGCCCTGACCGCCGGCATGGCCTTCGAGGCTTTGAACAACGCGGGCGTGTGCGACGACTGCAAGCTGCTGGTGATCCTGAACGACAACGACATGTCGATCAGCCCGCCGGTCGGTGCGCTCAATCGCTACCTCGCGCAGTTGATGAGCGGCAATTTCTACGCCGCCGCCAAGAACGTCGGCAAGAGCGTGCTGCGCGCGGCGCCGCCGCTCTTCGAACTGGCGAAGCGCTTCGAGCAGCATGCCAAGGGCATGGTCGTTCCGGCGACGCTGTTCGAGCAGTTCGGCTTCAACTACGTCGGGCCGATCGACGGGCACGATCTCGATTCGCTCGTGCCGACGCTCGAGAACCTCAAGCACCTGCGAGGTCCGCAGTTCCTGCACGTGGTCACAAAGAAGGGACAGGGCTACAAGCTGGCCGAGGCCGACCCCGTGGCCTATCACGGTCCTACCAAGTTCGATCCGGCCGTCGGCCTCGTCAAGCCTGCGACAGCGCCCAAGCAGACCTTCACGCAAGTCTTCGGCACCTGGCTGTGCGACATGGCCGCGCAGGATGGCCGCCTCGTGGGCATCACGCCGGCGATGCGCGAGGGCTCGGGGCTCGTCGAGTTCGAGAAGCGCTTTCCCGGTCGCTACTACGACGTGGGCATCGCCGAGCAGCATTCCGTCACCTTCGCGGCCGGGCTCGCGTGCGAGGGGCTCAAGCCCGTGGTGGCGATCTACTCGACCTTCCTGCAGCGCGCGTACGACCAACTCATCCACGACGTCGCGATCCAGAACCTGCCGGTGGTGTTCGCCCTCGACCGCGCCGGCCTTGTGGGTGCCGACGGTGCGACGCATGCGGGCGCGTACGACATCCCGTTCCTGCGCTGCGTCCCGAACATGAGCGTGGCCTGCCCCGCGGATGAGGCCGAATGCCGTCAACTGCTGACCACGGCCTACGAACAGAACCATCCTGTCGCGGTGCGTTATCCGCGTGGCGCCGGTGCCGGTGTCACGCCGCATCTCACGCTCGATGCACTGCCCTTCGGCAAGGGCGAGATCCGCCGCGAGGGCCATCGCATCGCGATCCTCGCTTTCGGCACCTTGCTCTATCCCGCACTCAAGGCGGCCGAGGCACTCGACGCCACGGTGGTCAACATGCGCTGGGCCAAGCCGCTCGACGTCGAACTGCTGTTGAAGGTCGCGGGCACGCACGATGCGATCGTCACGATCGAGGAGGGCGCCATCATGGGCGGTGCCGGCAGCGCAGTGCTGGAGGCCCTGCAGTCCGCCGGAATCCAGAAGCCCGTGCTGCAACTCGGCTTGCCCGATCGTTTCATCGAGCATGGCGATCCGGCCAAGCTGCTGGCCAGCATCGGCCTCGACGCGGAAGGCATCGAAGGCTCCATCGCGCAGCGCTTCGACAGCCTCGTCTCCGCAGGGAAAACCCGCCCCGGGGTCGTGTAAGCACTTTTTACAATGTTGCTCGACTAACCTAGTCAGCAACGCGGCCACAAGCCGCGTTCTCGTTTTCCCCCAAGCACCCGGAGTTGATTTCAATGGATCGTCGTTCCCTCATCAAAAACGCAGGCATTGCCGGCGTTCTCGCCGCCGGCATCGCGCCTGCCGTTCATGCGCAGGCCGCCGTGCGCTGGCGCCTCGCATCGAGCTTTCCCCGTTCGCTGGACACGATCTTCGGTAGTGCGGAAATGTTCTCCAAAACCATCAAGGAACTGTCGGGCGGCAAGTTCGAAGTGACGGTGCATCCCGCTGGCGAACTGATGCCTGCTTTCGGCGTCGTCGACGCGCTGCAGGGCGACAACATCGAGATGGCCCAGACCGCTGCCTACTACTTCACCGGCAAGGACCCGATCTTCGCCTTCAGCTGCGCTGTGCCTTTCGGCCTGACCGCACGCCAGACCGACTCCTGGAAGGACTACGGCAACGGCCGCAAGCTGCTCGACGCCTTCTTCGCGCAGTACAACTTCCGCACCGCCAGCGCCGGCAACACCGGCACACAGATGGGTGGCTGGTACCGCAAGGAAATCAAGACGGTCGAAGACCTCAAGGGCCTGAAGATGCGCATGGGCGGCGGCGTCTTCGGCGAAGCCATGGCCAGGCTGGGCGTGGTGTCGCAGAACATGCCGGCCGGTGACATCTACCAGGCGCTCGAAAAGGGCACGCTGGATGCGGCCGAGTTCGTCGGCCCGCACGACGACCAGAAGCTCGGCTTCAACAAGGTCGCGCCTTACTACTACTACCCGGGCTGGTGGGAAGGTGGTGCCGACCTCGAATTCTTCATCAACAACAAGGCGTTCGCCAAGCTGTCGGAAGACAACAAGGCGATCCTCATGGCCGCAACGAAGGTGGCTGCGCGCGACATGCTCGCCAAGTACGACGCCTTCAACCCGATCGCCCTGAAGAAGCTCGTGGCCGACAAGACCCAGCTCAAGGCATTCCCGAAGCCGGTGATGGACGCCGGTTTCAAGGCGTCGATGGAAGTGTTCGCCGAGCACGAAGCCAAGTCGCCCGACTTCAAGAAGATCCACCAGGACATGCGTGCTTTCCAGCGCGACCAGATTCTCTGGAACCGTGTTTCGGAGTACCCGTTCAATCAGTACGTGAACGGCGTCAAGATCTGAGCCCTTCTGTTCCGGCGCGATGCGCCGGCAACCGAAACAAAAAAACCGCGCACTGCGCGGTTTTTTCATGGGTCGTCGCAGGCTATTGCGAAGGCTTGGGCTTGAGCGAATCCTCGATGGCCTTCGTCGGATCTTCCTCCGACGGGTCGACACCCGGCGCCGCGGCGCCAGGGGCGGGTTGCGGCGCGGTCTCGCCGCTTGGGGGCGCGCCCGGCGTGAGATTCGGCGCGGGCTCGGAGCCGTAGCCTGAGTCGGAGCCGCCGGATTCGGCCGGCAGGCCCTGGCGCATCTGGTCGCCGATCTTGTCGAGGTCGTACTGTTGCTGCTTGTCCAGGCTGCCGGTGACCAGGCCCGGGAAGGCGATCAGCAAGCCCACCATGCACAGCTGGATCAGCACGAAGGGAATGGCACCGCGGTAGATCTGCATCGTGGTGATCGGCTGGATCACCTTCTTCGTCACCCGGTCGACGTAGGGCTTGTCGGGCGCCACGGACCGCAGGAAGAACAGCGCGAAGCCGAAGGGCGGATGCATGAACGAGGTCTGCATGTTCACTGCCAGCAGTACGCCGAACCAGATCAGGTCGATGCCCATCTTCTGCGCCACCGGCGCCAGCAACGGCACCACGATGAACGACAGCTCGAAGTAGTCCAGGAAGAAGGCAAGGAAGAAGATCAGCGCATTCACCAGGATCAGGAATCCGACCTGGCCGCCGGGCAGGTTGACCAGCAGGTGTTCGACCCAGATCGGGCCGTCTGCCGCCTGGAACACCAGGCTGAACACGGTGGCACCGATGAGGATGAACATCACGAAGCAGGACAGCTTGGTGGTGGATGCCAGCGCCTGCTGCAGCAGCTTGAAATCGATGCGCTTGCGCAATGCACCCATCACCAGGGCGCCCATCGCGCCCATGGCGCCGCCTTCGGTCGGCGTCGCGATGCCCAGGAAGATGGTGCCGAGCACGAGGAAGATCAGCAGCAGCGGCGGGATGAGCACGAAGGTGACGCGCTCGGCCAGCCGCGACAGCAGGTTCAGCTTGGTGATGCGGTTGAACACCGCAATGACGAATGCGACGAAGGTGCCGCCGCACATGGCCACGACGACCTTCTCGTCGGTGGGCACGGAGGTGACGACTTCTCCCTGCCACCAGCTGTGCAGGTCGGTCATGTGGCGCGCGAGCAGCACGGAGACCACCGTCGAGATGACCACCAGGATGACGAGCGAGGGGTAGCCGCCGCTGCCGTTGGGCTCGCGGTAGACGCGTGCTTCGAGCGGCAGGGCAGGCACGCGCTCGGGCTTGAAGACGGCCAGGAAGATCACCCACACCACATAGAGGCCAACCAGGAAGAAGCCCGGAATGAAGGCGCCCTTGTACATGTCGCCCACGCTCTTGCCGAGCTGGTCGGCCATGATGATGAGCACCAGCGAGGGCGGGATGATCTGCGCCAGCGTTCCCGAAGCGGCGATCACGCCGCTGCTGAGTCGGCGGTCATAGCCGTAGCGCAGCATGATCGGCAGCGAGATCAGCCCCATCGAGATCACCGAAGCCGCGACCACGCCCGTAGTGGCCGCGAGCAGCGCCCCCACGAAGATGACCGCCAGCGCCAGGCCGCCGCGCAGAGGGCCGAAGACCTGCCCGATGGTGTCGAGCAGATCCTCGGCCATGCCGCTGCGTTCGAGGATCAGCCCCATCAGCGTGAAGAAGGGCACGGCCAGCAGGGTGTCGTTGGCCATGATGCCGATGAGCCGCTGCGGCAGCCACGCCATGACCGAAGAGGGAAACACGCCGAGCTCGATGCCGACGAATCCGAAGAAGAGGCCGCAGGCCCCGAGGCTGAATGCCACCGGGAAACCCAGCAGCAGAAAGATGATGAGCCCGCCGAACATGACGGGTGCGAAATTGGCTGCAATGAACTCCATGGGGGTCTGCTCCGGGCTCAGCGTGTCTGCACAGATGGGACTGCCGCCGCTTCGTTGGCGGCGCGCTCGCGCAGTTCGTCGGCCAGTTCTTCCTCGGCGGTCTTTTCACCGAGCTTGATGGTCGGGTCGGGGCCCTGTCCGGTCAGGAAGGCCAGTCGCTTGATCAGTTCCGACCAGCCTTGCAGCATGAGCAGCGTGAAGCCGACCGGCAGCGCGAGCCAGACCGGCCAACGGATCAGGCCGCCCGAATTGCCGGACATTTCGCCCGACTGGTACTGCTGGATCACCATCGGCACGGTGTAGTACAGCACCACGATGCACAGCGGCGTCAGGAACAGGGCGAAACCGAGGATGTCGATCCAGATCTGCGTGCGCTTGGGCAAGCGGCTGCTGAGCACGTCGATGCGCACGTGTTCGCGGTTGAGAAGGGTGAACCCTGCGGCGATCAGGAAGGACCAGGCAAACAGGTACCACTGCACTTCCAGATAGGCGTTCGAACTCGTGTTGAACACCTTGCGGACGATCGCGTTGAGAGCGCTGATGGCAGTCGAAGCCAGGATGATCCAGATGGCGTACTTGCCCACCTGGGCATTGAGCCAGTCGATGGCCCGTGAAAGCTTCAGCAAGCCTTGCATTTGTCTCTCCAGTTCTTTTGAGAAGGATGCCCCCTATACGAATGAACCCGACGCGCCGGCGTCGTGTGCCAGCGGATCGGGTACATGGAGCGCCCGCGATTCTAGCGAGGGGCGAGGCCCTCATCCCCGGGGGAATGCCCCTGCATGTCGCGAGCGGTCTGCCGGTCTTCAGGTGGTGATAATTCGCCATGTCCGCGGCTTCTGAATATTCCCGGTCCGGGTATCCGTCCGGCCTTCCGCATTCGATCGACTCGCCGGACATGCGTCGCGCGGGTCGCGAGCTGCTTTCGCTGGCGCTGATCGACGCGCGCAATCACACGCTGCATCTCCTGGCCCTGTACGAGCAGGCGCTCGGTTCGGCTGCGCTGGCCGTGCCGCGGGTCGAAGGCGTCGATCCGCCTGTCTGGCTGGCCGGCCACATCGGCTGGTTCGCGGAGTGGTGGATCGCGCGCAACACGCAGCGCGCGTTCGGCGTGTCGTGCCCTGTGCGTCCGACGCGGCTCGCGGCGATCGAGCCGAACGCCGACGCCTGGTGGAACCCCTTGCAGACCGATGTGCAGGAACGGTGGTCGCCCGAGATGCCCGACCTTGCGCAGACCAAGGCTTACCTGCTTGAGACGCTGGAGAGCACGCTCGAACTGCTCGAGCATGCGGCCGAGACCGATGCCGGCCTGTACTTCTACCGGCTTGCCTTGTTCCATGAGGACCTGCGCGGCGAGCAACTGGTCGTCATGGCGCAGACACTCGGCTTGCCGCTCGGCATCGAGCTGCCGCCAGCCGCCGTCACGCGTGAGCCGCTTCTGGTGCCGTCGACGCCATGGGAGCTCGGGCTGCCGGAGGCGGGATTTGCATTCGCACAGGAACGCGGGCTGCACCAGGTCGATGTGCCGGAGTTCGAGATCGACGCGCAGCCCGTGACCTGGAGCCAGTACGTCGAGTTCGTCGACGACGGCGGTTACGACCGGGTCGAACTGTGGCGCCCCGAAGGGCTGGAATGGCTCGCGGGACAGACCGAAGGGCGTCGCGGCCCGCGACACGTCGAGCAGATCGGCGCGGCACGCCACGGCACCGGCGGCTCCGTGCTGCAGCAGCACTTCGGTCGCACCGTGCGCGCCGCTGGCAACCAGAGCGCCGTGCACGTGAGCTGGTGGGAGGCGGATGCATGGGCACGCTGGGCGGGTCGCCGGATCGCCACCGAAGTCGAGTGGGAGATCGCCGCGCACACCGCGGGGCGCCGGGGTTTCCGCTGGGCTGACGTCCACGAGTGGTGCGCGGGCACTCTGCAGCCTTGGGAAGGCTTCTCCGTCGACCCGTGGAGTGAAGGCACCGAGTTCGATCCGCAGGCGGCTTTCGGCAAGGCGCGCGTGCTGCGCGGCGCGTCGTTCGCGACGCGTGCGCGCCTGCGGTCGCCCAAGCGCCGCGGCTTTGCGTTGCCCGGGCGCGACGACGGATTCTTCGGTTTCAGGACCTGCTCGCTGTAGTGCGCCTCGGCCAGCTCAGCGGTGCGTGCGGTCGTCGAAGGCGAGTGCAAAGGCGCGTTCGAGTTCGGCGTGCAGTGCTTCGATCTGCGGTGCCAGGCGGGCCTGCGCCTCGCGCTCGGCTCGCAACAGCTTGTCGCCGAACTCGGAGAGCTGCGCGGAACGTCCCTGGTCGCCTGTGACCAGTGCCCGGCCCAGCGTCTGTTCCCAGCGCTTGAGTTCGCCCCACACATGTCGATAGGAAAAGCCGAGCGCCCGGGCGGCGGCCGAGATCGAGCCGTGCTCATGCACCGCTTGAAGCAGATCCATGAGCGGATTGCGGATCAGGGTGCTTCCGTTGCGGCGCGGCGCGATGGCGTAGGAGAGTTCGATCTGTTGCACGGGGTGTGCAGGCGAGAGGGGGTTCATCGGTCCATCGGGAGGTAGAGACTCTCCTTGACCTCTTCCATCACGATGTAGCTGCGCGACTCCGCCGTGACCGGCAGCTTCTTCAGCAGGTCGCCGAGCAGGTTGCGGTAGTCGCTCATGGCGCGCAGGCGGGCCTTGATGAGATAGTCGAAACCGCCGGACACCAGATGGCATTCCATCACCTCCGGCACGTGCAGCAACTCCTTGCGCACCTTGTCGAAGACGTCGCCCGACTTGGACGACAGTGTGATCTCGACGAACACCAGCAGCGTCTTGCCGATGGCCTGTGGATCGATGCGGGCGTGGTAGCCGGTGATCACGCCGTCGCGCTCCATCCGCCGCACGCGCTCGGAACAGGGGGAGGTGGACAGGCCGATCTGCTCGGCCAGATCGGTCATCGAAATGCGCCCCTGCCGCTGCAGGAAGTCGAGGATTTTCCGGTCGGTGCGATCGAGATCGATCATTTCACTTCTCCAGGCCCCATTGGGCTCCAAAATCAGAAAAAACCACTGCCTGACTGCCAAAGTTCGGTGGAGTTTACGGCCAACGGTTGAATATGCTTGACCTGTTTCCTGTACTCAAGGGGTTTTTCGATGAAAGTGATCGTTCTGGGCGGCGGTGTCATCGGTGTCACGACCGCTTATTACCTGGCACGCGCCGGCGCCGAGGTGACGCTTGTCGATCGTCAGGACGGCCCCGCGCAGGAAACCAGCTTCGCCAACGCCGGGCAGGTCTCGCCCGGCTATTCGACGCCTTGGGCGGCACCCGGCATTCCGCTGAAGGCACTGAAGTGGATGTTCCAGAAGCACGCGCCCCTGTCGATCCGCCCGGACGGCACGCTGTTCCAGTTGCGCTGGATGGCCGCCATGCTGAAGAACTGTTCGCCGGAGCGCTACGCGGTGAACAAGGAACGCATGATGCGCGTCGCCGAATACAGCCGGGACTGCCTGCGCGAATTGCGTGCCGAGACCGGCATTCGCTACGAGCACCGCACGCAGGGCACGCTGCAGCTGTTTCGCACCCAGGCGCAGCTCGACGCGGTGCAGCGCGACGTCGCCGTGTTGCAGGAATGCGGCGTTCCCTATCAATTGCTCGACCGCAGCCAACTCGCATCGGTCGAGCCGGCCCTGGCGCACACGGGCGACCTGCTTGCCGGCGGCTTGCGCCTGCCGAACGACGAGACGGGCGATTGCAATCTCTTCACGCGCGGCCTGGCCGACATCGCGCGCGGGCTCGGCGTCAACTTCCGCTTCGAGCAAAGCGTGGATGGGCTGATCACGGAGGCCGGCCGTATCACCGGCGTTCGCCTGGGCGGCGGGTCTCGCGAAGTGCTGACCGCCGACCGCTACGTGCTCGCCTTCGGCAGCTATTCGCGCGACTTCATCGCGCCGCTGGGTCTGGACATTCCCGTGTATCCGGTCAAGGGTTATTCGCTGACGGTGCCGTTGATCGATCCGTCGGCGGCGCCGCAATCGACCGTGCTCGACGAGACCTACAAAGTCGCGGTCACGCGCTTCGACGACCGCATCCGCGTGGGCGGCATGGCCGAACTGGGCGGCTTCGATCTGCGGCTGAATCCGCGCCGGCGCGAGACGCTCGAGCGCGTCATCACCGACCTGTTCCCCTGTGGCGACCTCCCTCGCGCCACGTTCTGGACGGGCCTGCGTCCGATGACGCCGGACAGCACGCCCATCGTGGGCGCCACCCCTTACGCCAACCTGTACCTGAACACCGGCCACGGCACCCTGGGCTGGACCATGGCCTGCGGCTCCGGCAAGGTGGTGGCCGACCAGGTGATGGGGCGTCGGCCGGACATCCGTACGGACGGGCTTTCGGTCGATCGCTACGTCGCGCCTCATTCGGGTCCGCGCGGCGCATCGGTGCCGGTGGGGGCGCCTGCCTGAGTCCCGCCCGGGATTGTCGGGCGGTCAAAAGGTGGCGATGATCGGCGCCTGCACTCGTTTTCCATGCACCCATGAGCCTCACCATTCCCGACATCGTCCACCTGTTCGAATCCAAGGGCCACGCCCAGTACGACGGCGAGCCGGTGACGCAGCTCCAGCACGCCTTGCAATCCGCGCATCTGGCGGAAAGCGAAGGTGCAGACAGCGCCCTGATCACGGCATCGCTGCTGCATGACCTGGGCCACCTGCTGCACGACTTCGGCGGAACGCCGACCCAGCAGGGGCTGGACGATCTCCACCAGTACCGCTGCCTGCCCTTCCTCCGCCCGCTGTTCGGCGCGGCGACGGTGGAACCGATCCGCCTGCACGTGGACGCCAAGCGCTTCCTGTGCGCCCGCGTGACCGGTTATCTCGAAGCGCTGTCGGCCGATTCGAAGCGCAGCCTCGCACTGCAAGGCGGCGTGTTCGACGAGGCACAGGCCCAAGCCTTCGAGGCCTTGCCCTTTGCCAGCGACGCGGTTCGACTGCGGCAATGGGACGACACGGCCAAGTCCGCCGACGCCGTGGTGCCGGACCTCGCGCACTTCGTCCGCCACATGGAAGTCTGCGCGGCCGATCATCGGCGCGCGATGGCGGCCTAGGACCTTTCGTTCCGGAGGGCCGGGGAGGAGGCGCATGACCTCCCACGTCATCGACCCGCGGCGTGGTCGCGGCGACCATTCATTCAACCCGCGCTGTTGCGGGTCGTGAACACTGAAAGGATTCGCCATGAACACCGCCACGCCCGATGCCGGCCGCGTCGCCGAGCACTACATCGCCGTATGGAACGAGACCGATGAAGCCCGTCGGTTGAAGATGCTGGAAACCCACTGGGCCGCCGATGCGCACTACGTCGACCCCATCATGCAGGGCAGCGGCCGCACGCAGATCAGCGCGCTGGTAGGCGGCGTCCACCAGCGCTACCCCGGTTTCCGCTTTGCACTCAAGGGCCGCCCCGACGGCCACGGTGATCAACTGCGCTTCTCATGGACCCTCGGCCCGAGCGGCTCGGAGGATCTCATCGAGGGAACCGACTTCGTGCAACTGGAGGCAGGCAAGCTGCGCTTCGTGACAGGCTTCCTGGACAAGGTCCCGGCAGCGGCCTGACGCACGCGCGGCGCGTTGGAGCCGGCGTCAGCCGGCTTGTGCCTGTTCGAGCTCCTGCCGAATCAGCGACGCGCTCCCCGGTCGCACGAGACGCCCGACCTCCTGGCCGTCCCGCATGAAGACCAGCGTAGGCCACAGCTTGACCCGAAACGATCGCCCCAGAGGCCGCCCGCTCCCATCCTCGATCTTGAGATGGCGCAGCGGCGGCGCATCGGCCAAGGCCTCCGAGATCAGCGGTTGCGCCGCCTTGCAGAAGCCGCACCAGTCGGTGCCGAATTCAATCACCGTGAGCCCAGGCAGAGCGTCGACCTCCGCCCGAGACGGTGTCACAGTCGCATAACTTTGGTTCATCCCAAGATTCTGCTCGACCGTCGCCATCTCCGCTCGACCGAGGCCGGCGAAGCCTGGCCCGTTGGTGAAACACCGCGGAACCGGCTCAGCCGGGCCGCTGGTGTTGCCCCCTGCAGGGGGTGGAGAGCGACACGAAGTGCGCGAGCCTGGGGGTTAGCTAATCAGCCTTCCGTTGGCGCTGATGACCGCCACGTCGACAAACTGGTTGCCTTCGCGATTGCTGTGTCCGAAATTGATCTTCACGCCGCCCAGATCGAAGGATTCGATGCGTTCCAGGCCCTGCATCACTGCGGCGCGTGTCGGCGTCGGCCCCGCACGGCGCAGGCCTTCCGCGAGCACGCAGGCATCCATGTAGCCTTCCAGGCTCGGCAGCGAAAAGTCCTTGGCGCCGCTGGCCAGCATGTCGGCCTGGTAGCGCCGGACGATCTCGAACTTCGTCGCATAGGGCGAAGGCACGACGATCGCGAAACCCAATCCGTGCGCGAGATCACCCATGGCGCCGAGCGAGCCGGCCGTGATCGACAAACCGTAGGCGCTGCTCTTGCCGCCTGCGGCGCGGAACGCGCGCACGAAGGCCGGCGCGGTGCCGGCCAGGCCGATGATGACGATCTGCGGCTTGGCTTCGGCGATCTTCTGCGCCGCGGGCTCCACTTCCATGCTGGTGGTGCCCGGCGTGCTGGCGATCACGGCCGGCTCGAGCTTGACCTTGGCAAGCGAAGCCTTGAACCCGGCGAGCAAGGATTGGCCCAGCGGATCGTTCGAGTACACGATGCCGATGCGCGACTGGCCGAGCACGGCCGCGGTGGCGATCAGCTTGTCGATTTCCTGGTCGTAGTTGGCGCGTACCCAGAAGGTGTTGGGCGCGGCCTTCTTGCGCAGCGACACCGTGCCGGTGTTGGGCCCGACCACCGCCATGCCGGGCACCGCATCGCTCACTTCCGCGGTCTGGCGCGTTCCCAGCGGATGCACCATCGCGAGGACCGAGTTGTCGGCGTAGAAGGCTTGCGCGTTGGCCTTGGCGTTGTCGGGCTTGAACTGGTCGTCCGCCATCACGAGCTCGACCTTGGTGCCGTTGATGCCGCCCGCACGGTTGAGCGCATTGAAATACGCGCTCGATCCGAGGAACAGGCCCGTGCCGTTGGCCTTCTCGACGCTGCTGTTGTCGAATGTGGCGCCGATGCGGATGGTCCTGGCCTGCGCAAACACCGGCAATCCCATGCTCGCTGCCGCGGCGACGCCGGTCATGCGCGTCAGGACCTGGCGTCGGGTCGGCTTCGGCGACAAGGAAAAGGTGCGGGCCTCGGATGCGCTCATGGTCAAACGTCCCAGTCGTGCCGCCGATCCGGCGCGCAAGTAATTGCAGACAAAGAATAGCAACGAAATGTAAGGGAGTCCCGCGCGGAAGGAAAGCGCCGTGTGGTGAACGGCACGAAGCCGGGCGTGAGATTCTCGACGCCGGGCGGCGTCCGCAAGGTCCTCAGGACGGCGATCGCGGGCTGCGAGGCAGCTTGCGGTAGACGGTCGCGCGACTGATGCCCAGCGAGCGGGCCGCTTCCGCCACGTTGCCGCGCGCATCGTCGACCGCCTTGCGGATCAGCGCGGTCTCGACGTCCCGCAGGCGCGGCCGGGTCGCGCCGGGTGTGGATGCCGGCACCGACACCGACGAATCGACAAGCTGCGGACGCGCCTGCACCCGCAGTCCCGACCAGAGGGGCACTTCGACAACGGCGTCCCCCCGGCGCGCCGCATCGAACAGCATCTGCGGCGGCAGCGCGAAGAGATCGTTGCAGTGCAGCGCCGGATGGGCGCCGAGCGGTTGGTGCAGCATGTGGCGCGCGGCCGCATTGGCGCCGGTCACGTTGCCGTCGGCGTCGATGCACAGGAGCCCCTCGGTGTCCGCGCCGGTCGCGCATCCCGGCCAGCCGATCCGCAGCAGCAGGTCACAGGGATGGCGTTGCACCAGCGCGTTCTCGATGCTGCGCGCCGACAGCGCAGCCAGGTGCCGCAGTTCGGGGCGCTCGACCACCTGAACGCCGGTCAGGTCCAGCATGCCGATGCAATCGCCCTGGGGGCCGAACAGCGGCGCGCCCGCGCAGCTGTAGATGCTGGTGTCGTCGAAGAAGTGTTCGCCGCGATGCAGCCACACGGATTCATGCTCCGCGAGCGCCGCGCCGATGGCCGTGGTGCCGACCGCGCGCTCCGACAAGTCCACGCCGATCCGCGCGATGTCGTGTGCGTACCGGGCCGACGATTCGCTGCCGCCGGGCAGGGTGCCGATGTCGACCACGATGCCGTCCGCGTCGGTCAGGATGGCAAAGTAGCGCGTGTCGGCGATCGCACGGGACAGCYGGTCAAGCACGGGCCGCGCCGCAGTGACGAGTGCCTGGCTGCGCTCGGCCACGCGCCTTGCGCCTTGTGCCGATACCGGATCGAAACTCACGCGTTCCCTGGGTTCATGACCCGCCGCCAGGCAACGTTGCCATGAGCGCACGAGCCAGGGCTCGACCCACCTCCCTGGAGCGCCGGACGGCAACTCGCCGTCGATCCATTCGCGCCGCGCCTGGGCGATGGAAACAGCGCGCTCGGGCAAGGTCGAAGCGGAGGGGACATTCATCGTGTGGTTCGGGCCTGAAGCGGCGCCGGGTGGGAGTCTCGCCGAACGGCAGGCTGTTTCATTTTGAGAATTTCAGGAGCCGCGCGCAAGCGCCTAGGGTTTTGCCTAGGATGATGGTCAGGTCGCGCGTCCAAGATTCAAAACGCCGAAATCAGCCATCACCTACAACGGAGACAGCCACATGCAGGTTCTTTTTACGGTCAACGGCCGCGAGGTCACGGTCGACGCGCCGCCCAACACCTTCCTCGTGCACGCGATCCGCGAGCATCTCCACCTCACCGGAACGCATGTCGGCTGCGACACCGCGCAGTGCGGCGCCTGCACCGTCCACGTCAACGGCCGCGCGATCAAGTCGTGCAATGTGCTGGTGGCGCAGGTGGCCGGCGCGAAGATCACCACCATCGAAGGTATCGCCCAGCCCGACGGCACGATGCATCCGATGCAGGCGGCCTTCAAGGAATGCCACGGCCTGCAATGCGGCTTCTGCACGCCGGGCATGGTGATGAGCGCCATCGACCTGTGCACGCACCATCCCAAGTCGAGCGAGACCGAGATCCGCGAACTGCTCGACGGCAACCTCTGCCGCTGTACCGGCTACCAGAACATCGTGAAGGCCGTCCAGATGGGCGGCGAGGCGATGGCCGCTGCTCCCGCCAAAGCAACGGCCTCGGCCTGAGGAGCACGACATGGGTGCATCCGACTTTGCAAGCCTCCCGCACATCGGCGAGGCCCTCCGGCGCAAGGAAGACTATCGCTTCCTGACTGGCGCAGGCCAGTACACCGACGACGTGACGATGGCCAACCAGAGCCATGCCGTGTTCGTGCGTTCGCCGCACGCGCACGCAAAGATCAAGTCCATCGACATCGCCGATGCGCTGAAGATGCCCGGCGTGGTCGGCATCTTCAGCGGCAAGGACATCGAGGGCAAGATGGGCGGGCTGCCTTGCGGCTGGCTCATCAACAACCCCGACGGCACGCCGATGAAGGAGCCGATGCACCCGATCCTCGCGATCAACAAGGTGCGCTATGTCGGCGACCACGTCGCGATGGTCGTGGCCGAGACGGTCGAGCAGGCGAAGAACGCCGCCGAGGCCGTGGTGGTCGACTACGACGTTCTGGCGCCGCTGGTCAGCGTGGCCGATGCCGCGAAGAAGCAGAGTGGCGTCACCATTCACGACGAAGCACCCGACAACCAGTGCTACAAGTGGACGATCGGCGACAAGGCAGGCGTGGATGCCGCCTTTGCCAACGCAGCGCACGTGACGAAGCTCGACCTGGTGAACAACCGGCTGATTCCGAACGCGATCGAGCCGCGCGTCGCCATCGGCAATTACAGCCGTGGGAACGATGAATACGTCCTCTACGTCTCCAACCAGAATCCGCACGTCGAACGGCTCCTGATGACGGCCTTCGTGCTCGGCCTGCCGGAGCACAAGGTGCGCGTGATCGCGCCGGACGTGGGTGGCGGCTTCGGCTCCAAGATCTATCTCTATGCGGAGGACGTGTGCCTGACCTGGGCCGCGAAGCAGCTCAACCGCAGCATCAAGTGGACTGCCGAGCGCTCCGAGGCGTTCCTCTCCGATGCGCATGGCCGCGACCACGTGAGCCACGCCGAGATGGCGATGGATGCGCAGGGCAAGTTCCTCGCGATGCGCGTGCATACCGACTGCAACCTCGGTGCGTATCTGTCGACCTTTGCGACGGCAGTGCCGACCATCCTCTACGCGACCCTGCTCGCGGGCCAGTACACGACGCCGCAGATCTTTGTCGAAGTCGACGCCTGGTTCACCAACACCGCGCCGGTCGATGCCTACCGCGGCGCGGGCCGGCCCGAGGCCACCTACCTGCTCGAACGGCTGGTGTCGCGCTGCGCCTGGGAAATGAACCTGGGCCAGGACGAAATCCGCAAGCGCAACTTCATCACCACCTTCCCGTACCAGACGCCGGTGGCGCTGCAGTACGACACGGGCGACTTCCACGCCTGCATGGACAAGGCCCAGACGCTGGCCGACGTGGCCGGCTTCGCGCAGCGCAAGTCCGCGAGCGAGGCCAAGGGCAGGCTGCGCGGCATCGGGTACTCGAGCTACATCGAGGCTTGCGGCATCGCGCCGTCGAACATCGCGGGTGCGCTCGGCGCGCGCGCGGGCCTGTTCGAGTGCGGTGAGATCCGCGTGCATCCGACGGGCAGCGTCACCGTGTTCACCGGCTCGCACAGCCATGGGCAAGGCCACGAGACCACCTTCGCGCAGGTCGTCGCGGCGCGGCTCGGCATTGCGGTCGAGGCGGTAGACGTGGTGCACGGTGACACCGGCCGCGTGCCCTTCGGCATGGGCACCTACGGTTCGCGCTCGATCTCGGTCGGCGGCGCGGCGATCATGAAGGCCCTCGACAAGATCGAGGCCAAGGCCAAGAAGATCGCGGCCCACCTGATGGAAGCGAGCGACGCCGACATCGAGTTCGCCAACGGCGAATTCACCGTCAAGGGCACCGACAAGAAGATCCCCTTCGGCCAGGTGGCGCTGACGGCCTACGTGCCGCACAACTACCCGCTCGACAAGCTGGAGCCGGGCCTGAACGAGACCGCCTTCTACGACCCGACCAACTTCACCTTCCCCGGCGGCACCTACATCTGCGAGGTCGAGATCGACAGGCAGACGGGTGAGACGAAGATCGATCGCTTCACCGCGGTCGACGACTTCGGCACCATCATCAATCCGATGATCGTGGAAGGGCAGGTGCTCGGCGGCCTGGTACAGGGCATCGGCCAGGCGCTGATGGAGAACTGCGTCTACGACAACGAGACCGGCCAGTTGCTCACCGGCAGCTTCATGGACTACGCCATGCCGCGCGCCGAGGACTTCCCGATGTTCAAGCTCGACACCGTGTGCACGCCCTGCACGCACAACCCGCTCGGCACCAAGGGTTGCGGCGAGGCGGGCGCCATCGGTTCTCCGCCTGCGGTCATCAATGCCGTGCTCGATGCGCTGGCGCCGCTCGGCGTCAAGGACTTCGACATGCCGGCGTCGCCGCACCGTGTCTGGGAAGCGATGCAGAAGGGCAGCGTCAGCTCCACGCAGCAACCGCAGCAGCCCTCGCTGGCCGCCAGCACCCAAGGCCGTCCGGCTCCCTGAACACGGAAGGAAATCACCATGTACGCCTTCACCCTCGAACGTCCCACCACCCTGGCCGATGCCGTCAAGCTGGCCGCAGCGGGCGCGAAGCCGCTGGCCGGCGGCCAGACGCTTCTGGCCTCGATGAAGCTGCGCCTGTCGGCGCCCGAGCAACTCGCCGACCTGAGTGGCATCAAGGAACTCACCGGCATCACCAAGGAGGGCAATGCCTTCCTGATCGGCGCGATGTCGCGGCATCTCGATGTCGCGAACAACGCCGACATCAAGGCCGCCTACCCGGCGCTCGCCGATCTCGCGTCGCGCATCGGCGACCGGCAGGTGCGTGCCATGGGCACCATGGGCGGATCCGTCGCCAACAACGATCCTGCCGCGTGCTACCCCAGCGCGGTGCTCGGCTCGGGCGCGACCATCGTCACCACGCAGCGGGAAATCGCGGCGGATGATTTCTTCCTCGGCCTCTTCACCACCGCACTGACGGACGGCGAACTGATCAAGGCGATCCGCTTTCCGATCCCGAAGCGGGCGGCCTACGAGAAGCTGCGCCAGAAGGCGTCGAACTTCCCGCTCGTCGGCATCTTCGTCGCGCAGTACGACGGGGGCGTGCGCGTCGCGGTCACCGGCGCCGGCAATGGCGTGTTCAGGCACACCGGGCTGGAAGATGCGTTGACGAAGAGCTTCACGCCCGAGGCTGCCGCCGGCGTGAAGATCGATTCGAGCGATCTCAACAGCGACCTGCATGCGACAGCCGCCTACCGTGGCAATCTCATCAGCGTACTCACTCAGCGAGCAGTCAAGAAGGCGCTCGGCTAAAAGGATGGCCCCCACGCTCGGCACTGCGTGTCCTCGCTGCCCCCCGAGGGGGCCGCAGGCCGCCTTGGGGCGGCCCGGCGCCGGCTTGTTCGCCGCTATCCTCTCGCGATGAACGATCCTGCCACAGCCATCCCGTTCCCCTCCATCGACGCGGTCGTACAGGGTCTCCAGGGCGCCGGCTACTACGCCGATCGACGGCTCGCGACGGCGGTCTACCTCGCGCTCAAGCTCCAGCGGCCCTTGCTGCTGGAGGGCGAGCCCGGTGTGGGCAAGACCGAGCTGGCCAAGGCGCTCTCGACCGCCTTGCAGCGCGAGTTGCTGCGCTTGCAGTGCTACGACGGGCTCGAGCAGCGCGAAGCGCTCTATGAATGGAACTACGCGGCGCAGCTCCTGCACATGCGGGCGGCCGAAGCGCACGGTGCATCGAGCGACGTCGAGTCGGAGGTCTACCAGCCGCGCTACCTGATCCGTCGGCCGCTGTTGCAGGCGCTGCAGGCCCCTGCGCCCGGCGCGGTGTTGCTGATCGACGAGGTCGATCGCGCCGACGAGCCCTTCGAGGCCTTCCTGCTCGAATACCTCGGCGAATACCAGGTCAGCATTCCCGAACTGGGCACGGTGCGGGCGCTGGTATCGCCCGTCACGCTGCTCACCAGCAACCGCACGCGCGAGCTCAACGACGCCGTCAAGCGGCGCTGCCTGTACCACTGGCTCGACTACCCCGAGCGCGACCGCGAGCTGGCCATCGTTCGCGCGCAGGTGCCGCAAGCGGGGGAGGTGCTGTCCGAACAGGTCGCAGCCTTCGTCGGACGCCTGCGCAGTGCGCCGTTCGCGAGCGCATTCCAGCGCGGGCCGGGCATCGCAGAAAGCGTGGAGTGGGCCAGGGCGCTTGTGGCACTCGACACCCTCGAACTCGACCCGGAGATCGTGGTCGATACGGCCGGCATCCTGTTCAAGCAGCGCGACGACGTCGCCGCGCTGACGCACGAGCTGGCATCGGATCTCCTCAAGCCCGAGGAGGAGGCTGCGCCTTGAGCACACGGGTCCAGCAACTCGGCGACGCGCGGCGGGGCAAGCTCGCGGGCAACATGCTGGGCTTCGGCCGGGCACTGCGACGTGCCGGCGTGCGGACCGACTCCATGCGCATCGCACTCGCCGCCGAGGCGGCCACGCTCGTCGGCGTGGAGAACCGGCTCGATCTCGCCGCGGCGATGGAGTCCGTGATGATCAGCCGGGAGGAAGACCGCATGGTCTTTCGCGAACTCTTTGACGAATGGTTTCGCGATCCGGAGCTCGCCAACAAGCTGCTGGCGCAAATGCTGCCTAGCGCCGAAGGGAAAGCCGAGCCGTCGAAGCGCCGCCCGCGCGTGCGCGAGGCGCTCGCCGCGCCACGCGATGCCGTCAAGCCCGCGCAGACCGATCGCGAGGTCGACTTCGATGCTGCCATGACGGCGAGCGACCGGCGCCGCATGCACCACGCCGACTTCAATGCGCTCGGCGCTTCGGAATACCGACTGGTCGAGCGCCTCGCCCGCGACATCTCGCTGCCGATACCGACGCTGCCCGCGCGGCGCCTGCGCGTGACCGGCGACGCCGGTGCCCATTCGCGCATGCACTGGCCCGGCGTGCTGCACGAGGCGGCGCGCACCGGTGGCGAGATCATGCGGCTGCCGCGCTGGTCGCGCCGCAAGCAGCCGCTACCGCTGCTCGTGCTGGTCGATGTGTCTGGCTCGATGGAGCGCTATGCACGATTGCTCCTCGCCTTCCTGCACGCGTCGACGCGGCGTTCCGGACGGCGCGACGTGTTCGCCTTCGGCACCCACCTCACCGATCTGACGCCGGCATTTCGACTGGCCGATACCGATGCGATGCTGGCCGCTGCCAGCGAAGCCATCGATGACTTCGCCGGTGGCACGCGCCTGGGTGAATCGCTCGGCGAACTGCGTCGACGCCACGCACGCCGGCTCACCGGCCGTCGCACGCTGGTGCTGGTGATCAGCGATGGCCTCGACACCGGCGAACCCGAAACGCTGGAGAACGAACTGCTCTGGCTCAAGCGCCATTCGCGACGGGTGCTCTGGCTCAACCCGCTGCTGCGCTACGAAGGCTACGCACCCCTTGCTCGCGGTGCGGCCATGTTGCACCGCCATGCAGACGCGATGCTCGCCGTTCACAATCTCAGTGCACTGGAACAACTGGCCGCGAGTCTGGCCAGGTTGATGCGGTCGGGCCGATGAAGGCCTTGCACCGCCCGAAACAACATCAAAGGAATTCCCATGGACATGCTCGGCAATCGCAGGCTCGGCGTCACGCAGCAGCAGGCGTGGGACGCGCTGAACGATCCTGAAACGCTCAAGAAGTGCATCCCCGGTTGCGACAAGTTCGAGCTGACCGGTGACAACCAGTACAGCGTCGCGCTCGCCGTCAAGGTCGGCCCCGTGTCGGCCAAGTTCAACGGCAAGGTCTCGCTGGCGGACATCACGCCGCCCGACAGCTACAAGCTTTCGTTCGAAGGACAGGGCGGCGTGGCGGGCTTCGCGAAAGGCGCGTCGAGCGTGTCGCTGAAGCCGGTCGCGGACGGCGGCGAAGGCTGCGAGCTGGACTACACGGTGCAGGCCCAGGTGGGCGGCAAGATCGCGCAGCTCGGGCAGCGACTGATCGACGGCGCCGCCAAGTCGACCGCCGACGATTTCTTCAAGCGCTTCGAGGCGGAGATGCAGAGCCGCTACGGCCCGCCGCCCGCCGAAGCACCTGCCGAGGATGCAACGGCGGCCCCGGCCGAAAAGACGGGCGCCATGGCCGGCTTCATGCGCAAGCTCGGCATCGGCGGGAAGTCCGGCAAGGACGAAAAACCGGGCGAAAAGCGGGACGACAACACCGGCGAGAAGCCGGCCGAATAACATGGAAAACCTCGACGTCATGGTGCTTCGCACCTTGCGCGACTGGCGTCAGGCCGGCCGCCGTGCGCTGCTTTGTACCGTGGTGCGCACCTGGGGATCGTCGCCCCGGCCGATCGGCTCGATCATGGCGCTCGCCGAAGATGGCGCGGTCGTCGGTTCGGTGTCGGGCGGCTGCATCGAAGACGACCTGATCGTGCGCTACAGCCGCGCACACGGCGGCGATGGCGCAATGCCTTCGGGCGCGCCGTCGCTCGTCAAGTACGGCATCACGGCAGACGAGGCGCATCGCTTCGGCTTGCCCTGTGGTGGCACGCTGGAACTGCTGCTCGAATACGACCCGGACGCCGCCTCGCTGGCCGCTTTGGTCGCGGAGCTTGAAGAGGGACGCCTGATGCAGCGCACGGTCTCGCTCGCAGATGGCACCGTCCGGCTCGCCGAAGCGGCCTCGCCAGCCGAGCTGTCGGTCGACGACAAGGAACTGACCAACACCTTCGGCCCCGAATACCGCATGCTCCTCATCGGCGCCGGGCAGCTGGCCGAGTACCTCGCCACGATGGCCAAGTTCAGCGGCTTCGCGGTCACCCTTTGCGACCCGCGCTCCGAGTACCGTACCGGCTGGACCTTGCCGGGCGTGACCATCACCACCGAGATGCCGGACGATGCGGTGACGGCCTTCAAGCCCGATCGCCGGACCTGCGTCGTCGCGCTCACGCACGACCCCAAGCTCGACGATCTCGCATTGCTCGAAGCCCTGGACAGCGAAGCCTTCTACGTCGGCGCCATCGGCTCCCGGCGCAACGCCGAGGCACGGCGCGAACGGATGATCGATCACTTCGACCAGACGGAAGCATCGCTGTCGCGCCTGCGCGGGCCGATCGGCATCTACATCGGCAGCAAGACGCCGCCGGAGATCGCGGTGAGCGTGATGGCGGAAATCCTGGCGGTGAAGAACGCTGTGGCCTTGCCGCGCGAGGCGGCGGTTGCGGTGGCCAAGGCGGCCGTCGAATAGACGCGAAGACGCGGGAGGTTAGCGCTTGCTGGAATGGAAGAGGCCGGCGAGAAAGGTGGTGTTGCGCCCCATCTCCCTTTGCATCTTCTTCGACTCGCGCGCTTCGTTCCTCGCCGTCGAGAAGATGAAGAACAGCGTCACGAGGACAACGCAGATGCCCAATGCGATGGCGAGCCCCAACAGCGATCCGAAGTAGAAGGCGACGGCCAGGACGGCAAAGTTGGCAAGCAGGCAGAGGGTGCGCATGACTGAGCAGGCTATCAGAGATGGTGCCGCGGCCAGTGTGAACTACTGCACAGATCGCGTTGAACTACTCCCCGCTATTCGGCGGCGCCGGCACGGCTCGCGGGCAGCCCGTCGAAGACGCCGAGCAGCACTGGCGTGAGCTCATGCATCGCCGTGCTCGAAGGCTTCGTCGGCAGCAGTCCGGGTGTGAAACCCGCGGACTCGAAGCGCTTCAGCAGTTGCGCATCGGTGCTGATGATGTGAATGGGGACGTCCCACGAGGCGTCACGGCCGCTCACGCTCGCCATCGGCTGGTGGTCGCCGATCACGATCGTCAGCATGCCCGGCGGCGCGTGGCTTGAGAGGTAATCGCGCAGCCACTCGAAGGTGTAGGCCAGTGAATCCAGATAGGCGGGAACTGGCTCGAGCCACGACACCGGTTCGGCGACCGCGCGCGCCACCTCGGCCGGTGAGTAGGCGTCGGTGCGGAGCAGGCGCTTCCAGTCGGCCTCGTAGGGCACCAGCGGACGAAACGGCGCATGGCTGGCGAGGGTCGGAAAGACGATCAGCCGCGGCGCGCGCGTGCCGGGCGCGCGCGCCAGTTCCTGTGCCTGCAGCAACGCCACCGACGCCTGGTCCGGGATGCGCCAATGGCCGACCGACGGGCCGCGATAGCCCATGTTGTTCGCATCGACGTAGCGGTCGAAGCCATAGAAACTGCCCTCGGGCCAGGGCTTTTGCAGGCCCGGCATCCAGCTGACCGTGCGGTAGCCATGCGCCTTGAAGTGCCGCACGAGCGTGCTCCTGTGGGTGGCGAGCAGCAGTTCGTAGTTTCCCGGCTTGCGCATGTCGACGCCGCTCAGCAGCGCCGCGTGCGCGAGCCACGAGGCCCCGCCGAAGGTCGGCG
This sequence comes from Variovorax sp. P5_A3, assembly GCF_056400665.1. NCBI lineage: Bacteria > Pseudomonadati > Pseudomonadota > Betaproteobacteria > Burkholderiales > Comamonadaceae > Variovorax > Variovorax sp. P5_A3. The sequence goes on along the minus strand of NZ_JBFUKW010000001.1, from coordinate 417,014 downwards.
AGCGCACCCGCGCGGACACGACCTGCCGCCCTCCGGCGCGCAGTGCCTCCGCCAGCCGCGCGCGATGCGGTGCGAGCGCGGCGGCCTGCGCCGGATCGTCGAGCGTCGAGACGCCGTAGGACTCCGCAAAGATCAGCAGCACGTCGGCGCCGCCGAGTCCGCGAAGGTCGCCATCGAAGGCCGGACTGGCCGAGAGGCGCGCGGCGACGTTGCCCGACCACAACTGGCCCGCGAGCAGGTCGGCCTGGCGGGCGATGATGGGCGTCACCGGCATCGAGAAGAACCGGCGCGTGTCGCGCCCATCGATGCCGTGCGCCGCAAAGGTCGCGAGCAGGAGAACGCCGACGACGCCGATCGCAGGACGCGGCCGGCTCCAGGCCAGTTCGCGCGCGATCGACGCCCAGCATCGACGGGCAATGCCGTGCACCAGCCAGACGACAGTTGCGATGGCGACCAGGCCGAGTGCCATCTGCCACACCGCGACGTTGCCCATGCGAAGCACATCGAATACGTGCCGGCCGTCCCAGTACAGGTTGATCTGCCGCCCGAACACGGCCGACGCCGTCACCTCCACGTAGCGGGTGACGACCCAGAAGGTCGTGAGCACCGCCAGCGTGCGCTGCACCCGGACGCCCGCGGTGCCTCGCACAGCCAGCCAGGCGGTGAGCGCGAGCGTCGCCATGCACAGCTCGAAGGACAGACGCAGCCCCGGACGCGCCCACAGCGTCGGCCAGATGTTCTCCAGCGTGAACATGGCGTTGAGCACCAGGAACGGCAGGCCGAAGCGCAGCAGCCATCGTGCCCAGCCAGGCCATGGCACTGCGCTGGCGGGTCGGGGGTGCCGGGCGCCGACAGTCACTTCCGCTGGGCCTCGAATTCGATGATGAGCGGAATCTCGTCGCCGACCCATTCGTTGCTCACGCCGTAGTTCATGCCGTAGCTGCTGCGCTTGAAGCTGCCTCGCGCCGACACGCCCATCGTGTAGACCTTGTCGATGGGCGACGGGCCGCTTTTGTTCCATGTCGCCGTGAGCGTGAGCGGCAGTGGTTTACCCAGCAGTTCGAGCTGCCCGGGAATCTCGAAAGTGCGATCGCCGGTCCGCTTCGCGCTGGTCGCGGTGAACACCATGCGTGGGAATTCACTGCTGTTGAGAAAGTCGGCGCTCTTCAAGTGCCGGTCTCGGCTGGCGTAGTTGCTGAACACGCTCTGTGTGTCAACCTCGATCCGCACATCGCTCAGGGCGGCCGTGGCTTCGTCGAAGCTGTAGCTGCCGCGCGCCGCCCGAAACATCCCCAGCACCTTGGCGTAGCCGAGATGGTCGACCATGAAGGCGACGGTGATGTGATTCGAGTCCAGTTCGTAGCGCGCCGCTTCGGCCCGTGCCGGCGGGGCCAGGGCCACGAGCGAGAGCAGCGAAATCATCGACATCAGTGCAATGCCCTGTGTCCGCATCGAAGAAGCATTCATGGCGCGACCTCCGAACGAGCGTGGCGACGGCGGGCCAGCCAGGCGACGTCCGCCGCGAAGGATGCTGTCAGCGCAGCGAGACTGCCGGCCGCAATGGCCTCGCTCCATCCGATCGGGACGATGGGCCCAAGGCACACGATCAGGCTCGCGATCTGCGCCACGCACACGGCCTTGCGACGCTGGCTCGGCGGCAAGCGGCCGGCCAGCCAGGGCCAGGCCCGGGCCGCCAGCACGAAGATGTAGCGCATGAGTCCGGCCGCCAGGATCCACGCGCCGGCCTTGTCGAAGTGAATCACGAGCAGGCACAGGACCAGCACCATGAGGGCGTCCGTCTCCATGTCGAAGCGCGCGCCGAATTCGCTGGTGAATCCGCGGGCTCGCGCCAGCGCGCCGTCCAGCGCGTCGAGCAATGCGGCCACCGTGGCGATGACGATGGTCGCCCACGCGATCGTCGCCGCGTCGGCGGAGGCTTCGCCGATGCAGGCTGCGAGAAGGGCGACGAGCGCCAGCCTCACCAGGGTCACGCGATTGGCCGGGCCGAAACGCCGATTCGGCGAGTGGGCCGGAAGCCCCCTTTGGGCGATGGCGAATGCGGCCACGAAAAGACCGACCGCCTTGACGAGGAACCACGGCCCGAGACCGGCCAGCACTCCCGCACCACGAGCGAGAAGCATCAGCAGCACGAGACAGGCCAGCGCCTCGCGCCAGGCGTCGCGCCGCAGCGCCGCCGCGTGCGCCAATGGAAATACGCGACGGTCGTTGGAGGACTGCGAAGGCATCGTCTTAAGATCGGCTCCCATCGGCTTGAACACGATCGCTCGCGGGCAGCGGGCGCTGAAAGCAGCATGCCAGCATATCCGTCTCGCGTTGTCTCAGGTGAACCAAGGGCTTGCTGGATCGAGGCGCCCGGCCGGGCAGCGATCCGCAGCGCTGAACTGCGTGCGCCCGGGACGGGCGAGGTGCAAGTGCGCGCGCTGCACAGCGGCATCAGCCGCGGCACCGAGATGCTGGTGTTCCGCGGCGAGGTGCCGGCCACCGAGTTCGAGCGGATGCGGGCGCCGTTCCAGGAAGGCGACTTCCCGGGGCCGGTGAAGTACGGCTACGCCAGCGTGGGGGTCGTGGAGGAGGGGCCCGATGCGTTGAAGGGCCGCGCTGTCTTCTGCCTGCATCCGCACCAGACCCGCTATGTTGTCCCGGCCGATGCCGTGCATCCGTTGCCCGAAGGCGTTCCGCCGGCGCGTGCCGTGCTCGCGGCAAACATGGAAACCGCCATCAATGCCTTGTGGGATGCCGCGCCACGCATCGGCGATCGCATCGCCGTGGTGGGCGGCGGCGTGGTGGGTCTTCTCGTCGCATGGCTCGCGGGCCGCTTGCCGGGTTGCGAGGTCGAGCTGATCGATGTGCGGCCGTCGCGTCGCGACACCGCGCTCGCCTTGGGCGTGGCCTTCGCGACGCCGCAGGATGCGAAGCCCGAAGCGGATCGGGTCCTGCACGCGAGCGGCAATGCCCAAGGGCTGGTCACCGCCCTGGGCCTCGCGGCGTTCGAGGCCACGGTGATCGAGATGAGCTGGTACGGCCGGCGCGAGGTGGCGCTCCCGTTGGGAGAGGCCTTCCACGCGCGGCGCCTCACGCTCAGGAGTTCGCAGGTCGGCCATGTGGCCGCTGCCCAGCGCGCACGCTGGAGCCATCGGCGCCGGCTCGCGCTGGCCCTGTCGCTGTTGAGTGATCCGGTGCTCGACCTGCTCATCACCGACAGTGCGCCTTTCGACGAGTTGCCCGATGTACTGGCCCGTCTCTCTTCGGGCTGCCCGGACACCCTGTGCCAGCGCATCGATTACCCCTGACTTAGCTCCATCGGAAAGACAAGCATGTACAGCGTCAATGTCCGCGACCACTTCATGATCGCCCACAGCTTTCGCGGTGAGGCGTTCGGCCCTGCCCAGCGATTGCACGGTGCGACCTACGTGGTCGATCTCGAACTGCGCCGCGCCGAACTGGATGCCGACGGCATGGTCGTCGACATTGCGCTCGCGACCGAGGTGTTGCACAGCGTGCTCGGCGAGTTCAACCTGCGCAACCTCGACGACGATCCGGCGTTCAACGGAAAGAACACGACCACCGAGTTCATGGCGCGGGTGATCTTCGATCGCATCGCCGAACGCATGGCGAAAGGCGAACTCGGAGCGCACGCGGGCGGGCTGTCGTCGATGCGCGTGCGGCTCAACGAATCGCATGTGGCCTGGGCCGCCTACGAGGGCGCCTTGCCGGCGCGTGCCGGTTGAAGGCGCGGTGCAGCTTCCTCGTGCCGGGTGACCTGAACACCCGAACGGGCGGCTACACCTACGACCGACACATCATCGAAGGCTTGCGTGCACTGCAGTGGCAAGTCGATGTCCGGTCTCCGGGCGATGGCTGGCCAATGCCGGATGCATCGTCGGAGGCGTTGGCGCGCGGCATCGTGGAGGCGCTGCCCGATGGCGAACTTGCCGTGGTCGACGGCCTCGCGTTCGGCGCGATGCCTGCGTTGGTCGAAGCCCATGCCCGGCGCCTTCGGTGGGTGGCGCTGGTTCATCATCCGTTGTCGATGGAGACCGGGCTCCGGCCCGAGACGCAGCGTGCGCTCTTCGAGAGCGAGCGGCGGGCGTTGGCGACTGCACGAGGCGTGATCGTGACCAGCCCCTCCACCGCGCGGGCGCTCGCTTCGTTCGACGTTCCGGCGACCCGCATCGTGGTGATCGAGCCTGGGACAGAGCCTGCACCGCTTGCGGCCGGATCGGGGACCGATGACCTGGCACTTCTTTGCGTAGCGACGGTGACGCCGCGCAAGGGCCACAGCCTGCTGATCGAAGCCCTTGCCGGATTGGGCGACCGACGCTGGACACTGCATTGCGCGGGCAGCCTCACGATGGATACCGAATGCGCGGCCGCATTCATCGAGGCCATCGAACGCCACGGTCTGCGTGACCGGGTCGTGCTCCACGGCGAGCAGGACGAGGCCGGCCTGAGGGCGCTCTATGCGCGTGGCGAGGCGTTCGTGCTGCCTTCCTTCCACGAAGGCTACGGCATGGCGCTGGCCGAGGCATTGGCGCATGGGCTGCCTGTCATCAGCACCAGCGCGGGCGCCATTCCGGACACCGTGCCCGCCGACGCTGGCGTGTTGGTTCCGCCCGGGGACAGCATTGCATTGCGCGCCGCCTTGCAACGCGTGATGGATGACGCCGGCTGGCGTGCGCAACTGTCGGCGGGTGCGCGCAAGGCCAGGGAGTTGTTGCCCACGTGGGCAGACAGCGCGGCACGTTTTGCGTCCGCACTGGGCCACTTCCAGGACGCGACGCGGCCATGACCGGTTTCAGCGCCGATTGGCTCTCGATGCGCGAGCCCTTTGATCGTGAGGCGCGCGGCATCGCGGCGCGCTCGCTCGCATTGGATGCGCTCGCTTCACGCCTGCGTGGCAATGATCCGACGCTCGCCGTGCTCGACCTGGCCTGCGGAACGGGCGCGAATCTGCGAGAACTCGCGCCGCGACTGAAGGGACCGCAGCAATGGACGCTGGTGGATCACGACCCCAAGCTCTTGCAGGAGCTCCCCGAAGCGATCGCCGCATGGGCGAACGCCGAAGGGTTCATCGCGCAGGCCGGCATCCGCTTGATCCGGATGGAAGGTCCGGACTGGAAGGCGCAAGTGCAGGTCGAGTGCGTCGACCTCGCCTCGAACTTCGACGCCGTGCCTTTCGCCGGAACAAGACTGGTCACTGCTTCGGCGCTGCTGGACCTCGTGTCGGCCCGGTGGGTCGAGGCGCTGGTCGAGCGAGCTCGCTCGGCAGGTGCTGCGATGCTCTTCGCATTGAGCGTGGACGGCCGCGTCACGTGGGATCCACCCGTCGACGGCGATGAAGAAGTGGACAAGCTCTTCACATCGCATCAACGTCGAGACAAGGGCTTCGGCCCCGCGCTCGGCGGCGAAGCGGTGAGCTTCGTTGCGAGTCGCCTCGACGCGAGGGGCTATGACATCGTCCAGACCTCCAGCGACTGGCGCATCGAAGGCAGCAAAGGCGCGAAAGCCAAGGCGATGCTCGCCGCGATGGTGGAGGGTATGGCCGCCGCGGCGCTCGAACACGATCCGGCGGCCCGCAGCCGGATAGATGACTGGATGCAGAGACGACTCGATGTCGTCGATCAGACCCGATTGCGCGTCGGGCACCAGGAGATTCTTGCGACCTAGTTCCGCGCCGTGGCGGCTTGCATCGTCCGCAGGTCGAGGTCCCAGAGGACATCCGTGCCCATGCGGAACACCCGCCCCGAAGGCCGCATGCAATCGCGCATCGCGACACTCCTCGGCAGTTGCAGGCCAGGCCGTCCGGCACCGATGATCACGGGCGCGACGCTGAGGTGCAGCCGGTCGAGGCACCCCTGGGCCATGAAGCGCGAGACCGTGACGCCGCCGCCCTCGACAAACAACACGTGCAGGCCGCGTGCCTCCAGCGCCGCCGTCAGCGCATGCAGATGGAGCGCGCCATCGGCGCCCGTCAGTCCCGGCACGCCCAAGACCTGGTCTGCATCCACGCGCTTCGCCGCTTCGGCCGCACGAGAGGCATCGCACACGAGCAAGGTCGGGGCGTGGCCGTCCGAGAAAACGCGCAAGGTCTGCGGAAGCCGAAGGTCCGGATCGAGCAGCACGCGCACGGGATGCGCGCCTGCCACATGGCGCGTCGTGAGTTGGGGGTTGTCGATCGCCGCCGTGCCGGCGCCCACGATCACCGCGTCGCACAGGGCGCGCAGCCTGTGCAGGTGAACAAGCACCTCGGGGCCGTTGACGTAGTTGGAGTCGCCGCCGTGCGTGGCGACGCAGCCGTCGAGGCTCTGGCCGAGCTGGCCGATCAGCCAGGGGGCGCCTTCACGCGGGCGGTCCAGCAGCGGCTTGAGCAGATCGAACAACTCGACCGCCTCGTCATTCCACACGCCGCGCAACGCAAAGCCCTGCGATGCATCCCATGCCAGGGGCGAGCGGGCATCCCATTGCTGCGGTGCAGCGAGCCCCCGGCGGTGCGCGACGATGTCCAGGCACAGCGGCCAGAGGGCGTCGACGCCGGGGATGGAGGAGTGGGTGGGCATCATGGAAGGCGATCCGTGTGTCTTGCCATTTCTACCATCGCGGCGTGTAGTAGGGGTCGTCCGCGCCACCGGCAGGCGCCTTGGCATCGTCGCGCAGCGCCAGGGCCACCGCGCCGGTCACCCAGACCGCCGCCACTGTGGCGGCGACCAGGGCGCCAATCCACTTGCGCTTCGATGGCACGGGCGGTGAGTGCCGGTGCCATCGGCCTGCCCAATGCACGATCGGTCCGGACAGGAAGGCGCAAGCCAGCAGCAGGAGCACCAGGGGCTCCACCGGCGACAGCAACGCGATGCCTTGCGCCAGCGCGAGCCAGGCGATCACCGAGACCACGGCACCGCAAGCGCCGAAGGCGATACGCGTCGTGGGCCACAGCCAGAGCGCACAGCCGGCCACCGCGGCCGCAATGGACAGGCTCAGTTCGAACAGCAGAGCCGATCCGCTGATCAGGGCCACGGCCGCCAGACCCAGGCCGGCGACGACGAGGCTTGCCGACGCGTGCGCGCTCTCCGCGGGTTGGCCCAGCACGGCAGCAATCACCGCGGCACCGACCACCCAGGTCACGGCCTGCACTGGAAGTGACTGGTCGCTCAACCCTCCGAGCACGAGCGTCCAGAGAACACAGGCCGCAAGCCAGGTGGTGCGCCTGCCGGCGCGCATGGCTTCCAGGCCAAGCCCCAGCAATGCACCTGCCGCATAGATCCAGGGCAGTTCCTCCGTCAGTGTCCGAGGCCACATGTCCCATCCGAGGACCCACACAGAACCTGCGACGATCGCGATCCCCACCCCCGCCGAAGCCCAGCGTCGCCCGTGGACCGGCCCCAGTCCACCCCGCAGCAGGCCCGTTGCCACGAAGGAAAGGACCAGCGGCAGCGCAAGGCTCTGGAAGAGCGGGTGGTGGAAATCCATCCTCGCGGTTATGCAGTCGCGCGGGCGTTTCAGTCAATGGCGGCACTACGCGGCGACAGGCCTTGTGCCAGCGCCGCCTCATGTTGCACGGCCATGGCGCGCCTGAAGCCGTCGCGCAGTTTCATGCGTTCCCAATAGGCCGCGACTGCGGGCGGAAAGCGCGAGACCAGATCGATCTCCCCCGCCAGCATCAGTGCATAGCTCACCGAGATGTCCGCGCCGGTGAAGCGGTCGGCGCAGACGAACTCGTGCTTCGCCAGCACCGCGTCGATGCCGCGCAGGCGCGAGATGAACCACTTGCCGTAGTCCTCCGCCGCTTGCGGCAGCTTGCGTTCGTCCGGCTCGAAGCGGCCGTAGCGCAGCACGATGGTCTGCGGAAAAGTGAGCGTGGCCTCGCCGTGATGCAGCCAGTTCAGCCACGCGCCGAAGGCGGGTTCGTCGGGACGAACGGCGAGGCCGCGTGCGTTGTCGGGGTCGCAGCGCTGCGCGAGGTACTGGCACATCGCGGCGGACTCGGTCATGTGCGTTTCGCCGTCGATGAGATAGGGGATCGTTCCGAGTGGGTTGATCTCCAGGTATGAGCGCTGCAGCGCGCGCGGCGGAAAGGGCAGCATGCGCAACTCATACGGCGCGCCCAGTTCCTCAAGCATCCAGAGCGGACGGAATGAGCGGGCGCTGACGCAGTGGTAAAGGATCATGGCTCGCCCCCAGGCTGGCCGGCGGGGCCGCCGCCGATAATGCGAATCTTCATGTGCTTGTCTCTAGGGTTGTCCACTGCCGATGAGGTCGACGACATGGCTGAGGCTACAGTGTCGGGCTCGATCCTGGCATTGTGGGGATCACCGAACGCAACGGAAATACCTTCATCATGAACTCGAACATCGTCATCATCGGCGGCGGCCATGCAGCGGCGCAAGTCTGCGCCGGCCTCGTGGAAGCGGGGCAGGGCGCACGCGTGCACCTGGTCTCCGAGGAGTCCGCCGTTCCCTATCACCGTCCGCCGCTGTCCAAGACCTTCCTGAAGAGCCCGGACGAGGTGGCGCAGTCGCATCGTGCGGAGACCTGGTACGGCGAGGCCGGCATCACGATGCACATGGGCGATCCGGCGGTCTCCATCGATCGCTCGGCGCGCACGGTCACGCTGCGCTCGGGCAAGGTCATCGAGTGGGAGCGGTTGGTGCTGGCCACCGGCACGCGCGCGCGCCAACTGGCGGCGCTGGCGGGGCTCGACAACGTGGCGCTGCTGCGTGCCCTCGAGCAGGCCACGCGGCTGCGTTCGCAGATCGCGGCGGCGAAGCACGTCACCGTGCTGGGCGGGGGATTCATCGGCCTCGAGGTGGCCGCCACCGCACTTGCGCTCGGCAAGCAGGTCCTGGTGCTGGAAAGCGCGCCTCGCCTGCTGAGCCGTGCCGTGTCGCCGGAGCTTTCCGCGCATGTGCTGGCGACCCATCGCGCCGGGGGCATGGATGTGCGTGTCGGCGTGCAGAGCGGCAACATGCAGATCGACGGCAAGCAACTGGTGTCGATCGAAGTGGACGGCCAGGCCCAACCGATCGACCTGTTGCTGCTCGGTATCGGCGCGGTGCCCGAGACGGCCCTGGCCGAGGCCGCCGGGCTGGAATGCGTAGACGGTATCGTGGTCGACGGCTACATGCAGACCAGCGACGCCGCCGTGCTGGCCGTGGGCGATTGCACGCGCTTTCCGGACCGGCGCGCCGGCCGGCCCCTGCGGCTCGAATCGGTGCAGAACGCGAACGACCAGGCACGCACCGCGGTCGCGACGCTCACCGGCGCCCCACGCCCGCATGACGTCGTGCCGTGGTTCTGGTCAGACCAGAATCCGCTCCGCCTGCAGATGGCAGGACTGATGCCGGCCGAAGGCACGCCGGGCGCGCTCACGGTCCGGCGCCCCGGCGCCAACGACGCATCGTTCTCGCTGCTTCACTATGTGGACGGACAACTCCGCTGCGTCGAATCAGTGAATGCACCGGTCGACCACATGATGAGCCGCAAGTTGCTGGAAGCGGGTCGCAGCCCGGACCCTGCGGTCGCGGCCGATCCGGCCGTGCCGCTGAAGACGCATCTCGCCTAGCCGGACACCCTGTCCCGTTGGGACGGGGCGGTCATGTTCTTGCGGATTTCGGCGTCCATCATCCGGGTGCCGGCCGCCAGCGCGGCCTCGTAGGTGTCTGCGCCGTACTCGGCCGCTCTCACGACCTTCCGAGGCACGCCGCTGGCGTCGGTTTCGAGCAGCGTCCAGAGAAAAGACCCGGGCGCCGGCTCGTCGATGACGAGTTTGATCGGATTTTTCATGCGTTGATGGTGGGCGCGCGAGGGCGGAATTTATGTAGGCCAACGCCTACGTTTCCACCGGAATCAATTGGATCCCGCAGCCCCGATCGCGTCATCGTTCCGATGGGCCTCGACACGCGGGTTCGCGCGAAGGAGTACGGCCGCGAGCAGCGCCGCCGTCCCTGCAAAGATGGCGCCGGCAAGGAAGGCGACGTGGTAGCCGCCGTTGAGCGCAGCCGTCGGCTGTGTGCCGATCGAGAGAAGCCCGTCGGTCCTGGCCGCGGCCAGGCTGGCGAGCACCGCGAGCCCGAGCGCGCCGCCCATCATGAAGGCGGTGTTCACCACGCCGGACGCCAGGCCGGACTCGGCAGGCGCGACGTCGCTCATCGCCACGAGCAGCAGCGGATTGAGCGCCATCCCCGAGCCGATGCCCAGCAGCGTCATGCCGGGCAGGACGTCGACCATGAAGCTGCCGTCGACTGGCGCGCGGGCGAACAAGGCCAGCCCCGCCGCGGCAAGCAGGAGCCCGAGCGAGAGCGGCGCCCGGTTGCCGTACCGCATCACCAGTTTCGCCGAGAGGCCGAGCGAGAAGGCGGCCATGATGAGGTTGGCCGGCAAGAAGGCGAGGCCCACCTGCATGGGGCTGCGGCCCAGCACCAGTTGCAGGTACAGGGCGGAGATGAAGAACCAGGCGAACATCGCGGCGGCCCACAGCACGCCGATCATGTTGGCCGTGGCGACGTTGCGCAGCCTGAAGAGACGCAGCGGCATCAGCGGATGTTTCACCCGGGCCTCGATGGCCAGGAAGGCGGCGAACAGCAGGACCGACGTGCCCAGCAGCAGGGTCGTCTGGCGCGAGGTCCAGCCGGCCTCGTTGCCGTTGACGATGGCGTAGACGGCCAGCATCAGCGCCGTCGTCACGGTCAAGGCGCCGCCGACGTCCAGGCGCTCGCCGGCCGCGTGCCCGTCGGCGTTCGGCAGCAGTGCCAGGCACAGGGCGTAGACCGCGACCCCGATCGGCAGGTTGACCAGGAAGATCCAGTGCCAGCTCAGTGCATCCGTCAGCAGTCCGCCCAGCAGCACGCCGATGCTGCCCCCGCCCGCGCAGACGAAGCCGTAGATGCCCATCGCCTTCGCGCGTTCGGCCGGTTCGGTGAAGAGATTCATGATCAGCGACAACGCGACTGCGGAGACCACCGCACCGCCGAGTCCCTGCGCGGCGCGGGCCGCCACCAGCAAGGCTTGCGAGTTCGAGAGGCCGCAGCCCAGCGAGGCGAGGGTGAAGAGCGTGATGCCGAGCAGGAACAGGCGCCGGTGGCCGAACAGGTCGCCCAGCCGCCCGCCCAGGAGCAGGAAGCCGCCGAAGGTCAGCATGTAGGCGTTGACCACCCAGACCAGAGAGGTTTCAGAGAAACCGAGGTCTTCCCGGATGGAGGGCAGGGCGACGTTCACGATCGTGGTGTCGAGCACGATCATCAGCACGCCGAGGCAAAGGACCATGAGCGCGAGCCAGCGATGTGTCATCGTCAGTCCACCAGGAAGCCGCAGCTCAGGTTGGCGACGGTGCCGGTGATCGAGCCCGCGTAGCCGGATGCGAGGAATACGGCTGTGTTGGCGACCTCGTCCAGCGTGGGCAGGCGCTTCAGCAGCGTGCCGCTCGCGGCACCGGCCAGCATCTGGTCGATGGTGACGCCCGCACGATCGGCCATGGGCTTGAAGACCTGTCGGGTGTGCGAGCCCGCCGCCACGGCCTCGGGGATCGCATGCGGCCGGATGCACACCACGCGAATGCCCTGCGCGCCGAGTTCGCCAGCCAGGTGGCGCGACATGGCCTCGATGGCCGAACTCGCCACGCAGTTGCCCATGTATCCCGGACCCGGAAGGCGCGCGCCAGGCGTGGACAGGGTGAGGATCACGCCTGAGCCCTGCTTCGCCATGTGCCGTGCGACGGCCTTCGCGGTGATGAAGTTGGTGCGCGTATAGGTCGCGATGGGGAATTCGTAGTCCTCGAGCGACAAGTCGGCAAAGGGCGTGCCCTGCACATGGGGGACGCCGATCGCGTTCAGGGCGATGTCGATGCCACCCGCCTTTCGCGCCACGGCATCGGCGTGCTGTTCGACCGCGGCGGCATCGAGGGCGTCGAGTTGTGTGCTCTCGGCAAGCCCGCCGGCGGCAGCGATGTCGGAGGCGACCGCGTCCAGCCTGCATTTCGTGCGGCCTGCGAGGAAGACCCTCGCGCCCTCGCGCGCGAAGGCGCGGGCGGCGGCGCTGCCGATCGCACCGCCGGCGCCGTAGATCACGGCGCACCTGTCATCGAGCAGCATGGATCGCTCCTGGCTTGTGTACAGCATCCACAAACCTTAGCAGAGAGATTGGACGGCGTCCACATCCGATCCGCTCGCCGCCAGGCTCGGGGCCGGCGAAGCGTTTGCGTCGCTTGTGTGGAAATAGTCGTTCGCGGCTCTTGTGAGTGCGGGTGTAAGTGTAGTTAAAATGTATTACATGAACACCAACAGAGATAACTTTCACGACTGGGCGCGAGACAAGCCGGACTCCACCTCATTTTCGGGTCTGCAGCGCAGCGATCTGTCCGACATGGGGGGGCAGCCCTCGGTGCGCTGGGGCCGCCTTGGATTTCTGGTGGTGCTCGCGATCGTCGTGGCCGCAGGCTTCAAGTATTTCATCGGCCGGTGAACCCGGCGACGAAGCCTCACCCCATCATCCGCAGTCCGTCCAGCGCTCCGCGCTGTCGGCTGGCGCGCAAGCGGAGCACCTGCACAGTGGCGCCGATCAGGAACACGACGAACAGGGCGCCTATGGTCCCCTGCAGCCCCGGCGATGCGTCACGATCGGCCACCAGCGGCGCGCCCAGCGGCAAGCGCGTCGATGTTTCGGTCACTCCGGGAATCATGTGGAAGAAGAAGGTCAGCGAATAGCAGACCACGGCCACATAGGCTGACAGCTTGCCGAAGGCTTGCGAGCGCTCGGCCAGCATCGCGATCGCCAGGACCACGAGTGTCACGATGCCCAGCACGTGCGGCGGGCCGAAGCCGCCGTGCTGGAAGATGCCGAAGCCCGTCAGGCAAGTCAGGGTGGTGGCGATCACATAGATCCGGCCGGTGCGCGTGGCAAGCGCGATCTCCTTGTAGCGGACGAGCGCGATGAATCCGGCCACCACCGCCACGAGGCTGATGAGGGTGTGGACGATGCCAAGTGGGGTCAGGCCGTAGAACATGTGTGCTCCTTGCTGGGTGGGAGTTCTGGAATGCAATTTAAAGGCCAGGCCATTGCGCCAGTGCCCAGAGTGTTCAAGGGTGCGAGCGCCGATGACACTGCCTGATGGGGCCTCGCCGGCTACCTCCTAAGGGTTGCTCGTGCATCACAAGGATTCACATCACTTAATTTGATGTGCGAGGGCGGCGCGCTCATCATTTCCTCCCAACCCCAGCCTTGCGAGGAGATAGCATGCCTGCCAACGACACCGTCCACGTTCTCGTGATTCATGAGGATCCCATCATGGCCGCAGGCCTGGCTGCGATCCTCGGCGGCCGCCCCGGCCTCGTCGTGACCGTCGGCAATGCCGGTCTCTCCGACGCCGCGTGTACGTCGGACACGCCGATCGAGGGATGCGACATGCCGGATGTGGTCGTTGCCGACTATCGCAGCGGCCTCGAATTCCTCGCCGACGCCAAGACGGCCAAGAGCGCCCGGCGCAATCGCGGCCCGAAGGTGATGGTGGTGACGCCGATCGATCGCGAGTGGGAGATCCGCTCGGCCATCAACGCCGGCATCCACGGCTATCTGCTGCAGGGCTGTCAGGTCGACGAACTCATCGATGGCGTCACCGCACTGAGCCAGGGGCAGCGCTACCTGGCCCACTCCGTGTCGCGACGGATCGCCGACAGCCTGACCCGCGAGCGGCTCACCACGCGAGAGACGGAAGTGCTCAACCTGCTCACCACCGGCTCCTGCAACAAGGCGATCGCGAAGGAACTCGGCATCGCGGTCGGCACCGTCAAGGTTCACGTCAAGGGAATTCTCGAAAAGCTCGACGCCACGACCCGCACGCATGCCGTGATCGTGGCGGCGCAGCGCGGGCTGGTCAGCCAGGGCCTGCGCGAGGCGCCGGTGCAGGTCCGCGCCCCGGCCGCTCGGGCGACGGTCACGCCGCTGTTCCAGGAGAAGGGGCGGGCGCAGTACGCCTAGCGCGTCTAGCGTCCGTCCGGCGCTCGCTCGGCCTGCAGTTGCCGCAGCACGAGCCTCGCGCTCGCCACGTTCGTCGCGCAAGGCACGTCGTGAACGTCGCATGCGCGCACCAGGGCGTTGATGTCCGGTTCATGCGGTTGCGCTGTCATCGGATCGCGCAGGAAGATGACCACGTCGACGCCGCCTGTCGCGAGGCGTGCACCGATCTGCAAATCGCCGCCCTGGGGCCCGCTCAGCAGGCGCTCGACCGTGAGGCCGACTTCGGCGGCCAGCCGCGCGCCGGTGGTCCCGGTCGCGCAAAGCTCGCACTGACGCAGCAGCGGCTCGAACTCGCGAGCCAAGGCCAGCATCGCAGTCTTCTTGCCGTCGTGGGCGATGAGTGCAACGCGGCGTTGCGGGGGCGTGAGGTTCTCGGCCATGGTGTTCCTCCTGGTGATCGCTGCCAGCGTAACAGCCCCGGATGCTCCTGCTGCCCGTTTCGCAGGCAACGCAGCGGGAACCCGCATGGGGCCAGCCCCCGCGCGTGAGCCTCCACGCGCTACACACAACGTTATCCACAGAAGCGCGGCACAAGTCTGCGCAACAGCGCCGACACTCTGGCGTACGATCGCTTCCGAAGGAAATTAGTTTTGAAGAGCAATCAATCCCAAGGTGATCACGACGGCTTGGAGCAGTGGGCATCCCGGATCGCCGCGATCACGGCGGAGACCGGCATCGGTGCGGACGGCAGCTTCACCGAGCGCTGCATCGGGAGTCTCTTGCGCGTGGTGCGCGAGCAGCTCAATCTCGAGGTCATCTTCGTTGGCGAATTCGTGGACCAGAACCGGGTGTTCCGCCAGATTTCCGCCAAGGCGCTGGAGGCCATCGTCCAGCCGGGGGATTTTCATCCGCTCGCGGAGACCATCTGCCAGCGGATCGTCGATGGGCGGATGCCCTGCCTGGTGCCCGACGTCAAGAGCGTGCGGATCGCCAACGGCCTGCCCGACTACTACGACGGGTTGGGTGCGCACATCGGGGTGCCGGTGCGGTTTTCGGACGGCAGCCTCTATGGCGTCCTGTGCGGATTCTGCTTCGAGCCCCGCGCCGAACTCGACGAGCGCGACGTGAAGCGCATGGAAATGGCGGCGCAGGCGACCGCCCGGCTGCTGGCACAAGCCGACGGACACGACGTCACGCGCCCGGCCTGATCCCGTCTACTTGACGCGCTGCTTGACGAGCTTGCGCGCCAGCGTGCGCCGGTGCATCCCCAGTCGACGCGCGGTTTCCGAAATGTTGAAGCCGGTTTCCGCGAGGGTTTCGTGGATGCGTTCCCATTCGAGCGTCTTGATCGACGTGGAGCGGTTGGTCAGCTCGACCTCGGCATCGCCTTCCGCCTTGCCGAACGCGGCCTCGATGTCGTCAGTGTTCGACGGCTTGGCCAGGTAATGGCAGGCGCCGAGCTTGATGGCCTCGACCGCGGTGGCGATGCTCGCGAAGCCGGTGAGGACCACGATCAGCATCGCCGGGTCGTGCTGGTTGAGCTTATGCACGCAGGCCAACCCTGAAGCATCGCCATTGAGCTTGAGGTCCACGACCGCATAGCCCGGTGAGTGTTCCTTCAGGATGGCCGAGACCTCGTCCAGGTTGGCGGCGAGCATCACCGTATAGCCGCGTCGCTCGAACGAGCGCCCGAGCGTCCGCGCGAAAGCCGCGTCGTCCTCGACGATGAGCAGCAGTCGTTCAGCTTCCATGTCCTTCGCTTTCCTCTTCGTCGACCTCGTCCTCTTCGAGGGTGATCGCCGCCAGCGGCAGCGTCAGCGTCACGGCGGCGCCGCCTTCCGGCCGGTTGCGTGCCTCGACCTTGCCGCCCAGCGTGCGCGCCACGTTGACGACCAGGAACAGGCCCAGGCCGGCGCCGGGTCGACTCTTGGTCGACTGGTAAGGCTTGCCGAACTGCGCGAGCATCCCGGTGGCGAAGCCGGGGCCGCCGTCGGTGACGGTCAGCGTCAGGTCGTCGCCGTCGTGTTCCACCTCGAAGGCCACCCACCGTGGAGAGGCCTCCAGGGCATTGTCGAGCACGTTGCAGATCATCTGCTTCAGCGCCGAATCCGAAACCATGGGCAAGTCGTGGCCGAAGCGGTTCTCGTAGGTGAAGGAAATCGCCGGGCGCGTGGCGCGCCACTCTTCGACCAGGTCGTCGAGAAAGGTGCTGACGGTCGTTTCCACCGAGTTTTCGCCGCGCGCTTCGCCGGCCGACAGCAAGATGCCGCTCAGGATGCTCTTGCAGCGCTGCACCTGCGCCTCCATTTCGCTGACCTCGGCGAGCAGCTCCGGGTCGGAGGTGAAGTGAGGCAGGTGCTGCCAGTCGCCGAGGATCACCGCCAGCGTCGCGAGCGGCGTGCCCAGTTCGTGCGCGGCGCCGGAGGCCAGCAGGCCCATGCGGACGAGGTGTTCCTCCTCGGCGGCGCGCTGGCGAAGGGCCGCCAATCGCGCATCGCGCCCGCGCAGGTTGCGGCTGATCCGCGTGATGAAGACCACCAGCAGTGCCGCGATGAGCGCGAAGCAGATCAGCACGCCGAGGATGTAGGGGCTGAGCAGGCCGTGGTCGTGGTTGAGCGGAATCGCGAGCGGCCCGGAGAAAAGGGCCAGCCCGGCGAAGCAGGCCGTGGTCACGCCCACCATCGTCCACGTCGACCAGGCTTCCAACAGCACTGCCGCCAGGATGACCTGCAGCAGGTAGAGGAACACGAACGGGTTCGTCGCGCCGCCGCTGAGATAGAGCTGCGCGGTGAGCATGCCCACGTCCACCAGCAGCGCGACGAACAGCTCGGCATTGGACACGTCGCGGTGGATACGCCAGCGGAGCTGGCTGGCGGCGTTGAAGGCGGCGAGACATGCCAGCACGGCGAGCATCTGATCGAGAGGCAGCCGGATCCCGAAGCCGAAATGCACGACGAGGATCGTCGCGATCTGCCCGACCACGGCGATCCAGCGCAGCTGGATCAGCTGCTGCATGTTCTTGAGGCCGGTCGCGTCGCCCTGGCTCGCGACGCCGGCCAGATCGGAACGGGGGACCGGAGCGATCGCGGTGACTTCAGTCATGCGCGCTATCTTCGTCCATGCGCCCTTGGCGTTGACGTCGCTCGTCGCGCGCCACATAGCCGGCGGCCGCGGCGACCATCAGCGCGAGCGCGAACCAGGTGAAGGCGTACACCAGATGGTTGTTCGGAAAGCTGATGACCGTCAGGCCGCCCGCCGGCCACGCGCGAGGCGCGTTGGCCTTGGCCGCGTCGGGGCGCTGTGGGGCGGCTTCGGCATCCACGAAGTACGGGGCGACCTCGCTGAGCCCGCGAGCCGTCGCAATCGCCTGGACATCGCGCGCGTACCAGCGGTCCGCGACCGGATCATTGCGGCGCAGGAAACTGCCGCCAGGCTCCGTGACCCGCAACAGCCCGGTCACGGTCGACTCGCCTTCTGTCTCGGTGGCGCGGCGCATCGCGCGTTCCCGTGCTTCGGGTGGCACGAAGCCGCGGTTGACCAGCACGATGCTGCCGTCGGCCGTGCGCAGCGGCGTCAATACCCAATAGCCGGCGCCGAGTTCGGTGGTGGCCTGGACGAGGGTTTCGCGATCGTTGAGAAAGGTGCCGGTCACGCGCACGCGCCGATACGCATCATCGGCCGCATTCACCCTTGGCCATTGATCGGCCGAGGGCGGCGCGACGGCCGGGCCGTGCACGCGCTGGTCCACCCGCGCGATGAGGTCGAGCTTCCATGCGCGACGCTCCACTTGCCAGATGCCCAGCGCGACGAATCCCGTGAAGGCAAGGAGGGCGCAGAGCGCCAGCGCGACGAGGGCGGCGCTGGAGCGGTGCCGGGTCAAGGCATCTTGTGCGCGTCTTCGGGCATCATGCCCGGCATCATGTTGTGGTTCATGTGATACATCACCCACAACGAGCCGCTCAGCGTGATCCCGACCACCACGACCGTGAAGATCAGCGCCAGCATCGACCATCCATGCTCGGCCTTCGCGTTCATGTGCAGGAAGTAGATCATGTGCACGACGATCTGCACGGCAGCGAAGGCGAGGATGACCATCGCAGTGGTGCTGGGTGTCTTGAACACGTTGCCCATGACCAGCCAGAACGGGATGGCCGTCAGGATCACCGACAGCACGAAGCCCGTCATGTAGCCCTTGAAGGTGGCGTGGGGCGCGCCGTCGTCGTGGTGGTCGTCGTGCGCACCGTGGTCGGCGCCGTGTGCAGGTGTTCCGGTGTTTGTGCTCATGGCAGTGTCCCCATCAGGTACACGAAGGTGAAGACGCCGATCCAGACCACGTCCAGGAAGTGCCAGAACATGGAAAGGCACATCAGGCGCCGGCGGTTCTCGGGGATGAATCCGTGGCGAGTCACCTGGGCCATCAACACGATGAGCCAGATGATGCCGAAGCTCACGTGGAGGCCGTGCGTGCCCACCAGCGCGAAGAACGACGAGAGGAACGCGCTGCGTTGCGGTCCTGCGCCTTCGTGGATCATGTGCGCGAATTCATAGAGTTCGATGCCGATGAAGCCAGCACCCAGCAGGCCGGTGACGACGAGCCAGATCAGGGTGGCGCGCATCTTGTTGCGCTGCATCTCCAGCATCGCGAAGCCGTAGGTGATCGACGACAGCAGCAGCAGGGAGGTGTTGAGCGCGACCAGTCGCAGGTCGAACAGGTCGGCACCCGAAGGCCCCGCGGCAAAGCTGCGGCCGAGCACGCCGTACACCGCGAACAGCGCGGCGAACACCAGGCAGTCGCTCATCAGGTAGAGCCAGAACCCGAGCAGCGTGCCGTTCTCGGGATGGTGCTCGCCGCTCACGTAGTAGCGGGCGCTCGGATTGGCGCTGATGGCGCCTTGGGGGGAAAGGGCGGTGACGTCAGACATGGGCGGCCAGAAGACGAGTGCGGGCGCCTTCGGTGCGGACGACCTCGTCCACCGGAACGTGGTAGTCGCGCTTGTAGTTGAAGGTATGGATGATGACGGCGGCCAGCATGGCGACGAAGCCTGCGCCTGCGATCAGCCACATGTGCCAGATCAGCGCGAAGCCGCAGACCGCCGCCAGCGCGGCGATGATGAAGCCCGCGCCGGTGTTCTTCGGCATGTGGATCGGGATGAAGCCTTGCTCCGGACGCACGTAGCGGTGCTTCTTCATGTCGGCCCAGGCATCGTTGTCATGCACATGCGGCGTGAAGGCGAAGTTGTACGCGGGCGGCGGCGAGGAAGTCGACCACTCGAGCGTGCGGCCATCCCACGGATCGCCCGTGGTGTCGCGCAACTGGTCGCGGCGGATGTAGCTCACCACGAACTGGATGATGAGCGATGCGATGCCCAGTGCGATCAGCACGGCACCGAAGGCGGCGATCTGGAACCAGATCGCCAGTGACGGGTCTTCGAAGTGGCTCACGCGACGTGTGACACCCATCAGGCCCAGCACGTAGAGCGGCATGAATGCGAAGTAGAAGCCGATGACCCAGAACCAGAACGAGCACTTGCCCCAGAACGGATCGAGCTTGTAGCCGAAGGCCTTGGGGAACCAGTAGGTGATGCCGGCCAGCATGCCGAACAGCACGCCGCCGATGATCACGTTGTGGAAGTGCGCGATCAGGAACAGGCTGTTGTGCAGAACGAAGTCGGCCGGCGGCACCGCCAGGAGCACGCCCGTCATGCCGCCGATCACGAAGGTGACCATGAACGCGATGGTCCACATCATCGGCAGCTCGAAGCGGATGCGGCCCTTGTACATCGTGAACAGCCAGTTGAAGATCTTCGCGCCCGTCGGGATCGAGATGATCATCGTGGTGATCCCGAAGAACGAGTTCACGCTGGCACCGGAGCCCATCGTGAAGAAGTGGTGCAGCCACACGAGGTACGACAGGATGGTGATCACCAGCGTGGCGTAGACCATCGACGCGTAGCCGAAGAGGCGCTTGCCGCAGAAGGTCGCCACCACTTCGGAGAAGATGCCGAAGGCCGGCAGGATCAGGATGTACACCTCCGGGTGGCCCCAGATCCAGATCAGGTTCACGTACATCATGGCGTTGCCGCCAAGGTCGTTGGTGAAGAAGTTCGTGCCGACGTAGCGGTCCAGCGAGAGCAGCGCGAGCACGGCCGTCAGCACCGGAAATGCGGCAACGATCAGGATGTTGGTGGCCAGCGCGGTCCAGGTGAACACCGGCATCTTCATCAGCGTCATGCCCGGGGCGCGCATCTTCACGATGGTCGCGATCAGGTTGACGCCGGACAGCAAGGTGCCGACCCCGGCGATCTGCAGGGACCATATGTAGTAGTCGACCCCCACGTCCGGACTGAACTGAAGTCCGGACAGAGGCGGATACGCGAGCCATCCGGTGCGGGCGAACTCGCCGACGAACAGCGACGCCATCACGAGGCCGGCGCCGAAGGTGGTCATCCAGAAGCTGAAGTTGTTCAGGAAGGGGAAGGCCACGTCGCGTGCGCCGATCTGCAGCGGCACGACGTAGTTCATCATGCCGGTGACCAGTGGCATCGCCACGAAGAAGATCATGATCACGCCGTGCGCCGTGAAGATCTGGTCGTAGTGGTGCGGTGGCAGGAAGCCCGCGTTGTCGGCGAAGGCGATCGCCTGCTGGGCGCGCATCATGATCGCGTCGGAGAAGCCGCGCAGCAACATCACCAGGCCGAGGATGATGTACATGATGCCGATCTTCTTGTGGTCGATGCTGGTGATCCAGTCGCGCCACAGGGTGCCCCACACCCGGAAGTAGGTGATCGCGGCAAGAATCGCCGCACCGCCGATGGCCACGGCGATGAAGGTCACCAGCAGGATCGGCTCATGGAATGGGATCGCGTCCCAGGTGAGGCGGCCGAAGACGAGCCTCGTCAGGTCAGGATGGTCAGGCATCTTTACTCTTGGATGCGAAGGTTGCTACGCGGAATGGACATGCCGGCGGGATCGTCGACCGTGCACATTGCCGTGACATAGGTTCGGATCGGAGAATTCTTCTGGTCTGCCTGCCAAGGCTTCGTGGTGATGTTGTAGGCGCCCACCGGGCCGCTCAGGCCACCACTCGCGTCGATGGCCATCATCTGCTTCATGCACATCTTGCTCTTGTCGACGCAGCGATTGAGGATGGCGTCATACAGGTCCGGTGCGACTGCGGCGAAGCGCTGCACGGGATCGCGCTCGCTGGGGCGCTCGATCTCGGTGTAGCGCTCGCGGCTCAACTCGCCGCCGCCTGCCTTGGCCTTTTGCACCCACTGGTCGAAGTCGGCGTTGCTCAGGCCGTGGAACTTGAAGTGCATGCCCGAAAAGCCTGCGCCGCTGTAGTTGGCGGAAAAGCCTTCGAACTCGCCCGGCTCGTTGATGACGGCGTTGAGCTTGGTCTCCATGGCGGGCATGGCGTAGATCTGACCTGCCAGGGCCGGGATGAAGAACGAGTTCATGACCGACGAGGCGGTGATCTTGAAGACGATCGGGCGGTCGACCGGCGCGGCCAGTTCGTTTACCGTGGCGATGCCTTGCTCCGGATAGATGAACAGCCACTTCCAGTCCAGCGCAACGACTTCGACGGTCAGTGGCTTGGTGCCTTCAGGCACGGGGCGCTGGACATCGATGCGACGCAAGGGCCGGTAGGGGTCGAGCGTGTGCGTGCTGATCCAGGTGATCGCGCCCAGGGCGATGATGATCAGCAGGGGCGCCGCCCAGATGGCCAGTTCGAGTTCGGTGGAATGGTCCCAATCCGGCGAGTAGTTGGCTTCCTTGTTGGATTGCCGGTACTTCCAGGAGAAGAAGGCGATCAGTGCCAGGACGGGCACGATGATCAACAGCATCAGGACGGTGGAGATGACGATCAGGTTGCCCTGCTGGCGGGCGACGTCGCCTGACGCGTTCAGCACCACCGTGTTGCAGCCCGCCAACATGGCGAGCGGGAGCAGGAGCAGTCCGCGAAGGTTCTTGAGGGGAGGCATGCCGAAGGATGAGCGTAGGAGGCGCAAAGAGACCACAATCTACTTGTTTTGGCGCGTGCCGCATATTGGACGTTTTGTCCTATGGCGGCAATCTTCATTCGGTGAGACGCTCGTCATGTACATGACATACGAACCACAGCAGAAATGATGATGTCCGGCATCAGTCCCTCCAGCACCGAGTCCCCGTTGCACGAAACCCTCCACGAGGGTTCCGATTCGGATCACTCCCACGTCACTCCTTCGGAGATCGCGGTCGGCGTGGTCATCGGACGCGCGTCCGAATACTTCGACTTCTTCGTCTACGGGATCGCCTCGGTCCTGGTCTTCCCGGCGGTGTTCTTCCCGTTCGAGAACCGGCTCGAAGGCACGCTCTTCGCCTTCGTCATCTTCTCGTTCGCGTTCATTGCGCGGCCCTTCGGCACGGTGATCTCCATGGCCGTGCAGCGCCGCTTCGGGCGCGAGGCCAAGCTGACGATCGCGCTGTTCCTGCTGGGCATCTCGACCGCCGGGATGGCCTTCCTGCCGGGCTACGCGACCATGGGCTTCGCGTCGATCGTGCTGCTGTCGATCCTGCGCGTGGGGCAGGGCCTGGCGCTGGGCGGCTCGTGGGACGGCCTGCCCTCGCTGCTGGCGCTTAACGCACCGGCCAACCGCCGCGGCTGGTACGCGATGCTCGGGCAGCTCGGTGCGCCGGTCGGGTTTTTCCTGGCCAGTGCGCTCTTCGCATACCTCTACTCCAGCCTGACGACCGAGGATTTCCTCGATTGGGGATGGCGTTACACCTTTTACGTTGCGTTTGCCATCAACGTGGTCGCGCTCTTCGCCCGGCTGCGCCTGGTGTCGACCAACGAGTACGACCGGCTGCTCGAGGCACGCGAACTGCAGCCGACCAACGTGGTCGAGCTGACGCGGTCGCAGGGCTACAACATCGTCATCGGCGCCTTCGCGGCGCTGGCGAGCTATGCGCTGTTCCACCTGATCACCGTGTTCCCTCTGTCGTGGATCACCCTGTATTCGAACCAGTCGATCACGGAATTTCTGGTGATCCAGATGATCGGCGCCGTGATCGCAGCCATCGGCATCGTTGCCTCGGGCCTCATCGCCGACCGTGTGGGGCGACGTCAGACGCTGGGCAGCCTTGCCGCGCTGATCGCGGTCTTCAGCGGGTTCGCTCCGACGCTGCTCGATGGCGGCCGCCTCGGTCAGGACGTCTTCATCCTGCTTGGCTTCGCGCTCCTGGGCCTGTCGTACGGCCAGGCGGCCGGTGCCGTCACCGCCAATTTCGAGTCGAAGTACCGCTACACCGGCGCCGCACTGACCTCCGACCTGGCATGGCTGGTCGGCGCCGCCTTCGCGCCGCTGGTGGCCCTTGGCTTGTCTGCGAACTTCGGGCTGGGCTACGTGAGCGTCTACTTGCTGTCGGGCGCGGTCTGCACGCTCGTTGCTCTCCGGGTCAACCGCGCGCTCGAAATCCGCGACTGAGCCCGGGCGGTGGCACGGCTCATCGCCGGGAACGCCACTGCTTGAACAGCGCGACCGCCAGCGTGATGACGAGCGCGGCAATGATCAGCCTGTGCTCGTACGGCCTCAGGTGCCCGACCCATGCGTGGGCCCACCCTGTCAGCTTGATGCCGAAAACGCTCACCACTGTCGCCCAGACGATGGCCGACGTCGCGTCCAGCGCGGCATAGACCGTCGCTGACATCCGGCCCATGCCCAGCGTGGCCGGCAGTGCGATGCGCAATCCCCATGCGAACCGCATCAGGAAGATCGTCGCCACCGGATGACGCGACACGAACCCGTCGACGCGCGCAATGTGGGCCTTGAGCTTCGGCCGACCGACCAGCAGGTCCATGCCTTTCCGCCGCCCGAGGTGGAAGTAGAACTGGTCGGTGACGAAGGCCGCCGCGGCGCCGCAGGCGATCAGCGGCAGCAGCGAAAGATAGCCCTGGTGCACCGCGAAGGCGCCGAGCATGAGGATGGTTTCGCCCTCGAACAGCCCCGCGAGGAAGACGGCGGCATAGCCATATTGCTGGAGCAGTTCGGAAAGATGCATGCGCGCCATCATGCCGGCAGGCGCGTGTGCCTGTCAGGATGGTGCAGGCCACGTTCGCCAAAATGGTCGCATGAGCCGTTTTGCCGTGATCCGCGACATGGGCGTCGGCGTGCTCGGCGAAGCCAGGGCGTTCTCGTTTCGAAGCCCGCGCGCGCTGCAGGCGCTGCGGCCGGTGTTGTCGGTTGCGATGGCCGTGAGCGCTGCGCACGCGCTGGGACTGCACGACGCGTGGTGGGCAGCGATCAGCGCATTCGTCGTCATGCAGGAGGGCGTCGGTGCGTCGCTGTACCGGGGAGTGCTGCGCATCGTCGGCACCCTGGTCGGGGCGGCAAGCGGGTTCGTCCTGGGGCCGCCACTGGCCGGGCATCCCGTCGCTTTCGTGCTGTTGATTGCCGCTGCTGCATGGGCCGGGCTGTTCGCAGCCCTGATGTTCAAGCACAGCTATGCGTGGGTCCTGGCCCTGGTGACCTTCGTGATGGTGATGTGCGAGGCGTTGAACCTGCGAGCCGACCTGGCCGGGTTCGCGCTGGAGCGCGTCGCCAACATCATGCTCGGGACTGTGGCGTGTGTCGTCGTCGCAGGCCTGACCGAGCGCCGGTTCATCGCGGCATTGGCCAGGCGACAGCAACCGCCCCCGACGACAGAACCGGCGGCCTCGCCGGTCCAGGCACAAGCCGCGCATCCGGACCGTCGCAGCGCCGCGCTGCATGCACTGCATGGCGCATGCGCGGTCGCCCTGCTGGCCGTCTTCGTCCTGCTGCAGGAACTGCGAGCGTTTCCGCAGGCGCTCGTGACGGCGATCGCCGTCCTCGTCGTTCCCATCGGCGCGAGCGTCGCCGAAACGCAGACCTCGGTGACGAAGCGCATGGTGCAGCGCTTCGCCGGATGCCTGCTCGCGGGCGCGATCGCGTTCGCCTTGCTGCCGCTGATCGAGCAAAAACCGTTGTGGTGCCAGCTCGTGCTGGGCATCGGGGTGTGGCTGGGCGCGTATCTGCAGGCCGGTGACGTCAGCGTCCGGTACATGGCCGTGCAGTTCAGCGTCGCCTTCCTGATGGTGTTCGTGCAGGACGGGGGGTGGACCGTGGACGATGGGCCCGCATTGCTGCGCCTGGGCGGTGTGTTCGCGGGTATCGTCTCGCTCTCTCTGGTCCTTTGCGCTTCGAGCCTGATCAGGAAGGCCGCGGCCCGCACCCTGCCGCACACATTCCATGACTGAAGTCCTCCAGCCCATCATCGAGAGCGCCCTGCATTTCGGCCCTTTCCGCCTCGTGCGCTCCCAGAAGTTGCTGCTCGAAGGCGACAAGCCGCTGCGCCTGGGCAGCCGCGCCTTCGACATCCTGACCGTCCTGGCCGAACGGGCGGGCGACGTCGTGAGCAAGGACGAACTGATCGCCCATGCCTGGCCGGACACGGTCGTGGAGGAAAACAGCCTGCGCGTGCACATCGCCGCCCTGCGCCGGGCGCTCGGCGACGGCCAGGAAGGCCTGCGCTACATCACCAACGTGCCGGGCCGGGGCTACTGCTTCGTCGCACCGGTTTTCCGACCTTCGGAGCGCATCGCCGCGAGCGAATCGCCCGCCCCGGCCGACCGGCCGAACCACAACCTGCCCGTGCGCCTCACCCGCATGATCGGTCGCTCCCAGTTTGTCGAATCGCTGGCGGAAGCACTGCCGCGTCATCGTTTCGTCAGCGTGGTGGGCCCTGGCGGCATGGGCAAGACCACGCTGGCGCTCGCGGTGGCGGAGGACACGCTGGCAAGCTACCCGCATGGCGCCCGCTTCGTCGACCTCGCGCTGCTCGCGGATCCGCGACTGGTGCCGAGCGCGCTGGCCGCGGCGCTCGATGTCTCGGTGGCCATCGACGATCCGGTCTCGGGGCTGGTCACGCATCTGCGGGACAAGCGCCTGCTGATCGTGCTCGACAACTGCGAGCACGTGATCGAGGCTGCCGCCGCGCTCGCGGTGCGCGTGCTCAAGTCAGCGCCCGGCATCCATCTCCTCGCGACAAGCCGCGAGCCGCTCCGGGCCGAGGGTGAGCGCGTGGTCCGGCTGGCCGCCCTGGCGGCACCGCCGGAATCGGTCCATCTCAGCGCGGCCGCAGCCATGGGGTTCCCGGCCGTCCAACTCTTCGTCGAACGCGCCGTGGCGACGCTGGACAGCTTCGAACTGACCGACGCAGATGCGCCGCTGGCTGGGGAACTGTGCCGCAGGCTCGACGGACTTCCGCTGGCGATCGAACTGGCCGCGGCGCGTGTGGGCTTCTTCGGCATCCGTGAACTCGTTGCGCGGCTGGACGACCGCTTCCGGCTCCTGACCAGCGGTCGCCGCACGGTGCTGGCGCGGCACCAGACCTTGCGTGCCCTGCTCGACTGGAGCTATGAACTGCTGTCCGACAGCGAGCGGGTCACGCTGCGGCGCCTCGCGGTCTTCAAGGGCGGCTTCACACTCGAATCGGCGGGCGCAGTCGCGGTCGACAGCGACTTTGGTGCCGTCGATGTGCTTGGTGATCTCACCGCGCTGGCCGCCAAGTCGCTCGTCACGGTGGATGTGAACGACGAAGTCACCCGGTACCGGCTGCTCGACACCACGCGGACGTATGCGCTGGAGAAGCTGTTCCGCAGCGACGAGGGGCCGAAGATCAGCCGCAGGCACGCGGAGCACCTCTGCGAACTGCTCGTCGCCACGGACGTCGATTCGCCGGCGACGGTGCGCGCGCAATGGCTGGCGACCTACGGCCGGCTGATCGACGAGGTGCGCGCCGCCCTGGACTGGGCCTTTTCACTTGCCGGTGATCCCGCACTCGGCGTGCGACTGACGGAGGCATCAACGTCGCTGGCGCATCAGCTGTCGCTGCTCGATGAATACCGTGTTCGCGTCGAGCGTGCGCTCAGCGACATTGCGTGCCTCGAAACGCCGCAGCCCCTGGTGGAGCTTCGCCTGAACGTGGTTCTCGGCGCCTTCGCGGACCAGACGCGTGGCGAGCACGACGTGGCGATGCGCGCGTTCCGCCGTGCCTTCGAACTGGCGGAACAGACCGGGCAGACGCAGCACAAGATCGAATCGCTGTTCGGCCTGTGGCTGGGCGCCTTCACTTCCGCGGACTATGCCGAGTCCCTTCGCGTGGCCGACATGATGGCCGCTGCGGCCAAGGCCGATGCCGACGCGGTGGCGGTGCTGGTCACCGACCGGATGCTGGCCCAGACACAGCATTGCCTCGGCAACCATGCGACGGCGCGCGACTACGCCGGGCGCGTGCTGGACCGCCCGCTGGAGCGGCTCCAGTTCGCGAAGAGCAAGCTCCCGTCGGTGGATCGCCGGGTGTCGATGCGCATCGTCCTGTCGCGCATCCTGTGGATCGAGGGGTATCCGGAACAGGCCGCGGACATGGCCGGCGAAGCCCTGGAGTTCGCGCTGTCCGACGTCGCCTTTGGCGTCTGCCATGCGCTGGCATGGGCGGCATGCCCGGTGGCGCTTTGGTCGGGTGACATCGCCGCCGCGCGGCGCATGACCCAGGCATTGCGCGAGCAATCCACCAAATACGCGCTCGAATACTGGCAATCGTGGGCGCAAAACTACGAACGGGCGATGGCGCATCGAACGCCCGTCGTTCCTGCCTCGGACCACAAGCAGTCGGACATGCTCTGCACGATCGTCGCGGCGCAGGTCGGTCTCGGGAGTGTCGAGCGCGTCGACAGCGGCAGTGTCGGGTGGTGCGCGCCGGAGATCCTCCGGGCGCATGGCGAAAACCTGAAGGCCCGTGGTGCCGCGTCGAGCGATGTGGAAGCGCTCTTCCAGCGATCGATCGAACTGGCGCGCCGCCAGGGTGCGCTGTCGTGGGAATTGCGCACCGCGACCAGCCTCGGCCGCCTGTGGAACGAGCAGGGGCAGGTGGCAGCGGCGTGCGCGTTGCTCGGATCGGTGAGGGCGCGCTTCACCGAGGGCTTCGGCACGACGGACCTGCAGGCGGCCGATGCCTTGCTGGCGCAGTGGGCGCCGCTTCCGCCTCAGTAGCTCTGCTCGCCCTTGGACTTGATCTCGCCGGACTTGTTGGCCTGCGCGGCCGTCGACCTGCGCGACTTGCGGGCCGAGGAGCGTTCGGTGCTCGACACCTTGGGCTCGGCCTGCGGGATGGGATCGCCTTCGCCCAGCTGAGGGCCCCGGGCCGCTTCGGCCCCGACTATCCTGCGCTCGGCGCGGGCGGCGGAACGTTGGCTGGCGGTGGTCTTCGGCGCGGGGGCGGGAATCGGCTGGCCTTCGCCGATCTGTGGTCCGCGAGCGGCTTCCGAGCCTTCGATCCTGCGCTCGGTGCGGGCAGCGGCCTTGTCGTCGGTGCCCATCACCTGTGCGTGCGCGCCAAGGGCGAGCAGTTCACCGACGGCCAAAGCGACAGTCAAAGCAAGAACCTTCTTCATCTGGAAACTCCGCAAAAACATCGAACAAGCGTTGCATGATCCTCCTTCGCGCCGCGGAGGCCAAGCGCCCTGGGTAGGAATGGGGACTATGCCTGGCGGCCAATACCTCAGGCCAGGAACCGGATCAGTTCCGCATTCACTTCCTGCGCATGGGTCCAGAGCAGGCCATGCGGAGCATCTTGCAGGACCACCAGGCGAGCGCCCTCGATGCCTTGCGACAAGGGCAGCCCGGTAAGCTGCACGGGATACACGCGATCGGCGTCGCCGTGGATGACCAGCGTCGGCACGTCGATGCGACGCAAGTCGTCCCGAAAGTCAGTCAGCCACGCAGCAAGTCCTTCGAACGCGCCGGTGGCGGAGGTATGGAGCGCGAACTGCCAGTTGGCGCGAATGCTCTCTTCGCTCACGAGCGTGCCGGCGAGAGCGTCGAAGTTGTGGGCCTGTTCGAGGAAGGTCCTGAGGAACGCGGGGCGGTCCTTGCCCAGTGCGGTGCGCATGTCTTCGAGGCTGCTTCGATCGAGTCCGTCGGAGGCGTCGTTGGCCTTGAAGAGAAGCGGCGGCAGGGCGGCGACCAACACTGCCCGGCTCACGCGGTCCGACCCGAAGGTTCCGAGATAGCGCGTGACTTCGCCGGCGCCCATGCCGTAGCCGACGAGCGCGGCGTCGCGCAGATCCAGCACTTTCAGCAGGCGGTCGAGGTCTTCGGCGAGGGTGTCGTAGTCGTATCCGCTGACGGTGCGGCTCGACCGGCCGAAGCCCCGGCGGTCGTAGGCGATGACGCGATGACCGGCGTCGAGCAAGGCATGCGTCTGCTTCTCCCAGCAATCGCTGCCCAGCGGCCAGCCGTGGATGAGCACGACGGGCGGCCCCGTGCCTTGGTCATCGTAGTGAAGCTCGATGGGCCTGGAGTTTTCGCGTCCGACAAGGATGCCTGCCATGGGTATTCCGATCAGCGTCCGATCAGCGGCTTGTGCCGATCAGATGCTCCCCCCGGCGACCGGGGGGCGGTAGGCCCATTGGGACCGGTCGAACCTATACCGATGGACGAGGAGGAGACCCTGCGAAAGCACGCTACGTCCGTGCGCGATCGGGCGAGGGAACGTCGCCGCCTTTCTGACGTTCCCGGAATAGTGCAGCGCGCATCAGGAAGATCGTCGTCACCGGCGCGGTCAGCGCAACGAAGAGAGCGATCAGCGAAGCGTGCAGGAAGAGGCTGCCGCCCTGCACCGAGAAGTAGACGATCGTGGCGATCGTGGTGCACCACACGCCGACCGTGGCGCCCAGCGTCGGTGCATGGATGCGGCGGAAGAAGGTGGGAAGGCGAACCAGTCCGAACGAGCCGATGGCAGCGAACGCCGCGCCGATCACCGCGAACACCGCGGTCAGGATCTCCGCCCAGAGCGGCAGCGGGCCTACGATGAAATCGTTCATGACCTTGCTCCCGGCATCATTCGATCACCTCGCCGCGCAGCAGGAACTTCGCCAGGGCGGTCGAACCCACGAAGCCGAACAGCGCGATCAGCATCGCGGCCTCGAAGTACACGTTGCTCGCATACACGATGCCGAGCACCAGCATCATGAGCATGCCGTTGATGTAGAGGCAGTCCAGCGCCATCACGCGGTCCTGCGCGGTGGGGCCGATGAGCAATCGCGTGACGGCGCACAGCATGGCCACCGCCAGCAGCAGCAGCGCGAACTTGAGCGCCCAGAAGAGGATCGGGGTCATGGTTCGTAGATCTCCATCAGCGGGCGCTCATAGCGCGACTTGATCATGGCGATGAAGGCCTGTTCGTCTTCCACGTCGAAGACATGGATCAGCAGGCTCGACCGGTCGAAGGAGATTTCGCCCCAGGCAGTGCCTGGCGTGAGACACAGGATCATCGCCAGCGCCGCCAGTGCGTTGGGGTCGCGCATCTCGAGCGGCACGCGGACGAAACGCGGCGTCATGCTGGCGTTTCGTCGGGTGAGCAGCAGGCGCGCCACCGTGAGCGCCGAATGCACCAGGTCGTAGAGGACGACGCCGCTGAGCCGCAGCGCCAGGCCCGGCCGGCGTATCTTCAGCGATCGCGCCGGACGCAGCGACTGGGTCAGCAGCGGCACCACGATGGCGAAGATCGCCGCGACCAGGAGCGTCGCCGCGTCCAGCGCCTGGTTCAGCAGCAGCCAGACGACGAAGAGTCCCATCGAAAGCGGCGGCGACGGTATCCAGCGCTTCATTTCGCGGCTCCAGGCTTGGGCGCGGGGCTGGGGACCTGCCGGGCGCCGAGCACCGCTTCGCGATAGGCGGTCGGTGAACGCAGCCCTTCGGCGGTGGCGGCGGCGTGCTGCATCACGGGCCCTGCCTCCCAGGTCAACGCGAAGCAGGCCGCGAGCAGCGCTGCGACCGGCAGCACTTCGAGCGCAGGCAGCGCGGGCATGGTCGCATGCGTCTGGGTCCAGAAATGACGGATGCCGGTGCGGCCCAAGGCCAGCAAGGTGAGGAAGCCCGAGACGAGCAGCAGCACCATGAAGGCCCATCCGGCCGGCGAGACGTGTTCGGCGCCCAGCAGGCTCGACAGCATCGCGAACTTGCCGACGAAGCCGGACAACGGCGGCAGGCCCGTGAGCAGCAGCGTGCAGCCGACGAAGCTGAGGCCGAGAAAGGCCACGCCGGCCGGAATGGCGCGCCCGTAGAGCGCCTGCGCATCGTCGTCGAGGTTCACGTCGTCGAGACGCTGCAGGTCCTCCGACAGGAAGGGCGCATCGCCCGCCGCCTCGTGCGGCGCGATGCTCATGCCGGCGTTGCGCCAACGCTCGATCATGTCGATCAGCAGGAAGAATGCGCTCGCCGCCAGCGTCGAGCTCAGCAGGTAATAGAGCGCGCCCGCCCACATGGCCGGCTGGCCGAAGCCGATGGCTGCCAGCAAGGTGCCGGCCGAGACCAGTACGCTGAAGCCGGCGAGATTGGACAGCCGTTGCGTCCCGAGGATGCCGAGCGCCGCGACGAACAGCGTGGCGAGGCCGACCGTGACCAGCACCCACTGGCCGAACTGTGCGGATGCCCCGGTGTCGGGCGCGAACAGCAGGGTCCACAACCGCAGGATGGTGTAGATGCCCAGCTTGGTCAGCAGCGCGAACACGGCGCCCACCGGCGACACGGCGGCGCTATAGGCCGGAACCAGCCAGAAGTTGAGCGGCCATGCGCCGGCCTTGGCGAAGAAGGCCGTCGCGAGGATGGCAGCCGCAGCATGGACCAGTCCGCGGTCGGCAGGCCCAAGCTGCGCGATGCGCACGCCGAGATCGGCCATGTTGAGCGTGCCCGTCACGCCATAGAGCAGCGCGGCGCCGACCAGGAACAGCGACGACGCGGCCAGGTTGATCGCCAGGTAGTGCAGGCCGGCCTGCACGCGCAGGCGCCCGGAGCCATGCAGCAGCAGGCCATAGGACGCGGCCAGCATCACCTCGAAGAAGACAAAGAGGTTGAAGAGGTCGCCCGTCAGGAAGGCGCCGTTCAGTCCCATGAGCTGGAGTTGCAGCAACGGGTGGAAGTGCACCCCCGCGCGGTCCCAGCGCGAGGTCGAATAGATGGACGCCGCGAACGCCACCACGCCGGTGAGCGCGACCATCATGGTCGAGAGCCGGTCCGCCACCAGCACGATGCCGAAGGGCGCGCGCCAGTTGCCCGGCAGGTAGACACCGATCGAGCCGGGCCCGCTGCCGGTGTCCGCCGCATTCACCCAGTGCAACAGCGCGAGCGCGGTCAGCAGGCCGATCAGGCCCGACACCACGCTGAGGGCGGACTTGGTGCGGCGGCGGTGCTCGCCGAGCATCAGCATCAGCGCGGCCGTCAGCATCGGCACCAGGATCGGCACGGCCACCAGGTGCGGCATGCTGAATTCGAGCAGCCGGTCGAGCAGGTGGGACATGTCGGTCATTCCTGCTGCCCCCGCCGTTCCTGGCCATCGACATGGTCGGTGCCGGTGAGCCCGCGCGAGGCCAGCAGCACGACCAGGAACAGCGCGGTCATCGCGAAGCCGATCACGATCGCCGTGAGCACCAGCGCCTGCGGCATGGGGTCCGCCGTGTTGGCGAGCGTGGCCGTGAAGCCGGGGATCAGCACCGGCTCGCTGTCGACCTTCAGGCGGCCCATGCTGAAGATGAAGAGATTGACCGCATAGGAGATCAACGTGAGGCCCATGATCACCTGGAAGGTGCGGGGACGCAGCACGAGGAACACGCCCGAGCCTGTGAGGACGCCGATGGCGATGGCGAGGACGATTTCCATCAGCCCGCTCCCTCCGCTTCGGCCGCGAGGCGCTCCGCTTCCTTTTCGGCCTGCTCGTCCACCCAGCGGTGACTGCGGATCGATTGGTGGGCGAGCGAGGTGAGGATCAGCATGGTCGCGCCCAGCACCAGCGAGAACACGCCGATGTCGAAGAACAGCGCGCTGGGCACGTGCACTTCGCCCAGCAGCGGCAGGTGCAAATGCGCGGTGTGCGTGGTGAGGAAGGGGTAGCCCAGCACCACGGCCCCGCCACCGGTGGCCAGCGCGAGCATCAGCCCGATCGCGATCCAGCGCCGCGGATAGATGCGCAGGTGCTCTTCGACCCACTCGGTGCCTGAGACGATGAACTGCAGCAGCAGGGCGACCGACATCACCAGCCCCGCGACGAAGCCGCCGCCCGGCTGGTTGTGGCCGCGCATGAAGAAATAGACCGACACCAGGACCGACAGCGGCAGCAGCAGCCGGACCAGCACGGCGGGCACCATGAGATAGCCGACCGCGGTGTCCTTCGCGCGGCGCGGA
This sequence comes from Variovorax sp. P5_A3, assembly GCF_056400665.1. NCBI lineage: Bacteria > Pseudomonadati > Pseudomonadota > Betaproteobacteria > Burkholderiales > Comamonadaceae > Variovorax > Variovorax sp. P5_A3. Next base: position 383,814 of record NZ_JBFUKW010000001.1, on the reverse strand, counting down.
TTGAGCAGGTCGCTGATGCCGTCGTCGGGCTGTATGCGCTGCTGCAGGGGCAGTGCCATCGATTCGGGCGCCGGGCGGAAGCGCCGCAGCAGCGCATACACCGTGAGCGCGACGACGCCCAGCACGGTGATCTCGCCCAAGGTGTCGAAGCCGCGGAAGTCGACGAGCATCACGTTGACCACGTTGGTTCCTCCGCCCAGGAACAAGGCGTTGTCGAGGAAGAACGGCGAGATGCTCTCCGGGAACGGCCGGGTCATGACGGTCCACGCGATCGCGGCCATGCCGGCGCCGGCTGCGGTGGCCACGACCAGGTCGCGTCCGCGGCGTCCCCATGGTCGCAGCAGCGCGCGGATGGGCTCCGGCTTCGCGGTGCGCATCGGCAGCCATCGCAGTCCGAGCAGGATCAGCACCGTCGTCACGACTTCGACCACGAGTTGGGTCAACGCGAGGTCCGGCGCCGAGAACCAGATGTAGGTGGTGCAGCACACCAGTCCGGCGGCCGAGGTCAGCATCAGGGATGCGAGGCGATGGAACTTGGCTTGCCACGCCGCGGCGATCGCGCAGACGCAGCCGATGAGCCACGTCATCGCGAACATCGTCGAGAAGGGCAGCAACTCGCGCGAACCTCGCGCGGCCGGCATGAACCAGAGCGACGCCCCCGCGCCCGCGACCGCGACCGCAAAGAGCAGCAGCAACTGCGTCTGCAGCCGCCGCGTGCCCAGCAGGCGACGGCTTCGACGTCCGGCCTCGCTGAGTCGCGCGAGGACGTTCTCGAACACCCGTTGGCCGTCGAGGCCGTGGAATAGCGGCGTGCGCTCGAGCGCCCCGCGCGCGCGGCTGCGTCGCTGGAGCAGGTAGAGCGCCGCACCGCCCGCCAGCGCGATGAAGCTCATTAGCAGCGGCAGATTGAAGCCATGCCACAAGGCGAGGCTGTACGCTGGCAGTTCGCCGCCGACCACAGGCGTGGCGGCCGTGGCGAGGAACGCGCCCACCGACCATGCCGGCGCGATGCCGACCACCAGGCAGATCAGAACCAGCAACTCGACCGGCACGCGCATCCAGTGCGGCGGCTCGTGCGGCTGCTTCGGCACGTCCGGAGGGCCGCAGGGCGGGCCGAAGAACACGTCGAACACGAAGCGCGCCGAGTAGGCAACGCTGAAGATGCCGGCGATGGTAGCGATGACCGGCAGGCTTCGGTTGACCCACGGCGACGACTCGATGAAGACGGTCTCTGCGAAGAACATCTCCTTCGACAGGAAGCCGTTGAGCAAGGGCACGCCGGCCATCGACGCACTCGCGATGATCGCCAGCGTGCCGGTCATCGGCATCAGCTTGAGCAGGCCGCTGAGCTTGCGGATGTCGCGCGTGCCGCTTTCGTGGTCGATGATGCCCGCCGCCATGAACAGCGATGCCTTGAAGGTCGCGTGGTTCATGATGTGGAAGACCGCCGCGACGGCCGCGAGGGGACTGTTGAGTCCGAACAGCAGCGTGATGAGCCCGAGGTGCGAGATGGTCGAGTAGGCCAGCAGCGCCTTGAGGTCGCGCTGGAACATCGCCACGTAGCCGCCGAGCAGCAGCGTGATGGCGCCCGCGCCGCCCACGAGCCAGAACCATTGCTCGGTGCCGGAGAGTACCGGCCACAGGCGCGCCATCAGGAACACGCCGAGCTTCACCATCGTTGCCGAATGCAGATAGGCCGAGACGGGTGTCGGGGCGGCCATGGCGCGCGGCAGCCAGAAGTGGAAGGGGAACTGGGCGCTCTTTGTGAAGGCGCCGAGCAGCACCAGCACGAGTGCGACGGGGTAGAGCCGATGCGCGCGGACCAGGTCGCCCGAAGCGAGCACCACGTCGAGTTCGTAGCTGCCGACGATGCGCCCCAGGATCAGCACGCCGGCCAGCAGGCACAGGCCGCCCGCACCGGTGATCACGAGTGCCATGCTGGCGCCGCGCCGCGCATCGCGCCGGTGGTGCCAGTAGCCGATCAGCAGGAAGGAGAACAGGCTCGTCAGCTCCCAGAACAGCACCATCTGCACGAGGTTGCCCGAGAGCACCACGCCCATCATCGCGCCCATGAAGGCAAGGAGAAACGAGAAGAAGCGCGGTACCGGATCTGAGGCCGACATGTAGTAGCGCGCATAGAGCACCACCAGCGCGCCGATGCCCAGCACCAGCATGCAGAACAGCCACGCGAAGCCGTCCATGCGGAAGGAAAGATCTAGGCCGAGTCCGGGCAGCCACTGGATCTCCTGCCGGATCACGTTGCCGTGCGCGAGCTCCGGAAAGAACCACGCTGCCTGAATCGCGCATCCCAGTGCGACCAGGCCGGCCAGTGTCGATTCCCGGTTGCGCGCGTCGGACGGCAGCAGGGCCGCGAGCACGCTGGCGATGAAGGGAAGGGCGACGAGGAGGACAAGGGGCATCGCGATCGATTCTATCGACCGCCCCTCGGCCGACTACCTCTGCGAACTAGGCGACGAAATGCTGCACCGTGCGAAAGCCGAGCCAGGTCAGCAGAAGCGAGCCGCCCAGATGCATGGCCGCGGTGCCCAGCGCAAGGCCGGGACGTCCACCGACGAGCATGCTGACGACTTCTGCGGAGAAGCTGGAGAAGGTGGTCAGGGTGCCCAGGAATCCGGTGATCACCAGCAGGCGCCAGGTGGGATCGATGTCGGGCAATGCGGTGAATCCGGCGACAGCCACCCCGACGAGATAGCCACCGATCAGGTTCACAGCGAGCGTGCCCCACGGAAGCAGGCCGCCCGGGTTGAGCCACATCTGGAAGCCCCAGCGCAGCAGCGCGCCGACGCAGGCGGCGGCGCAGATGACGATGACATTCAGCAGCATCGGGCGATTATCTTCAGCCGCGCCGCGGCTACTTCTCCGCGCCCATCACGAGGTCGGGCAGGATCGTCACGATGCTCGGGAACACCGTGATGAAGCCGATGCAAAGGACCAAGCAAAAGAAGAAGGGGATCGCCGCCTTGGCAATGACGTTGCTGTCCTTGCCGGTCATGTTCTGAAGCACGAAAAGGTTGAAACCCACCGGCGGCGTGACCTCCGCGATCTCGACCAGCAGCACGATGAAGATGCCGAACCAGACGAGGTCGAAGCCGGCCTTCTGGATCATCGGTAGCACCACCGCGCTGGTCAGCACGATCATTGAGATGCCGTCGAGCGCGGTGCCGAGCACGAGGTACACCAGCACCAGTGCGCCGATCAACGCGTAGGGCGAAAGGTGCATGCCGTCGACCCACTCCGCCAGTTCCCGCGGGATGCCGGTGAAGGCCATGGTCTTGGTCAGGAAGGCGGCGCCGGCCAGGATGAACATGATCATGCAACTGGTGCGCGTGGCGCCCATGATCCCGTCCTTGAAGTTCTGCCACGTGAGGCTCTTGCCCCAGGCCGCAATGGCCAGCGACCCCAGCACGCCGAAGGCGGCGCATTCCGTGGCCGTCGCCCAACCCGCGACCAGCACCCAGACGATGAAGATGATCAGCAGCGCACACGGAATCAGATTGCCGGAGAGGCGAATTTTCTCCATGAAGCTCGTCGGCGGATCTGCTGGCGGCACCTGGTCCGGATGGCGCAGGCTCCACCATCCGATGTAGCCCGAGAACAGCACCATCAGCAGCAGCCCCGGCAGGAAGCCCGCCAGGAAGATACGGATGATCGATGCATCGGCGGCCACCGCGTAGACCACCATCGTGATCGAGGGCGGGATGAGGATGCCCAGCGTGCCGGCCGTCGCGAGAGAGCCGATCGCGAGCTTCTCGTTGTAGCCGCGGCGCACGAGTTCGGGCAGCGCGACCTTGGCGATGGTGGCGCAGGTCGCTGCGGACGATCCGGAGACCGAGCCGAACACGCCGCAGCCCAGGATCGTGGTGTGCATCAGCCGTCCGGGCACACGATTGAGCCAGGGGCGCAGGCCCTCGAACATCTCTTCACTCAGCTTGGTGCGAAACAGGATCTCGCCCATCCAGATGAAAAGCGGCAGGGCCGCCAGTTCCCAGGAAGCGTTCGATTCCCAGAAGGACGAGAACAGGTTCTTGGCCGGCAGCGTGTTGGTGAAGAAGGCTTGGCCGACCCAGCCGACGATGGCCAGCGTCATCGCGATCCAGACGCCGCCGGCCAGCAGCACAAGCATGATGGCGAGCAGCAGCGCGCCCATGAGAAGAGTTTCGAGCATGGGGGCTTAGACGTCCGATGAAAAGTCGCCGGCCGCGTGCCGTTCCTCGACCGCGCGCTGGTAGCTGGGCTTCTCGCCGCGCACGACGCCGACCAGTTCGTCGATCATCGCGATCAGCAGCAGCCAGCAGCCGAGCACGAAGGTCGATTGCGGAATCCAGATCGGGATGACGACGAGCCCGGTCGCCATCTCCGCGAACTCGTAGCTCTCCCAGGTGAAGCTCGTGGCCGAATAGGCGAGATAGGTCACGGCCACCGCGGCAATCAGCAGGCAGGTGACATCGAGCGCGCGGCGGACCTTCGGCGACACCGCTTCGAGCAGCAGCGTCACACGCACGAAGTCGCCATGACGGAAGGCATGGGCCATCGCGAAGAACGCCGCCGCGGCGCAGAGCCAGGCGACCACATCGTTGAGGCCGCTCACGTGCCAATTCACCTGCCGGCCGACACCGGCGATGATCATCAGCACGAAGATCAGGAAAACGCAGAACGCAGCGAGCGCGCCCGCCCCGTCGTAGAGACGGTCGAGGAAGCGGCGCATCGCCTACTTCTTGTACGTGTCGACGATGGCGGCGCCATCCGCGCCCGCGGCCTTGAGCCAGTCGGTCTGCATGATGCCGCCGACCTGGCGCATGTCGGCGTCGAGCTTTGGCGAGGGCTTGTGGATCTTCATGCCGCGCTCGGCGAGCAGGCGCTTGTACTCATCGTTCTTTTCCTGCGCGACCTTCCAGCCACGTGCTTCCGCATCGGCCGCGGCCTTGGTGACGGCCGCTTTCGTCGCCGGGTCGAGCGCATCGAAGGCCTTCTGGTTGACGAGCACCGCGTTCTTCGGAATCCACGCCTGGGTGTCGTAGAAATTCTTGATGCTCTCGTAGGTCTTGGTGTCGTAACCCGTCGAGCCCGAGCTCATGTAGCTCTCGATCACGCCCGTCGCCATCGCGGCGCTGAGTTCGGCCTGCTGGATCTGCACTGGCTGCGCGCCGATCAGCTCGGCGATCTTGGCGGTGGCCGGGCTGTAGGCGCGCCACTTGATGCCGCGGAGGTCGGCCACGGAGCCGATCTCCTTCTTCGAGTAGATGCCCTGTGGTGCCCACGGCACCATGAAGAGGACCTTGATGCCCTGCGCCGCAAGCAACTTCTCCATGGCGGGCTTGGAGGCGTCGTACAGCTTCTTCGCCTCGGGGTAGGTGGTCGCAAGGAAGGGCACGCCGTCGAGCGCGTAGATCGGGTTCTCGTTGGCAAAGTTGGCAAGCAGGATCTCGCCGGCCTGGGCCTGGCCGCTCTGCACGGCGCGCTTGATTTCGGGGGCCTTGAAGAGCGAGGCGTTGGCATGCACCGTGACCTTCAGCTTGCCGCCCGTCGCCGCGTCCACATCCTTCGCGAACTGCGTGATGTTCTCGGTGTGATAGTTGGTGGCGGGATAGGCAGTGGGCAGGTCCCACTTGGTCTGCGCGAAGGCGGCTGCGCCGATCGTGAGGCCAGCGAGTGCGATGCCGAACTTGTGATTCATGAGCTCTCCAGAACGTGCGAAAGTGAAAAGGCGACGGGGAGCATACGTGCAAATATCGGGCCATCGCTCGGGCATTTCCCTGCCATGACCGACCCCGCTTCACGAGTGACGGACGCGAAAAAGGCCGCCCATGGCGGCCTTTGAAGCTGGCGCGGTGCGGCCCCGCCGCATCCGCGCAACTGGCGGACTCAGTGCTTGGCAGCGGCCTTGTCGGCTTGCTTGGCCTTGGGCGCTTCGTCGGCCTTCTTCGGTTCGGCGGTGGAGACGTTGCTCAGTGCCGGCGCATCGTTGAAGGGCTTGCCGTTGACTGTCAGGCCTTCGGCCGACAGCTTGGCTGCCGCCTTTTCCTTTACGCCCTTCACGCGGCTCATGAAGTCGGGCCAGTCCTTGAACTCGCCTTCCTTGCGCGCTTCGATGATGCGCTTGGAGAGGGCGGGCCCGACGCCCTTGAGCGAATCGAGTTCGGCATCCGACGCCTTGTTGGCATCGACGGCCGCCCACGAGGCGACAGCAAACAGCATGGCCGTGACGGCCAGAATCTTCTTCAACATACAAACTCCCTGACATTTTTTAATAGAAACGCCGAAGCGTTCCGCCGCGCGCCCTGTGCGCACTGGCGCGGAAATAATAGCGATGAACGCGTTTTGTGCAAGCTGGCCGAGTTGGCCCTGTGCGCTCAGAGTTCCTCGACGCGCCGGGGCGGGTAGCTGTCCCAGGCCTGGCAGCCTGGGCAATGCCAGAAGTACTGATGGGCTTCGAAACCGCACGCCGCGCAGCGGTAACGCATGAGCGGGCGGGTGGCCTGGTCGAGCGAGCGCTGTACTTGAGGATGGAACTGCTCATGCTCGAAGCGCTCGCCGCTGAGCCAGCGCGATGCGGCCACCAGCGACGGGTGATGCGCCAGGTGGGCGATGTAGCCGTCGCGTGGTTCGGGCACCGCTACGGCCGTGGACTGCGCATCGTCGGGCAGTGCAGGCGTGCCGCCGAGCGCGATGATGGCTTCGAGAACGTCGATCGATGGTGATGCGACGTAGCGACGTTGCAACAACGCCAGCGCTTCGCCCGACCGTTGCGATGCGACCGCCGCCTGCTGCAGCATCGCGGCGTACAACGGGAGCGCGAGCGGCGCGGTTTCGCTGAGCGCTTCGAGCGTGTCGAAGGCCGCGGCGGAATCGCCGGTGCGCAATTGAAGTGTGGCTGCCTCGATGGCCGGTCGAGGCGCTTGCGGCGCCAACTCGACGGCTTGCGTCAGCAACGCGGCTGCCCCGTCGAGATCGCCTGCCGCCACGCGTTCGTTGGCCTGCTCGCAAAGATGGTGGGCCCGGCGGGTGCTGTAGCTGGCCTGTTCGGATTCGTCGAGCTTCTGCGCCACGGCGGCGGCCTGCGCCCATTCGCGCGAACGCTCGTAGATCGCGAGCAGGGAAAGCCTGGCCTCGTTTTCGTAGCGCGTGCCTTCGAGCTTCTGCAGTGCGGCTTCGGCACGATCGAGCAGGCCTGCGCGCAGGAAGTCCTGCGCCAGCGCATGCTGGGCACGGTCGCGGTCGGCACGGCTCAGGTCGCCGCGCCCGAGCAGGTGTTCGTGGACGCGCACGGCCCTCTGGTATTCACCGCGGCGGCGGAAAAGGTTGCCGAGCGCGAAATGCAGTTCCTGTGTGTCGGGGTCGTTCTGAACCGCTTCGATGAAGGCATCGATGGCTTGGTCCTGCTGTTCGTTGAGCAGGAAGTTGAGGCCGCGAAAATAGGCCTTTGGCGCTTGACGGTTCTCGATCTTCAGTTGCCGGAGGTCGAAGCGCGATGCGAGCCAGCCGAGGACAAATGCGATGGGAATGGCGAGCAGCAACCAGCTGAGGTCAAAGTCCATGTTGGCGTACGGCGGGTAGGTCGGTGGTGACCGCAGGCTGTGCGGGCGTCGTGGATGCGGTGTTCGTCGGCGGCGGCGTGGCGGGCAACTGCGCCGCGGCGCTGCGATGCTTCCACCAACCGGGCAGCATGCCGAGCGCGCCGACGACGAGTCCGCCCGCGAACGCCGCGAGCACCACCAGCACCAGCGGGGCGCGCCAGGAGGTGCCGAAGAAGAAGTAGACGGTCGCGTCGTGCTGGTTGTTCAGCGCGAAGGCAAAGAGGGTAAAAAAAATGGCTGCCTTGAGCAGCCACAGGAGGTATTTCATGCGCGTCCCCGTTGGCGGGGGAATTCTATGCCCGCATGTCGCGGACCCCAATCGCCTTAGCCGCGCTTCTGCTTGGCGGCGTCGAGTTCGACGGTTCGTGCATCGACCGCCTCGCGCAGGGCCTTGCCCGGCTTGAAGTGCGGCACGCGCTTCTCGGGAATCTGCACGCTCTCGCCCGAGCGCGGATTGCGCCCGATGCGCGGTGGGCGCCGGTTCACCGTGAAGCTTCCGAATCCGCGGATCTCGATCCGGTGCCCGCGCACCAGTGCATCGCTCATCGCGTCAAGAATGGTCTTGACGGCGTATTCGGCATCGCGATGCGTCAGCTGCGCGAAGCGCGCGGCAAGTTCTTCGACAAGGTCGGAGCGGGTCATGGATCAGGACAAAACGGAGACGAAAAAAAAGGACAGAGCGGCCTGTGAGCCAGCTCTGTCCCCCGACACAGCTTACTTGTCGCTGTTGTCCAGCTTGGCTCGCAGCAGGGCGCCCAGGCTGGTCGTGCCCGCGTTTTCGCGTGCCGACTGCTGGCTCAGGCTCTGCATGGCTTCCTGCTGGTCGACCATGTCCTTCTGCTTGATCGACAGCTGGATGTTGCGGGTCTTGCGATCCACATTGACGACCACGGCCGTGACTTCGTCGCCTTCCTTGAGTACGTTGCGTGCATCTTCCACGCGATCGCGGGAGATTTCGCTGGCGCGCAGGTAGCCGATGATGTCTTCGCCGAGGTCGATCTCAGCGCCGCGTGCGTCCACGGTCTTGACCTTGCCGGTGACGATCTGGCCCTTGTCGTTCACGGTCGTGAACGTCGTGAACGGATCGCTGTCCAGCTGCTTGATGCCGAGGCTGATGCGCTCGCGGTCGACGTCGACAGCCAGCACGATCGCTTCGACTTCCTGGCCCTTCTTGTAGTTGCGAACGGCGGTTTCGCCGGCTTCGTTCCACGAGAGGTCGGACAGGTGAACCAGGCCGTCGATGCCGGCAGCCAGACCCACGAACACGCCGAAGTCGGTGATCGACTTGATCGGGCCCTTGACGCGGTCGCCGCGCTTGGTGTTTTGCGCGAACTCTTGCCACGGGTTGGCCTTGCACTGCTTCATGCCCAGGCTGATGCGGCGCTTGTCTTCGTCGATTTCGAGGACCATGACTTCGACTTCGTCGCCCAGGGCAACGATCTTGTTCGGAGCGATGTTCTTGTTGGTCCAGTCCATTTCGGAGACGTGCACCAGGCCTTCGATGCCGGGTTCGAGTTCGACGAACGCGCCGTAGTCGGCAATGTTCGTGACCTTGCCGAACAGGCGGGTGCCTTGCGGGTAGCGGCGCGAAACGCCCATCCACGGGTCGTCGCCCATTTGCTTGAGACCCAGCGAGACACGGTTCTTCTCGGTGTCGAACTTGAGGATCTTGGCGGTGATTTCCTGGCCGGCCTGGACCACTTCGCTCGGGTGGCGAACGCGGCGCCATGCCATGTCGGTGATGTGCAGCAGACCGTCGATGCCGCCGAGGTCGACGAACGCACCGTATTCGGTGATGTTCTTGACGACACCGCGCACGACTGCGCCTTCCTTCAGGGTCTCCATCAGCTTGGCGCGTTCTTCGCCCATGCTGGCTTCGACCACGGCACGGCGCGAGAGCACCACGTTGTTGCGCTTGCGGTCGAGCTTGATGACCTTGAATTCGAGGGTCTTGTTCTCGTAGGGGGTCAGGTCCTTGATCGGACGCGTGTCGATCAGCGAGCCCGGCAGGAACGCGCGGATGCCGTTGACCAGGACCGTGAGGCCGCCCTTGACCTTGCCGCTCGTCGTGCCGGTGACGAAGTCGCCGGATTCGAGGGCCTTCTCGAGCGCGAGCCACGAAGCCAGACGCTTGGCGGTGTCGCGCGAGAGGATGGTGTCGCCATAGCCGTTTTCAACGCTGCCGATGGCAACGGAAACGAAATCGCCGGCCTGGACTTCGAGCTCGCCCTTGTCGTTCTTGAACTCTTCGATCGGCACGTAGGCTTCGGACTTGAGGCCTGCGTTGACCACGACGTGGTTGTGTTCGACACGCACGACTTCGGCGGTGATGACCTCGCCGGTGCGCATTTCGGAACGCTTCAGGGATTCTTCGAATAGGTCGGCAAAAGATTCAGACATTGTGTTTTCCTTCCGTCACGCAGGGTTGGCAGACGCTCATGCGAAATTGCTTGCGGCTGGCTTTTGGTCTGGAGACGGCGGTTGTTTGGGCTTGAGCCCGGTTGAGGTTGAACAACCAGCAGGCCAGTGCGCTGTCGCGCGGCGGGGACCTGCTGGACCGAAACGCCGATCAAGAAGACTTGAAAGGCTGTACTTGCTGCCACCAGTCCAGCACCTGTTCGACCGATTGCTCGATCGAGAGGAAGGAGTTGTCCAGGAGGCGGGCGTCAGGCGCCGGCTTCAGTGGCGCGACGCTGCGGGAAGAGTCCCGGAAGTCACGCGCTTCCAGATCGGCGCGAAGACTGTCGATTGTAGTGGAAATACCCTTTGAAATCAATTGCTTATGGCGCCGCTCGGCCCTGTGGGCGGCGCTCGCGGTGAGGTAGACCTTGAGCTGTGCGTCGGGGAAGATCACGGTCCCCATGTCGCGGCCATCGGCGACCAGGCCGGGCAGGCGGCGGAAGCTCCGCTGAAGCGCGAGGAGGGCAGTGCGAACCGCGGGCAGCGCTGAGACGCGGGAGGCGTCCATGCCGGCGGATTCGGTGCGGATGGCTTCGCTGACGTCCTCGCCGGCCAGCAGCACGTTGCCTTCGCTGAAACTCAACGGCAAGGCGCGGGCCAGTTCGGCGATCCGGGCCTCGTATTCCGGGCTCGCGTCCAGGCCGTTGCGGCGCATGGCGAGGCCGGTCACGCGGTAGAGCGAGCCCGAGTCGAGATAGTGGTAGCCGAGGCGTCGCGCCACTTCGACCGTGAGCGTGCCCTTCCCGGATGCGGTGGGACCGTCGATGCAGACGACCGGCACCTCGACGGCCTCGGCCACCGAGAACAAGGTTTCGAAGTAGTCCGGGAAGGTCTTGGCGACGCACTGCGGATCCAGGACGCGCACCGCCACTCCGGCAGGATTGAACGCCGCCAGTGAAAAGCACATCGCGACGCGATGGTCGTCGTAGGTGCGGATGCTCGCCGCGCGCCAGTCTGCGGCGGCCAGCGGATGAACCCGGATGAAATCAGGGCCGTCCTCGACGGTGGCGCCGAGCTTGCGCAGCTCGTTGGCCATGGCATCGATGCGATCGGTTTCCTTGACCCGCCAGCTGGCGATGTTGCGCAGGGTGGTGGGGCCGTCCGCGTAGAGCGCCATCACGGCGAGCGTCATGGCCGCGTCGGGAATGTGGTTTGCGTCGATGTCGATGGCGTTCAGCGGCCAGGCGCCACGCGAAATCGCGAGCCAGTTCGGTCCGCTGTCGACCCGGGCGCCCATCTGCCGCGCTGCCTCGACGAAGCGGATGTCGCCCTGGATCGAATCGGCGCCGACGCCTTCGATCCGGATCCCCGACCCATTGGCGATGGCGCCAAGCGCGATGAAGTAGCTCGCCGACGATGCGTCTGCCTCGACGTGGATGTCCCCTGGCGAGCGGTACTCGCTGCCCGCGGGAATCGTGAATCGTTGCCAACCGTCGCGCTTCACCGCGATGCCGAAGCGTGCGAGCAGGTTCAGCGTGATCTCGATGTAGGGCTTCGAGATGAGCTCGCCGACCACGTCGATCACGATGTCGCGTCGCGCGACCAGCGGCAGCGCCAGCAACAGCGCCGTGAGGAACTGGCTGGAAACGTCGCCGCGCACGCGGATCGGCGCATCGAGTTGAAGGGCGTCGAGCGCGACCGGATGAATCCGCAGCGGCGGGTAACCGGGGTTGCCGAGGTAGTCGATGTGGCAGCCCAGTTGCGTCAATGCGTCGACGAGGTCGCCGATCGGACGCTCGTGCATTCGGGGCACGCCGCGCAGTTCGAATTTGCCGCCGAGCAGGGCCAGCGCGGCCGTGAGCGGGCGCATCGCCGTACCGGCGTTGCCGAGGAACAGCGAGGCTTCAGGCGTTCGCAGTTTTCCGCCGAGTCCCTCGATGCGAAGGGTGCTGCCTTCCCGGTCGATGCCGCAGCCGAGCGCGGCGAGTGCATCCAGCATGACCCGTGTGTCGTCGGAATCGAGCAGATCGTGCACCGTCGTCGTACCGCCGGCGAGCGCCGCGAGCAGGAGAACCCGGTTGGAGATGCTCTTGGAGCCAGGCAGCCGGACAGTGCCCGCGGCCGCTGCGAGCGGCGGAATGTCGAGGAAGGGGGTCGAGAACATTGTCAGTCGGGTGAAGCCGCCACACCCGGCTGCCACTGGGCGCGAATGCGGCTGGCAGCGGCAATCGAATCTTCGAGCGCCTGCGCATTGCCCGAGGCCACCATGGCTTCGAGCTGTGTCAACGCGTCACGGAAGGCCTGCGACTGGAGCAGCACCTGTTCGCGATTGGCAAGCAGCACGTCGCGCCACATGGCCGGATCGCTGGCCGCGATGCGCGTGAAGTCGCGGAAGCCGGGGCCAGCCAGCTCGAGGAAGCGTTCGCCCTCGGGTTGCGCGGCAATGGCGTTGGTGAATGCGAAGGCGAGCAGGTGGGGCAAGTGGCTCACGGCGGCAAAGGCGCTGTCGTGCGCCTCGTGCGTCATCGTCACCACCTTGGCGCCGATGCCGGTCCAGACCTTCGTGGCGCGCTGCACGTTGGAACGCAGCGTGGACTTGATCGGCGTGAGCACCACTTGGCGCCCGGTGTACAGGCCGGCGTCCGCATGCTCGACCCCGGCCACTTCCTTGCCAGCGATGGGGTGTGCGGGAACGAAGGCACCGAGCTGGTCCTGGAGCCCGCGACGGGCGGCCTCGATCACGTCGCCCTTGGTCGAACCGACGTCCATCACCAGCATCTGCTCGGTGATGCCATGGCGGATCGCCTTGAAGGTCTGTTCCGAAGCACCGACTGGCACTGCGATCAGGACCAGGTCGGCCCCGGACACCGCGAGCAGGGCCGATGGCGCCGCCACGTCGATCACGCCGAGCTGCTTGGCGCGCTCGGTGGTGGAAGGCGACTTGCTGTAGCCGACCACGCGCTTGACCAGTCGGGCGCGCTTGAGCGCTAGGGCAAACGATCCGCCCATCAATCCGCAGCCGATCAGACCCAACTGTTCAAACATCGTCGATGGCCTCAGGCGGTGACAGGGTAGGCGCCGATGACCTTGTAGAACGCGCACAGCTTGCGCAGTTCGGCAAGCGCGGCGGCAACGTTGGGCTGCGAGGGATGCCCATCGAGATCGATGTAGAAGTAGTACTCCCACTGGCCGGTTCGCGCCGGGCGTGACTCGAAGCGAGTCATCGACACGTTGTTGTTTTTGAGAGGCACGAGCAGGTCGTGAACCGCGCCGGGGCGGTTGGGCACCGACACGACGAGGCTGGTGCAGTCCTTGCCCGAGGCGGGCGGCATCGCCAGGGTCTGCGGCAGGCAGATGACGGCAAAGCGCGTGCGGTTGTACGAGTCGTCCTGGATGGCGTGCGCGACGATGTGCAGGCCGAAGCGGGTGGCAGCGCGCTCGCTCGCCAGCGCCGCCCAGGCCGGATTGCCGGCCGCGAGCCGGGCACCCTCGGCGTTGCTGGAGACCGCGCGACGCTCTGCATGCGGGAGGTGCTTGGAAAGCCAGATCTGGCACTGCGCAAGCGCCTGCGGGTGCGCCAGCACCGCCTCGATACCTTCCAGCTCGTTGCTGGTGCGCAGCAGGTGATGCCGCACGAGCAGGCTGACTTCGCCGACCACATGGGTGGGCGAATGCAGGAACAGGTCGAGCGAACGGGTGACGACGCCTTCGGTGGAGTTCTCGACGCCGACCACGCCGTATTGCGCGCTGCCCGCAGCCGTGGCGTGGAAGACTTCGTCGAAGCTCGCGCAGTAGATCAGGTCGGCCGCACCGCCGAAATACTCGACGGCAGCCTGTTCGGTGAAGGTGCCTTCAGGGCCCAGGACGGCGACCCGCTGCGGCGATTCCAGCGCCAGGCAAGCCGACATGATCTCGCGCCAGATGGCCGCAACGTGCAGGTCCTTGAGCGGTCCGCCGTTGCTCTTCTGCATCTTTTCGATCACCTGGGCGACGCGGTCGGGGCGGAAGAAGGGCGTGCCCTCGCGCTTCTTGACCTCGCCGACCTGCTCCGCGACATGCGCGCGCCGGTTCAGGAGATCGAGAAGCTGTTGGTCGAGCGAGTCGATCTGCACGCGCAGATCGGCCAGGCTGGAGGACGTGTCAGGGGCGGAAGGCTGTGGAACGGGTGCGGTCATCGTTGAGGTGCGCAGCGTCTAGGCTTGCGACCGCTCGAATTCTCGCATGTAGTCCACGAGCGCCTGCACCCCGGCAAGAGGCATGGCGTTGTAGATGCTGGCGCGCATGCCGCCGACCGACTTGTGGCCCTTGAGCTGCAGCAGCCCCGCCTCGCGCGCACCCGCGAGGAACGCGTCGTTGCGGCTTTCGTCGCGCAGGAAGAAGGGCACGTTCATGCGCGACCGGCAGGCGGCTTCGACCTTGTTGTCATAGAACGCGGAGCCGTCGATGAAGTCGTACAGAAGGCGCGCCTTCGCGATGTTGCCTGCTTCCATGGCCGCGATGCCGGTCAGGGCGCCTTCAGTCTGCTGCCGAAGCCACTGGAAGGTCAGTCCGGCAATGTAGATGCCCCAGGTCGGAGGCGTGTTGTACATCGACTGGTTGTCGGCGACCGTCTTGTAGTTGAACGCGCTGGGGCAGACTTCGAGCGCGTGGCCGAGCAGATCGTCCCGTACGACCACGATCGTCAGGCCGGCCGGGCCGAGGTTCTTCTGGGCCCCCCCGAATGCGAGGCCGACGCGGCGCCAGTCGACCGGCCGCGACGCCACATGAGACGAGAAGTCCATCGCCAGTGGCGCCTTGCTGCCGAGGGCGGCGAGGTCGGGCACTTCGTGGAATTCGACGCCGTTGATCGTCTCGTTGCTGCAGATGTGCACGTAAGACGCATCGTCCGACAGCTGCCACGTCGACGGGTCGGGCAGGCGCGTGTGCTTGTCCGCCGCATTGGTCGCAACGATGTTCGCCTTGCAGTAGCGCTGCGCTTCCTTGTGCGACTTGATGCTCCAGCTGCCGGTGATCACGAAATCCGCGCTGGTGCCGCGCGAGAGATTCATCGGCACGATGGCGTTCTCGCCCAGCCCACCCCCTTGCATGAAGAGGATGTGGAAGTGTTCCGGCACCGCGAGGAGTTCGCGGATGTCGGCTTCGGCCTGCCTGCAGATCGCGCCGAACTCCTTGCCGCGATGGCTCATCTCCATCACGCCCATGCCGCTGCCTTCCCAGTCGAGCATCTCGGCGGCGGCGCGCTGCAACACCGCCTCCGGCATCGCAGCCGGGCCGGCGGAGAAGTTGTAGGGGCGCGGACCCGCTGGCCGCGTCACTTCTTGGCAGGCGCCTTGGCGGGCGCAGGCTTGGCTCCCGCTCCCGCTCCCGCAGCCGCGGCACCGCCGGTCGGCGCGCCCAGCGCCTTGGCAACGCTGCTGTCCAGGGCGACCATCTTGGGTTCGATGGTGGCGCGCGTCTCCGCGACCAGCTTTTCAGTCAGGGCGGTTTGCAGCTTTGGATTCATCTCCTGGTACTTCTTGCTCAGCGGCGAGTTGATCCAGGCCAGGAGCTGGCGCAATTCTTCTTCGCTGAAGTTCTGCTCCATGATCGGCGTCAGGGCGCCAGGTGCGAGTTGCACGGCCTTGTCGCGAACGATGGGATAGGCGTCGTCGAAGTACTTCTTGAGCTCGGCATCGGCCGCCTTGGCTGCTGCTTCGCGCTTGTCGGCGGGCACCTGCGTCTGCAGGTACTGCGAGCCTGCCTGGGCGATCGGAGCGCTCGACTGCTCGACCAGACCGCGCGCCAGCGATTCGATGCCGGGCTTCTGCAGGTCGATGAACTGCTTGATGAGCGCGGCCTTGTCCTGGGCCATGGCCAGCGTGCTGCCGGCAAGCGCGACCGTCAGGAGCGCGAGTTTGATTTTTTTCACTGAGGATTCTCCGTTGAAGATGATGAGGAAGTGTCGTCGGCGCCGGACTCGCTATCGACGTTCGCATCGTTCTCGACGATGCGCTGCAGGCCGCTGAGTTTGGCACCTTCGTCGAGTCCGATCAGCGTGACGCCCTGCGTCGCGCGACCGAGTTCGCGAATTTCGGCGACCCGGGTGCGCACGAGCACACCCTTGTCGGTGATGAGCATGATCTCGTCATCGGCATGCACGAGAGTCGCGGCCACCACCTTGCCGTTACGTTCACTTTGTTGGATGGCGATCATGCCCTTGGTTCCCCGGCCATGACGCGTGTACTCGGTAATGCTTGTTCTTTTTCCGTAACCGTTTTCGGTGGCGGTCAGCACGCTTTGCTCTTCGTCTTCGGCGACCAGCATCGCAATCACGCCCTGGCCGTCCTCGAGCGTCATGCCGCGCACGCCGCGGGCGTTCCGGCCCATGGGCCGCACGTCGTTTTCGTCGAAGCGGACCGCCTTGCCGCCGTCGGAGAACAGCATCACGTCATGCGCGCCATCGGTCAGGGCGGCGCCGATCAGGTAGTCGCCCGGATCGAGGTCGACGGCGATGATGCCGGCCTTGCGCGGGTTGCTGAACTCGTCGAGCGTCGTCTTCTTGACGGTGCCCATCGAGGTCGCCATGAAGACGTATTGATTGGCCGGGAAGGTGCGCTTCTCGCCGGTCAGCGCCAGCACGACGTTGATCTTCTCGCCCTCCTGGAGCGGGAACATGTTGACGATCGGCCGGCCCCTGGAGCCGCGCGATCCGGCCGGCACTTCCCAGACCTTGAGCCAGTAGAGCCGGCCGCGATTGGAGAAGCACAGGATGTAGTCGTGCGTGTTCGCGATGAAGAGCTGGTCGATCCAGTCGTCCTCTTTGGTCGCGGTGGCCTGCTTGCCGCGGCCGCCGCGCTTCTGGGCCCGGTACTCGCCCAGCGGCTGACTCTTGATGTAGCCGCTGTGAGAGAGCGTCACGACCATGTCGGTCGGCGTGATGAGGTCTTCGGTCGAGAGGTCGAAGGCGCTGTGCTCGACCTGGCTGCGGCGTACGCCCAGCTTGGTCTGGCCGAACTCCTGCTTGATCGTGGTGAGTTCGTCGCCGATGATCACCGAGACGCGCTCGGGCTTTGCGAGGATGTCGAGCAGGTCATCGATCTCGGCCATGACTTCCTTGTACTCGGCGACGATCTTGTCCTGCTCGAGGCCGGTCAGCCGTTGCAGGCGCATCTGCAGGATTTCCTGGGCCTGCGTGTCCGACAGCTTGTAGAGGCCACTGGCGCTCATGCCGAACTCGCGTTCGAGGCCGTCCGGCCGGTAGTCGTCGGCATTGATGACGCCGCCGTCGGCGCGCGTGCGGGTGAGCATCTCTCGCACCAGCTTGCTGTCCCAGGCACGGCTCATCAGCTCGGCCTTGGCCACGGGCGGCGTCGGCGCGTTGCGGATGATCGCGATGAACTCGTCGATGTTGGCGAGTGCGACGGCGAGGCCCTCCAGCACGTGGCCGCGCTCCCGGGCCTTGCGCAGGTTGAAGACCGTCCGGCGTGTCACTACCTCGCGCCGGTGCTGCAGGAAGACCTCGATCAGGTCCTTGAGGTTGCACAGCTTCGGCTGGCCATCCACCAAGGCGACCATGTTGATGCCGAAGGTGTCCTGCAGCTGCGTCTGTTTATAGAGATTGTTGAGAACGACCTCCGGCACCTCGCCGCGCTTGAGTTCGATCACCAGGCGCATGCCCGACTTGTCGGACTCGTCCTGGATGTGGCTGATGCCTTCGATCTTCTTCTCGTGCACCAACTCGGCCATGCGCTCCTGCAGCGTCTTCTTGTTGACCTGGTAGGGGAGCTCGTCGACGATGATCGCCTGCCGCTGGCCGCGGTCGATGTCCTCGAAGTGGCACTTGGCGCGCATGACGACCTTGCCGCGACCGGTGCGATAGCCGTCCTTGATGCCGTTGATGCCGTAGATGATCCCCGCCGTCGGGAAATCGGGTGCCGGCACGATCTCCATCAGGTCGTCGATGGTGGCGTCCGGATGGCGCAGGAGGTGCAGGCAGGCGTCGACGACTTCGTTCAGGTTGTGCGGCGGAATATTTGTCGCCATGCCGACCGCGATACCGCCGGCGCCATTGACCAGCAGATTCGGCAGTTTGCTCGGCAATACCAAAGGCTCTTTTTCGGAGCCGTCGTAATTCGGGCCGAAATCGACAGTTTCCTTGTCAATATCGGCCAGCATTTCGTGGGCAATTTTTGCAAGCCGAATCTCGGTATAGCGCATGGCTGCCGCCATATCGCCATCCACGGAACCGAAATTACCCTGACCGTCCACGAGCATGTGGCGCATGGAGAAGTTCTGGGCCATCCGGACGATCGTGTCGTAGACCGACTGGTCGCCGTGTGGGTGGTACTTGCCGATGACGTCGCCGACGATACGGGCCGACTTCTTGTAGGGCCGGTTCCAGTCGTTGTTGAGCTCGTGCATTGCGTACAACACTCGGCGATGCACCGGCTTGAGGCCGTCCCGGGCGTCGGGCAGGGCGCGGCCCACGATCACGCTCATGGCGTAATCAAGATAGCTGCGGCGCATTTCCTCTTCGAGGCTGATGGGGAGTGTTTCTTTGGCGAACGAGGTCATGGGCAGCAGGCTGGCGGGCAAGGAGGCGAAATTTTACGCTGTGGGGGGTGTCGCACCGCCGCAACACAAGGCCGGTATTCCGCCTCCGTCCTACGCTTCCGGGGCGTCCGCCGGGCTGTTTGCCAAAGACCCTATGGCACAATCGCCTCAACGTTTTGGGTGGTGGTCACTTAAAGCGTCCTTGATTCGCAGCGCGGCTGCGGCTTTTTCCCCAAGAGGAGAACCATGAAGAAACTGAATAAAGTGGCGATGATGTTTGCAGTCGCTGCGCTCGCCACTGCCGCCGGCGCGCAGAACCGTGTCACCGCTGCGAATGGCGGCCCGGCGATCGACAACTGGCAAAACGGCACCGGCGAACTGGTTTGGAAGAATGGCACGAATGAGCTGTGCTGGCGCGATGCCAACTGGACGCCCGCAACGGCCGCCGCTGGTTGCGACGGCGCACTTGTTCCCGCTCCGCCTCCTGTGGCAACGCCTGCTCCGGCTCCCGCACCTGTTCCCCCGGCAGTCGCTGCTTCGAAGGTCACCTTCGCTGCTGACGCATTCTTCGACTTCGACAAGTACGTCCTGAAGCCGGAAGGCCGCGCCAAGCTGGACGACCTGGTCTCGAAGATCAAGGACGTGAACCTCGAAGTGATCATCGCTGTCGGCCACACCGACTCGATCGGTACCGTTGCCTACAACCAGAAGCTGTCGGTTCGCCGCGCTGAAGCCGTCAAGGCCTACCTGGTCTCGAAGGGCATCGAAAAGAACCGCGTCTACACCGAAGGCAAGGGCAAGAGCCAGCCGATCGCTGACAACCGCACCGCCGAAGGCCGCGCCAAGAACCGTCGCGTGGAAATCGAAGTGGTCGGTACCCGTCCCAACAAGTGATTCGAAAGAATCGCTAATGAAACCCCGCCTCGGCGGGGTTTTTTTATGGACGATTCACAGGCTGTCGATAGCGCGCCAGCGTGTATCGGCAATTCCGTCGATTCATAATCACCGGATGACCGATACCGTGAATGCCGATCCTGCCGAACTCGCCAAATTTTCCGAGCTCGCGCACCGCTGGTGGGATCTTGAAAGTGAATTCCGACCGCTGCACGAGATCAATCCACTCCGCTTGGAGTGGATCGATGGCATCGCACCGATTGCGGGGCAAAAAGTGCTCGACGTCGGTTGCGGCGGCGGGATCCTCGCCGACTCCATGGCGCGCAAGGGCGCGGAGGTGCTCGGTATCGACCTGGCCGACAAGGCGCTCAAGGTAGCCCAGTTGCACGCCCTCGAGGCCGGAACGCGCGGGGTGAAGTACCGGTCGGTCAGTGTCGAGGCGCTCGCTGCCGAGCAGCCCGGGAGCTTCGATGTCGTCACCTGCATGGAGATGCTCGAGCATGTGCCGGAGCCCGCCTCGGTCGTGAAGGCCTGTGCCGAACTCGTCAGGCCCGGAGGATGGGTCTTCTTCTCGACCATCCATCGGAATCTCAAGTCCTTCCTCCTTGCCATCGTGGGCGCGGAATACATCCTGGGGATGCTGCCGCGCGGCACGCACGAGTACCAGAAGCTGATTCGTCCCAGCGAACTCGCCGCGCATTGCCGGGCCGCGCAACTCGATCTGCGCCATACGCGGGGGATGGAGCACAACCCCGTGACGCGGCGCTATTGGCTCAGCGACGACACGAGCGTCAATTACATGTTTGCGACCCAGAAGCCGGCGGTGGGCCAGTGATGGGGGCCGGTGCAACGCAAGCCGTCCTCTTCGATCTGGACGGGACGCTGATCGATAGTGCTCCCGACCTTGGAGCCGCAGCCGACCAGATGCGCACGGAGAGGGGGATGGCCTCGCTTCCCTTGGAGCGTTATCGCCCGATGGCCGGTGCTGGTGCGCGCGGCATGCTCGGCGTGGCGTTCGGCATCACGCCCGATGCGCCCGAGTTTGAGTCGCTGCGCGAGGAGTTCTTCGTCAAGTACGAGGCCCGCATGCTGCGGAACACGCAGGTCTTCGACGGAGTGGTCGAACTGGTCGAGGCACTTCGCGCCCGCGGGCTGCGCTGGGGCGTCGTCACGAACAAGTCGGTTCGATTCACCGGGCCGCTTACGCGCTCGATCCCCCTGTTCGAAACGGCCCTGGCGATCGTCAGCGGCGACACGACGCCCTACTCGAAGCCGCATCCCGAGCCCCTGTTCGAGGCGGCGCGACAACTCGGCGTGCCGCCGGGTGCCTGCGTCTACGTGGGCGACGACGAGCGGGACATCATGGCAGGCCGCGCCGCCGGCATGCGGACGGTGGCGGCCACCTACGGCTACATGGGCGAACAGGCCGAGGTCGCGCGCTGGGACGCGGACGCGGCCATCGCTTCACCGATGGAGCTCTTGCAGTTGCTCAAACAGGCCTAAAATGATTGGCTTGGGGCTGCACTGGTTTCGACGCGGGTTCGGAATCGCAGCGGGGCATGTCGAGCTGAATGCGCTCGTAAAACAGATTCAAACAAACTAACTGCAAACGACGAACGTTTCGCACTCGCCGCTTAATTGCCGGTGAGCTTTGCAACAGCAGGCCGATGGGCTGGGCAAGGGGGCGCTAGAGCAATCTGACGCCTCCCGGCTGCAAAGATAATCTACATGGGCTGGCTCCGATCCGGGTACCTTGGGTCGGGACGAGAAAATAGGGTACTGGCGGCCGGTGTAGCGTGCGACTGCGCGACACCGGTGGCGAGACCCAAATCAGACCGCTAAACATGTAGATCTGCGCGAAGAAGGCTTGCGGACGGGGGTTCAAATCCCCCCAGCTCCACCACATACGCGAACCGGCGTCGGCGAAAGGCTGGCGCCGGGCTCGCAACGCCTGCCGCCACGCCGTCGGGCGGCGCACTCCCCACCATCGCTGACACGTGTCCGTGCATGCGCGCGCTATAGTCCTGTCGCTTTGGCACACAGCTTCATCGAGACGCTCGCGTTCGCCGAGACATTCTCTGAAGGACACATGACATGAAAAATCTTGAATGGACTTCGGTGCTCCGCACCGCCGTCGCCGCTGCGCTCGCGCTGGCCGGCGCCGCTCAGCTTCACGCTGCCTCCCAGGCGCCGGTGGCGGCCGAGAACGGCATGGTCGTCAGCGCGCAGCATCTGGCCACCAAGGTCGGCGTCGACGTGCTCAAGCGCGGCGGCAACGCGATCGACTCGGCAGTCGCCGTCGGCTACGCGCTGGCCGTGGTCTATCCGGCGGCAGGCAATCTCGGCGGCGGTGGGTTCATGACCGTGCAGCTGGCCGACGGCCGCAAGACTTTCTTCGATTTCCGCGAGAAGGCGCCCCTGGCAGCGACTGCCAACATGTACCTCGACAAGGATGGCAACGTCATCAAGGGCTTGAGCACCAACGGCCACCTTGCCGTCGGCGTGCCGGGCACCGTGTCCGGGCTCGAGCTGGCGCGCGAGAAGTACGGCACCATGAAGCGTGCGGCCCTGATCGCCCCGTCGATCAAGCTCGCTGAACGCGGCTTCATCCTGGAGCAGGGTGACATCGACATGCTGGCAACCGCCACCGCCGACTTCGGGAAGGATCCCGTTTCCGGCGCCATCTTCCTGAACAAGGGCGAACCTTTCGCGGTCGGCCAGAAGCTCGTCCAGAAGGACCTGGCGAAGACGCTCAGGGCCATCAGCCGCAACGGCACCGACGGTTTCTACAAGGGGCCCGTCGGCGCCGCCATCGTGGCATCGAGCCAGGCCGGCAAGGGACTCATCACGCAGGCTGACCTCGACCAGTACCGGACGCGCGAACTCCCGCCCGTCGAATGCGACTACCGCGGCTACCACGTGATCTCGGCACCGCCGCCGAGCTCGGGCGGGGTGGTGATCTGCGAGATGCTGAACATCCTCGAGGGCTATCCGCTCAAGGACCTCGGCTTCCGCTCGGCGCAGGCGGTCCACTACCAGATCGAAGCGATGCGTCACGCCTATGTCGATCGCAACAGCTACCTGGGCGACCCGGACTTCGTGAAGAACCCGCTCGACCGGCTGCTCGACAAGGAGTACGCCGCGAAGATCCGCGGCGTCATCGACCCGGCGAAAGCAGGCGTCTCCAAGGACATCAAGCCCGGCGTCGCGCCGCACGAGGGCAGCAACACCACGCACTACTCCATCGTCGACCAGTGGGGCAACGCGGTGTCGGTGACCTACACCCTCAACGACTGGTTCGGCGCCAAGGTGACGGCCGCCAAGACGGGCGTGCTGCTCAACAACGAGATGGACGACTTCACCTCGAAGGTGGGCGTGCCCAACATGTACGGCCTCGTGCAGGGCGAAGCCAATGCCATCGCCCCGGGCAAGCGCCCGCTGAGCTCGATGAGCCCGACCATCATGACCAAGGACGGCAAGCCGGTCTTCGTCGTCGGCACCCCGGGCGGCAGCCGCATCATCACGGTCGTGCTTCACTCCATCCTCAACGTGGTCGACTACGGGATGAACGTGCAGGAGGCGGTCGATGCACCGCGCTTCCATCAGCAATGGCTGCCGGACGTGACCAATGTGGAGACCTTCGCGCTCTCGCCGGACACGCGCAAGATCCTCACCGACATGGGCCACAACCTGGGCGTGCCGCAGCCGGCCAACCACGTGGCGGCGATCATCGTGGGCGCGCCCTCGCTCGGCGGCAAGCCGGTGGGCGCCAATCGCTTCTATGGCGCCAACGATCCGCGACGCAACACGGGACTCGCGCTGGGTTATTGATGCGGATCGAGGAGATTCTCTACACGCAGGGGTTCGGTACCCGACGCGTTTGCGCCGGGCTGGTCCAGCAAGGCTTCGTGACCATCGCAGGTTCCGCGGTCGAAGATCCCGGGGCCGATGTCGAGACCGAGGCCTTGCGTTTCACGGTGCAAGGCACCGAGTGGGAATACCACGAGAAGGCCTACCTGATGTTGCACAAGCCCGCCGGCACCGAGTGCTCGCAGAAGCCGTCGACCTACCCCAGCATCTACACCTTGCTGCCGTCGCCGCTGCGGTTGCGGCCGAACAAGGGCGCCGTGCAAGGCGTGCAGGCGATCGGCCGGCTCGACCAGGACACCACGGGTTTGCTGCTCCTCACGGACGACGGCCAGTTCATCCACCGCATGGGTTCGCCAAAGCACCATGTGCCGAAGGTCTACGAGGTCACGACCAAGCACCCGGTCGACGAATCGCAGGTGGCACGCCTGCTTGCCGGCGTGGTCCTGGACGATGACCCGAAGCCGGTGCGGGCCGCGGCCTGCGAGGTCGCCGGCCCGCTGCATCTGAGTCTCACGCTCACCGAAGGCAAGTACCACCAGGTCAAGCGCATGCTGGCCGCGGTGGGCAACCGGGTCGAGGTCTTGCACCGGTCGCGCATTGGTGTGCTCGCATTGCCCGACGATCTGGCGCCAGGCCAATGGCGCTGGCTGCGCGCGGAGCAAGTCGAAGCGTTGCGAAACGCACGAAGCGGTCAGCCTGCGACAGGGGGCGATCGTTAAAATCGCAAGACCTCTTCCGGAATTCCTCCCTTGCGCCCCTTTTCCTCCCTGACAGGCCGCCTTGCGGCCTTTTTGTTTGTGTGCGCGGCGCTTCCGTCGCACGCCGCCGAACCACCGCCCGTCTTCGTGCTCAACTCGCTCGACGCGACAGTCAGCGTGATCGATCCGGCCAACTGGACCGAGAAGCAGCGCATCCCGACCGGCAAGGAACCGCATCACCTCTACCTGGCGCCCGACGAGACTTCGCTGATCGTCGCCAACTCGGCAGGCGATTCGCTGACCTTCCTGAACCCGCGCACGGCCGAGGTCCAGCGCGTCGTCTACGGCATCATCGATCCGTACCACCTGCGTTTTTCGCCGGACATGAAGTGGTTCATCACGGCGGGCAATCGCCTGAACCACGTCGACATCTACCGCTGGGACGGCAAGGAGCCCAAGCTCGTCAAGCGCATCCCGACGGGCAAGACGCCCAGCCACATCTGGATCGATGGCAAGAGCGCCACCGCGTACGTGACCATGCAGGACAGCGACGAACTGATCGCAGTCGACATTGCCACGCAGACCATCCGCTGGCGCGTGCCGACCGGCCCGATGCCCGCCGACATCTTCGGCATCCACGACGGTAAGACGCTGCTGGTCGGCCTGACGGGCGGCGACGGCGTGCAGGTGTTCGACGTCGCGGGCGCGCAGCCACGGCTGGTCGGCAAGATCCTGACCGGCAAGGGCGCGCATGCGTTCCGTTCCGCGGGAGACGGCCGAAGCGTGTTCGTGAGCAACCGCGTGGCCAACACGATCAGCCGCATCGACATCCAGACGCTCCAGGTCACCGACACTTACCCGGTGCCGGGCGGGCCTGACTGCATGGATGTCTCGGCCGACGGCAAGACCCTTCTCGTGACCTCGCGCTGGGCGAAGAAGCTCAGCGTGGTCGACCTCGCCAGCCACAAGGTGGTCCAGCAGGTCAACGTAGGTCGCTCGCCGCATGGCGTCTGGACGCTCGCTCATGCCAAGCCCTAGGACCATTCCTGCGCTTCTGTTCGCGGCAGCTTCCGCCATTGCATCGGGATTGCCCACCGCCGCAGTCGCCGAGGGCGCCTGCACCAAACCGGTGTACCTGACATTCGATACGGGCCATATGGGCGTCGCCCCCCTGGTTGCCGAGGTGCTGAAGCGGCAGGACGTGCGCGTGACCTTCTTCGCCGCCGCGGAACGCACCCAGACCGATGGCGACAGTCTCGACAACCACTGGGCGTCATGGTGGAAGGCGAGGGCGGCCGAAGGCCACGAATTCGCATCCCACACCTACGACCATGCAGTCTGGCGCGGCGACCTGCCCGGTGTCGAGCCACGTTTTCGCATCAAGCCGACGGCAGGCGCATTTGCCGGCCGCGAGTTCACCTGGGACGCCAAGCAGTATTGCGCCGACGTCGCCAAGTCTTCCGAACGCCTGCAGGACGTCACCGGCAAGAAGCCGCTCCCGCTGTTCCGTGCGCCAGGCGGCAAGACGTCGCCGAAGTTGCTGGCGGTGGCCAAGGCCTGCGGTTTCGAGCACGTTGGCTGGGCGCCCGCGGGCTTCCTGGGCGACGAACTGCCGAGCGAGAAATTCAGCAACGAGAAGCTCCTGCAACAGGCGCTCGACAAGATCGAGCCCGGGGACATCCTGCTCGCGCACCTGGGCATCTGGTCGCGCAAGGATCCGTGGGCGCCAGCCAACCTCGAGCCGCTGATCGTCGGCCTCAAGGCCAAGGGCTTCTGCTTCGAAACGCTGCGCCAGCATCCGGCCTACCGTGCCTGGATCGCCGCGCATCCCTGAACCTTCCGGCGTCGTCCGGGTCGCACGCCAATGGACTGGCTCACCGATCTTTTCGCGAACCTGCAGCAGTGGCTCTTCGAGACCGCCGTGCAGCCGGTGGTCTACGCCGTCGGCCTCGGTGGCTGGGTCGAGGACGCGTTCGACGCCACCGGCTGGCTGCTGGTCGGGATGATCCAGATCGCGGTGCTGGTCGCCGTGATCGGCCCGCTCCAGCGCTGGCGGCCTGCCGAGCCGGTGGTGGACCGCCGCGCCATCCGCACCGACGTGCTCTATACGCTGATCCATCGGCTGGGCCTCTTCAGGCTGGCGATGTTCTTCGCGCTCCAGCCGGTCTTCGACGATGTACTGGGCTCGGTGCGGTCGGCGGGCTGGGGTTCCTTCCATCTCGACGAACTCTGGCCCGGCGTCACCGACGTACCGTGGATCGCATTCGCGATCTACCTCGTCGTGCTGGACCTGGTCGAATACCTCATCCACCGCGGGCAGCACCGCTTCCAGTGGTGGTGGGCACTGCATTCGCTGCATCACTCGCAGCGGCAGATGACGATGTGGAGCGACAACCGCAACCATCTGCTCGACGACGTGATCCACGACACCATCATCGTGATCGTCGCGCAGGTCATCGGCGTCGCGCCGGGCCAGTTCATCGCGATCGTGGCCTTCACGCAGCTCAGCGAGAGCGTGCAGCATGCCAACCTGCGGCTGAGCTTCGGCGCGATCGGCGAGCGGCTCTGGATCAGCCCGCGCTTTCATCGCGTGCACCACAGCATCGGCATCGGGCATGAATCGCAAGGGCCGAAGACGCTCGGTGGACACAACTTCGGCGTGCTTCTGCCCTGGTGGGACATGCTCTTCGGGACCGTCAATTTCGAGCGTCGCTACGACCCCACCGGCATCCGCGACCAGGTCGAGCCCGACGAACGGGGCCGCGTCAAGGAGTACGGCCGCGGCTTCTGGTCGCAGCAATGGCTGGGCCTCAAGCGCCTGGTCGGCAGGGGTTGACGGAGGCTGCACGCGCTGGCGTTATCCTCGGCGTCGATGCGTCTTCTTCTCGATTCATTCTGGCGTTCGGTTGCCTATTGCATGCACCCCCGGGTGATCGTGCTGTCATTGCTGCCGCTGGGGCTCATGGTGGTGCTCGCCGCGGTTTTCGGCTATTTCTACTGGGACGCATCCGTCGCGTGGACGCGTGAGGCGCTGGATGCCTGGCCGCTGCTGTCCAGTTTCTGGGGCTGGATCGGCCGCATGTTTTCAGGCGACGTCACGGCCATGCTGGCGCCGCTGCTGGTGGTGTTCGCGGCCACGCCGCTCATCGTGGTGGTGTCGCTGCTGATCGTCGCCGGCTTCATGGCGCCGGCGCTGACCCGCCTGGTGGCGGAGCGGCGCTTTCCGGCGCTGGAGCAGAAGAAGGGCGCCTCTTTCTTCGGCAGCATGGCCCGATCGCTCGGACTGACCGTGCTGGCCATGCTGGCCCTCGTCGTGTCGATGCCGCTCTGGCTCATTCCGCCGCTCGTGCTGATCCTTCCACCGCTCATCTGGGGCTGGCTGACCTACCGCGTGATGAGCTTCGACGCGCTCGCAGAGCATGCGAGCCCGGAGGAGCGTGACGAACTCCTGCGCAAGCATCGCCTGCCACTGCTCGGCGTCGGCGTGCTGTGCGGGTACCTCGGCGCGGCTCCGGCCATCGTATGGGCGTCGGGATTGCTTTTCGCGGCCGCCTTCTTCGTGCTCGTGCCCATCGCGATCTGGATCTACACGCTGGTGTTCGCCTTCTCGGCGCTGTGGTTCGCCCACTATTGCCTCGACGCGCTGGCGCAACTGAGAATGCAGCGCGCAGCCGCCGCTGTTTCACCACCCGCGGTTGAGTTGGCCGATGCCAACGCAGCCGCTAGCCAATGGGGTGCTCCATGAGCCGTTCTTTCGGTCTGATCGTCGTTGGCGACGAAATCCTCTCCGGCAAGCGCATCGACAAGCACATGCCGAAGGTCATCGAACTGCTCGCCGAGCGCGGGCTGGAACTCGGATGGGCGGAATACGTGGGGGACGTGCCCGTGCGCATCACGGCGGCGCTTGGGCGTGCCTTTGCGTCGGGCGACATCGTCTTCTCGACCGGCGGCATCGGCGCGACGCCCGATGACCACACGCGCCAGTGCGCGGCTGCGGCGCTCGGCGTGCCGCTCGGCCTCCATCCCGAGGCCGAGGTGCTGATCCGCGAACGCATGCAGGACACGGCGCGCGAGCAGGGCACCGTCTACGAGCCCGACCGGCCCGATAACGTGCACCGTCTCAACATGGGCGTCTTTCCGCTGGGCGCGAAGATCATCCGCAACCCGTACAACAAGATCCCTGGCTTCAGCGTGGGCGACGTGCACTTCGTGCCGGGCTTCCCGGTCATGGCCTGGCCGATGATCGAGTCGGTGCTCGACGAACGCTATGCCAATCTCTTCGCACGCGGGCGGGCCGCCGAACGGTCGGTGATCGTCTACGGTGCCATGGAAGCCTCGTTGACGCCGCTCATGGAAGCTGTCGAGCTTGCGCATCCGGGCATCAAGGTGTTCAGCCTGCCGAGCGTCGATCACGCCGAGCACGGGCGCCATATCGAGCTCGGCGTCAAGGGCGATGCCGAGCGGATCGGTGCCGCCTATGCGCAGCTTCTGGCAGGCCTGCACGCCTTCGGCGCACGCCTTGGCCCCGAAATGGTGCGCTAATTTGGTGCGCACCAATTTG
This sequence comes from Variovorax sp. P5_A3, assembly GCF_056400665.1. Lineage (NCBI taxonomy): Bacteria > Pseudomonadati > Pseudomonadota > Betaproteobacteria > Burkholderiales > Comamonadaceae > Variovorax > Variovorax sp. P5_A3. The sequence continues at coordinate 355,264 of NZ_JBFUKW010000001.1, read as the reverse complement.
GTTACAACTCGCCTGTTTTTGGGGTCCGGCGACAGCGCCAAACCCCGGTCGGCTGCAGTGACAATGGCACAGAAACTGCATTCCGGTTTACCCGTACTTCCAACCACTATCCAAACCAGGAGAACCTGATGGCAAAGACCGTCGCCGATGTACTCAAACTCGTCAAGGAAAACGAGGTCAAGTTCGTCGACTTTCGCTTCACCGACACCCGCGGCAAGGAACAGCACGTGACCGTGCCGGTTTCCGCGTTCGACGAGGACAAGTTCACCGCGGGCCACGCCTTCGATGGTTCGTCGATCGCCGGTTGGAAGGGCATCGAGGCGTCGGACATGCAGCTCATGCCCGACCCGAACACGGCCAACATCGACCCCTTCTTCGAGGAAACGACGCTGATCCTGACCTGCGACGTGGTCGACCCGTCGGACGGCAAGCCCTACGAGCGCGATCCGCGTTCGCTCGCCAAGCGTGCCGAGGCCTACATGAAGGCATCGGGCCTGGGCGACACCGCCTACTTCGGACCGGAACCCGAATTCTTCGTGTTCGACGGCGTGCGCTGGTCTAACGACATGTCCGGCTGCTTCGTGAAGATCGAATCCGAAGAAGCTGCCTGGAACACCGGCAAGGAATTCGAGCACGGCAACACGGGCCATCGCCCGGCCGTCAAGGGCGGCTACTTCCCCGTGCCCCCGGTCGACAGCTTCCAGGACATGCGCTCCGAAATGTGCCTGGTGCTCGAATCGCTCGGCATCCCGGTCGAAGTGCATCACCACGAAGTGGCCAACGCCGGCCAGATGGAACTCGGCACCAAGTTCAGCACGCTGATCCAGCGCGCCGACTGGGTCCAGCTGCAGAAGTACGTGATCCACAACGTGGCCCACGCCTACGGCAAGACCGCCACCTTCATGCCCAAGCCGATCGTCGGTGACAACGGCTCCGGCATGCACGTGCACCAGTCGGTCTGGAAGGACGGCAAGAACCTGTTCGCAGGCGACGGCTACGCCGGCCTGAGCGAGTTCGCGCTGCACTACATCGGCGGCATCATCAAGCACGCCCGTGCGCTGAATGCCATCACGAACCCCGGCACCAACAGCTACAAGCGCCTGGTGCCCGGCTTCGAAGCCCCTGTGAAGCTGGCCTACTCGGCCAAGAATCGCTCGGCCTCGATCCGCATTCCGTTCGTGGCCAACCCGAAGGGCCGCCGCGTCGAAGCGCGCTTCCCGGATCCGCTGATGAACCCGTACCTTGGTTTTGCAGCGCTGCTGATGGCCGGCCTCGATGGCGTGGAAAACAAGATCCACCCGGGCGAAGCCGCGAGCAAGGACCTCTACCACCTGCCGCCGGAAGAAGACGCGCTGATCCCGACCGTGTGTCACAGCCTCGACCAGGCGCTCGAGTATCTCGACAAGGACCGCGCGTTCCTGACCAAGGGCGGCGTGTTCACCGATGCCTACATCGACGCGTACATCGACCTCAAGATGCAGGAAGTCACGCGCTTCCGCATGGCGACCCATCCGGTCGAGTTCGACATGTACTACTCGTTGTGATGTTGCTCGCCCCAGGGCGTTAAAAAGGACGGCTTTTGCCGTCCTTTTTCTTTTTGGGCGGGTAGGAACACCAGCACGGTACACGTATCGAATTGCACGAAAATGCCGATTTGCTGCGCACTCCATCCATGACCATGAAGACTCTCTCCGTTTTGCTGCTCACCGCTTTCGCGGCGGCTGGCGTCCACATGCAAGTCCAGGCGCAGGAGCGCGTCTGGCGCTGCGGCAACGAATACACGAACAACGCCACGCAGGCACAACAACGCGGGTGCAAGCTGATGGAAGGCGGCAACGTCACGGTCGTGCAGGGCGCGCGGCCGATCGCTTCCGCGGCATCGAGCAGCGCGGCGCGCTCTTCCGCAACCAGCCCGGCGGGCAGCCCTCGCGTCGAGGGCGTCGACCAGCGCGCGCGCGACGGCGAAGCCCGATCGGTGCTCGAATCCGAACTCAAGAAGGCACAGGATCGGCAAGCCCAGTTGCTGAAGGACTACAACAGCGGCGAACCCGAGAAGCAGGGCAGCGAGAGCAAGAACTACCAGAAGTACCTCGATCGCGTGGCCGAGATGAAAGCCGAGATCGCGCGCAACGAGAGCGACATCGCCGGCATCCAGCGCGAGATCGGTCGCCTGAAATGAAGCTCGCCCCCAGGCTGCGCGCACTTCGTGTCGCTTCGCCAACCCCCTGCCGGGGGCAACGCCTTCGGACCGGCGGAGCCGGATCCGTGGCGTTTCGGGAAGGGGCTTCCTCACGTGGCGTTTGGTAAGTCGGCAGGGCCGGGCAAGCGCTTCCAGGCCTTTGATCTTCTCTCTACGCTGATTGCGGTGGTTCGCACCGACGGGTCAGTGCTTTATGCGAACTCGGGGCTCGAAGTTGCGCTCGGCACCTCGCGGCGCACGCTCGAAGGTTCGCAATTCGGCGCCTGCTTCCATGAGCCCCAGGTGCTGCGTACCGCGATCGACGGCGCGCGCAGCAATGACTTCGCGACGCTTCGCTACGAAGCGCTGTTGCGTCGTGTCAATCACGAACTCATGCCTGTGCAGGTGACGCTCGCGCAGAGCGACAAGGCGGGCGAGCTGATCATTGAGATGTCACCGCTCGAACAGCAGGTGCGGCAAGACCGTGAAGAGCGCTTGCTCGACCAGGCGCAGGCCAACAAGGAACTGATCCGCAACCTCGCGCACGAGATCAAGAACCCGCTCGGTGGCATCCGCGGCGCGGCACAGCTGCTGCAGATGGAAGTCGAGTCACGCGACCTCATCGAGTACACGCAGGTCATCATCCACGAGGCCGACCGGCTGCAGACGCTGGTCGACCGGCTGCTGGCGCCGCACCGGCGGCCGCACGTGGTGGGCGATGTCAACATCCACGAGGTTTGCGAACGCGTGCGCTCGGTCATCCTCGCGGAATTTCCGCGCGACCTGCACATCGAGCGCGACTTCGACGTATCGATCCCGGAGTTTCGCGGCGACCGCGAGCAGCTCATCCAGGCCACGCTCAACATCGTTCACAACGCTGCCCAGGCGCTGGCGGAACGGCGTGCCGCGGGCGATGCCCAGATCACCTTCAGGACCCGCATCGCGCGCCAGGTTATCTTCAATAAGCAGTGGTATCGACTGGCACTGGAATTGCATGTCATCGACAATGGACCGGGCGTGCCGGACGCGATCAAGGACCGCATTTTTTACCCGCTGGTGTCGGGCAGGGATGGCGGTACTGGCTTGGGATTGACGCTTGCGCAAACCTTTGTGCAACAGCATCACGGCGTGATCGAAGTCGACAGCGTCCCGGGCCGGACCGATTTCAAGATATTGATACCGCTGCCCTAGCAGCCACGCAACAAGGAGCTGCATGAAGCCGATCTGGATAGTGGACGATGACCAATCGATCCGCTTTGTGCTGGAAAAAGCGCTACTGCGCGAAGACCTGCCAACCCGTAGCTTCACCAACACGCGCGAAGTCCTCGCGGCCCTCGAAGCGGCTGCCGACGACGAACTGCAGGGTCCCCAGGTCCTGGTGAGCGACATCCGCATGCCGGGTGGCTCCGGTCTCGATCTGCTCGACAAGATCAAGGCCAAGCACCCGGGGCTGCCGGTCATCATCATGACCGCGTTCTCCGACCTCGACAGTGCCGTTTCGGCCTTCCAAGGGGGCGCTTTCGAGTACCTCCCGAAGCCTTTCGACCTGCCGCGCGCGGTGGAACTGATCCGTCGCGCCGTCGACGAAAGCCAGCGCGAGGAAGTCGCCGAGGAACGCATGGCGGCCGCCCCTGAAATGCTCGGACAGGCGCCTGCGATGCAGGACGTCTTCCGTGCGATCGGGCGGCTCTCGCAAAGCAATGTGACCGTGTTGATCACGGGCGAATCCGGCTCCGGCAAGGAACTGGTGGCGCGTGCATTGCACAAGCATTCGCCCCGCGCGACCGGGCCTTTCGTCGCGATCAACACCGCGGCCATTCCGAAGGATCTTCTCGAGAGCGAACTGTTCGGCCACGAGCGCGGGGCCTTCACCGGCGCGCAGACGATGCGGCGGGGCCGCTTCGAGCAGGCGGAGGGCGGCACGCTGTTCCTGGACGAGATCGGCGACATGCCTTTCGATCTCCAGACACGGCTTTTGCGCGTACTGAGCGATGGCCACTTCTATCGCGTGGGCGGCCACAACTCCGTCAAGGCCAATGTGCGCGTGATCGCGGCGACACACCAGGACCTGGAGCAGCGCGTCAAGCTCGGCGGTTTCCGGGAAGACCTTTTCCATCGGCTCAACGTGATCCGCCTGCGGCTGCCCGCACTGCGCGAGCGCGGCGAGGACGTGCCCGCGCTCACGCGCCATTTCCTGCAGCAGAGCGCGAAGCAACTGGGCGTCGAGCCGAAGCGCATCTCGGATGCGGCGCTCGCGCAACTGGCGACCTTCGGCTTTCCCGGCAACGTGCGGCAGCTCGAAAACATCTGCCATTGGCTGACGGTGATGGCGCCCGCGCAACTCATCGAAGCCAAGGACCTGCCGCCCGAAGTGATGGCAGGCGCGCACGTCGAGGCGCCTGCGGCGGTTGCATCGTCGGCGCCGGCATCGACTGTCGAGCGCGAAGCTGTCTTGGCTGGCCCGTCGGCAGCCGGGGCGCCCGCGACCGTGTCCGCGCCGGCCGCTGGCGCGCCGGCTTCGGTCGCGTGGGAGAGCGGGCTCGAATCCGAAGCGCAGAGCATGCTGGCGGCCGGACGTACCGACGTCTGGGATGCGCTCTCGCGACGCTTCGAATCGCGCCTGATCCTCACGGCCCTGGCGAACACGCGGGGACGTCGCATCGAGGCCGCGCAGAAGCTCGGCATCGGCCGCAACACCATCACGCGCAAGATCCAGGAACTGGGTCTGGAATGATCCGCTGACTCGCCGGGCTCAGCGGTTGCGCTGGCCCAGCGTCAGCGTGTCGAGCTGGAACTGCCCGCTCTTGTCCCACAGCCAGGTGTCGACGTACGTGTGGGCGCCGACCTTGCCGGGGTTCGGCAGGGGCGATGCGTCCTTGATCAGCTTCTCGATCATCGGCGCCACTTCCGGCGCATGGCTGGGCGTGCGACTGAAGTACACGCCCGTGACCTTGCCTGTGCTGTCGATGTCGGTCTCGGTGACGACCACGGCATAGACCAAGGGCGGAATCTTGCCCTTGTAGATTCGCTTGGGATAGGTCTTGTAGATGTACGCCGCGCCTACCTTGCGATAGGACTTGATTGCGGGGGTCTGTGAGGTGATGAGCCGCTCGGGCGGACCCTTCGCGGCGGGGCCGTCTTCTTTCGCGGCCTGCGCAGGCGTCTCGCTCTTCCCATCCTGTTTCAGGGCCTCGCAGCCGGCAAGGCCGAGGGAGACAACGAGAAATGCCAGGATGAGATTGTTTTTCATGGTGTCAGATCCAGTATCACGGGGGCGTGATCGCTCGGCTTCTCCCATTTGCGCGGCACGCGGTCGATCACGCAGCCCTTGACGCGCGGGACCAGCGGTTGGCTCACCAGGATGTGGTCGATGCGCAATCCGCGGTTCTTCTGATAGCCCAGCATGCGGTAGTCCCACCACGAGTAGCTCTTCTCGGGCTGCTCGAAGAGGCGGAAGCTGTCGGTCATGCCCAGCTTCAGCAAATCCTTGAAGTGATCGCGCTCGGCGGTCGTGTGGTGAATCGTCTCCTTGAGCCCGACGGGGTCGAAGCTGTCGCGGTCTTCCGGCGCGATGTTGAAGTCGCCGAGCAACACGAGGTCGGGATGAGCGACCAGTTCCGCGCGCAGCCAGTCGCGCAACGCGCTCAACCACCGCAACTTGTATTCGAACTTGTCGGTGCCCGGCGCCTGGCCGTTCACGAAGTAGCCGTTGACCACGCGAAGCTCGCCGGCGGGCGTGTCGATGGTCGCGCTGATGACGCGCGAATGCTCGTCGGTGAACCCGCCGATGTTCTTCACCACGTCGCGCACTGGTGCCAGGCTCAGGATCGCGACGCCGTTATAGGTCTTCTGGCCGAACACGGCAGCGTCATAGCCAGCGGACTTCAGAACTTCGAGCGGAAACTTGTCGTCGCTCATCTTGAGTTCCTGCAGGCACAGCACATCGACGGGGTTGGCGATGAGCCAGTCGAGCACATGCTGCAGCCGTGCGGTGAGAGAGTTGACGTTCCAGGTGGCAATTCGCATGGTCATGTTTACGTATTGTTTTTAAATGATTCAATTTTCTTCTTCATGATTCATACCCCCTAGGGTACCCCTAGCTGATTGCCTTGCTTGGTCGCTCGCCTCAGGGCTCCAACGCCTTCTGCGCCAGGGCGGAGTGGTGGGCAACGGGCGCGCACTCAGTGTATAGAAGGTCTCATGTCTACCGTTCATTCCTGAGTTGTCGGATTTCACCCATGGTCGTCCTTCTCGGCAGCGCATTGGCTCGCGCCGTATGGCCGAACCGGTACGCAGTACTTCTATGCAGACGACGCTGGCGCCAGATCGCGACCGAAGATGGTGGAGCTCCGATCGACGTCGTTGTCGATTTCCTGATGCCTCGCAACGCCGAGATCGCCAAGAACGTGCCGCCGCTGATCAGCGACTTCGCGGTGCAAAGAGCGGACGGTGCCGACCTGGCTATGCGCTTCTATTCCTGTGGTTGGGGCTGTAGTTCAGGGCCTTGGCGCCGGTGCGTCCTCGGAGCCTGCCTACCAGCGCACCTTGAGACCCACCGAAGCCTGCACCGAGGACTTCACACTGGCATCGCCGCCAATGCTCCACAAATGGCCGACTTCCCCATAGACACTCGTCGCCGGCGTCAGCGACAGCGTCGCACCCGCGGCCACTTCGGCTGCGCTGTAGCCAGTTCCGCTCGCGATGGCGGTCGCGCCGGCCGGGCCGACGAAGGTGGCGACATCGTCGCCGAAGCTCGCGTAGTACAGGTTCAATCGTCCGTAGGGCTGCAGCCGTCCCGCGCTCGTCGCGAGATCGCCCTTGATGCGCACGCCGAGCCGCCCGATCCAGCCACTGTCCGTGTCCTGCTGCACGCGCGCACCGCCGAGGATGAGGTCGTCGAAGCTGCTGTGCTGCCACGCAAGCTGCGCCTGAGGTTCGATGCTCCAGCGGTCGTTGAGCGCAAAGGCCTTGCCGCTTTCGATCGAGGCCGTGAAGCTGCTGGCCTTGCCCGAGATGCGCGGGTTGATGTCGGGCTTCACGTCATAGCGCTGGCTTGCGCCCTGCAACACGCTGTCGACGTACCAGCCGCTCGCATCCATCCACGTCGCGTACGTGCCGAGAAAGCGCGAGCGCATGTCGTTGTTACCCACCCTCGCCGATAGCCCGCGCGCGTTGCCGCTGACGTCGGCGCTGCCGTCCAGGTAGCCGACATAGATGCCCGCCTTCCATGCGTCAGCGACGAACAGATCGGTGCCGACCTGCAGGCCGCTCACACGGCCGTCGCTGTGGGGCTGGGCGATGCCCGGCTGCTCGATGTCGAGGTCGGCGTACACGAGGCGGCCCCACGCACGGCGCGTGCCGGCGCCTGTGGCGCCTGATGCGGTGCCGGCGTTGGTGATCGCTGCGGGATCTTCGTCGCCCATGCGTCGATGCAGATTGCCCAGCATCGCCAGATCGGCCTGCCTGAACTGCGCGGGCAGTGCGGCCACGAGCGGCACCTCCGCGCGGTAGGTCGGGATCTGGATCGGAGGTGTCGAAGGTGGCGTCGGCTGCGCGCCGGGAGGCAGCACTTCGCCTACCGGCGGCGAAATCACAGGGGGCACGACCGTGGTGGTCGAACGCAGGTACCAGTCCTCGCCAGCGCCCAGCGCGTCGGCCGCAATGAGGCGGTATTCGAAAGCGCCTGCATCCACGTGACCGCCTGCCAGGCTGAACGCGCTGCGGGTGGTCTGCGCGGTCGTGGTGGCGCCGTTGGTCGCACTGATGACCTCGATGCCGTTGCCCGTGGTCAGCGCTCCGAGGCCACCGAGGTTCACGATCTGCACGCGGGTGCCGCCGCTCGCAACGGCCGTGGGGCCGTCGAGCACCAGCCTGTCGCTCGCGCTGGCGCTGCCGGCGAGGGTGGTGCCGAGCCTCAGAAGACCGCCATTGCCCACATACGGCCCTGCAACGGTCAGCGTACTGCCGGGCACGCCACTCGCCAGATTGACCGTGCCGCTGTTGGTCAACGCGGCCACGCGCTGATTGAAGCCGGCCGTATCGAGCGTCGCGAACTGCGCCACCGAGTGGGCGGACGCCGCGCTGAAGGTGTTGGGCGCGGCCGCGCGGAGGGTGCCGAGGGCCACGTTGGTGGCGCCGCTGTAAGTGTTGCCACCCGACAGCACCAACGCGCCGCTGCCGTTCTTCGTGAGTGCACCGCCGCCGGAGATCACGCCCGACAGCGTTTCGGTGAAGGCGCCGGTGTCGATGACGGGATCGCTCGTCCCGGTCAGCACCACGGCGTTGGCCAGGTGCAGGCCGTCTGCGGCGAAGGCCAGCGTCGTGCCTTCGTCCATCGACAGCGCACCGCTGCCGAGTGCGCTGCTGTTGACGATCGTGATCTGGCCGCCCTTGAGGGCAGTGCCGCCGCTGTAGCTGTTGACGCCTGCGAGAGTGAGGTTCGATCCGTTGAGCTTGGTGACCGTGCCGCTGCCGCTGATCGCCCCATCGAAGCTCAGCGCATTGCTGCGGTCGAACACCAGCGCGCCGTTGTTGACGACATCGCCCGTGATGCTGCCCGTCGCGCCGCCGTTGCCCAGTTGCAGGGTGCCGCCGCTGATGGTGGTGCCGCCGCCGTACGTGGCATCTGCACCCAGCACGAGCGTGCCGTCGCCGGCTTTCACGAGTGCGCCGCTGCCCGCCACGCTGCCCGTGTGCGTCAGGGTGGTTCCGGCGGCTGTGTCGATCGCACCAACCGACGCGCTGATCGTCGTGGTGCGTGCCGTGGAGATATTACCCGTGGTTCTGAGCGTGCCGCCGGCGAAATTGAGCGCACCGCCCGCGGCGCCGAGGTTCGTGTCCTGCGAGATTTGCAGCGTGCCTGCGCTGATGGTGGTCCCGCCCGTGTAGCTGTTGGCGCCGGTGAGCACCAGCGTCCCAAGATCGGTCTTGTCGATGCCCCCGGCACCGGTCAGCGCGGACGCGATCGTCGCGACGTAGCTCGCGCCCGGCCCCGAGCCGTCGCCCACGCGAAGCGTGTTGCTGCCCGCGGCCAGCGTGATGGGCTGTCCTTGCACCCGATAGCCGCTGCTGGCGAACTGCATGCCGCCCGACACGACGGCGCCCAGCGTGTCGTCCACGGCCACGGTGCCTGGTGTGGCGGTGAAAATCGCAAAGGTGCCCGAGGCATAGGGCGCGTTGACCGCGCCGCTGGACTCGGCCCAGTTGTCGTTGCCGGTCGTGGCCTGCCACACGCCATCGCCGCCGTTGATGACGCCGTTGTTGTGCACCGCGTTGCCGCCATCCCAGAAGTTCAGGACGAGGCCGGCGGTATTGACGAGGTTGACCTGCTGCGGCACGGACGTCTGGACGAACAGCGTGCTGCCCGTCGGCTGCGTGCCGATCGCCAGGCCGTTGTCGGTCAGCGCGCCGCCGTAGGTGATCACGCGGTACAGGCCCGGCCCGGCCGCGCCACCGCCCGGCGCGCTGAAATTGATCGTGCCGTCCAGGGTCAGGTTGCGCCCGACCACGGTGAGGTCGTTGAGCGACCCGCCCACGACGTTCGACTGCCCGTAGTCGTAGGCCAGTACCGATGACGAGGCCAGCGCCAGGTCGCCCGCGATGGTCAGCGTGCCTGGCGAGTTGCCTGGCGAGTTGCCGGGCGCCAGCGCTCCGTCGGCGATCGTCACGCTGCCGCCGAAAGTGCCGGTGCCCCCCAGCGTGCCACCGGTGGCAACGTTCAGGGAGCTGGCGGCGTTGCCCAGTACGCCATCAAGCCACAGGGCGCCGTTCGTGACGCTGGTGGAGCCCGCGAAGGCTCCGCTGCTGCCGGTGAGCGTGGTGCTGCCACTGCCGATCTGCGAAACCGTTCCGGCACCGCTGATCGATCCGGCGAAGGTCAGGGCGTTGCTGCGGTTGAAGACGAGCGTGCCATTGTTCGCGACATCGCCTGCGATGCCGCCCGACGTACCGCCAGTGCCCAGTTGCAAGGTGCCACCGGCGATGGTCGTTCCACCTGTGTAGGTACTGTCGCCGGTCAGCGTCAGCGTGCTGGCGCCGAGCTTGGTGACGGCACCCGTGCCGGAGATCACGCCGCCGAAGGTGACGTCGTCCGAGCGGTTGAACGCCAGCGTGCCGTTGTTGGTCACGTTGCCGACGATCGAGCCCGTCGTCCCTGCGTTGCCCAGCTGCAGGGTACCGTCCGTGATGGTCGTGCCGCCGGTGTAGGTGCTGTCGCCGGTCAGTGTCAACGTGGCGCTGTTGAGCTTGGTGACGGTGCCGGCACCGCTGATTGCGCCACCGAAGGCGACGTCGTCCGAGCGGTCGAACGCCAGCGTGCCGTTGTTGGTCACGTCGCCGACGATCGATCCCGTCGTCCCTGCGTTGCCCAGTTGCAGGGTACCGGCAGTGATGGTCGTGCCGCCGGTATAGCTGTTGGCGCCGGCGAGGACCAGCGTGCCCAGATCGGTCTTGTCGACTCCTCCGGGCCCGGCGAGCTCCGACACCACGGTGGCCACGTAGCCCGCTCCCGGCGCCGTGCCGTCGCCCACGCGCAGGGTGTTGCTGCCGGCGGCCAGCGTGATCGGGCCGCCTTGCACCACGTAGTCGCTGCTGGCGAACTGCATGCCCCCGGAGACCACCGCGCCCAGGCTGTTGTCCACCGTCACCGTGCCTGGCGCTGCCGAGAAGATCGAGAAGGCGCCGTTCGCATAAGGCGCATTGATGGCACCGGTGGCCTCGGTCCAGTTGTCGTTGCCTGCCGAGGCCTGCCAGGTCCCGTTGCCGCCATTGACCACACCGTTGTTGCGCGGCACGGTTGCGCCATCCCAGAAGTTCAGCGCCAGGCCCGCCGTGTTCACGAGGTTGACCTGGTTGGCGACGGCGGTCTGCACGAAGGTCGTGCTGCCGGCGGGCTGTGTGCCGAGGACGAGGCCGTTGTCGGTCAGCGTGCCGCCGTAGCTGATCACGCGGTAGAGGCCGGGGCCGAAGGTGCCGCCTGCCGATGTGGAGACGTTGAGCGTGCCGTCCAGCGTCAGATTGCCGCGCACCACGGTCAGGTCGTTGAGCACGCCGCCGACGGTACCGGCTTGTCCGAATTCGTAGTTGAGTCGCGAGGCGCCTGTCAGCGACAAATTTCCATTGATGGTCAGCGTGCCGGGGGAGGTGCCGGGCGCGAGGATGCCGTCGCTGATCGCGACGCTGCCGCCAAGGGTGCCGGTGCCGCCCAGCGTTGCGCCGTTCGCCACCGAGGTGAGTCCGGTGGCTCCCGTTTGATCGCCGTTGACGTAGAGCGATCCTGCCGAAACCGTCGTCGCACCGGAATAGGTGTTCGTGCCCGTCAGCACCGTCGTGCCGGTGCCGATCTGGGCGAGCGTGCCTCCACCGCTGATCGTGTTTCCCACCGTGTAGCTGTTGCTGCGGTTGAAGCTCAGCGACGCGCCACCAGCCACCGTGACCGCTCCCGAACCGAGATTGCCGGTGGTGCCGCCATTGCCGAGTTGCAGGGCGCCTGCATTAATGGTGGTGGTGCCGGCGTAGGTGTTGGCGCCGGTGAAGGTTTGGGTGCCGGAGCCGATTTTGGCGAGATTGATGATCGCGTTCGGGCCGCCGGCATCTGCCGCATGTTCGCCCGTGTTGGTCAGGCTGCCGCGGATGACACCGTCAAAAGTGCCCGAGCCTCCGTTGACACCAACGGTCAACGTGTATCCGACCACACCGCTTTCCGTCAGAGAGTTCAAAGCGCTGTTTCTAACCGTGCCACCGCCGGTTAGAGCATCTACCGTTACCTTGTTGCCGCGCAAATCGAAGGCAGCGCCGCTGCCGACATCCAAACTCGCGCGATTGGCACTCCAGTCGGCGGTGTAATTGTCGTTGCCAATATAGCCGGTGCCCGACACCTTGATTTGTGTACCCGCAGAGCCGGTGACGGCGCCCGCGAACCGATTGATGGCGCCCGCATTGTTCTGGTTGTATTCCAAGATGCCGCCGGTGATCAACACCGGGGCGCCGGTGATCTCGTTGATCGCTGTGGACTTTCTCAGCGTCACCTGGCCGGCTCCGGCCTTGGTGATTTGATTGTTGCGCAGGCCGCCTGTGATGTCGAAGGTCAGGTTGGCGCTGGCCGAGGTCACGTCAATGACGGCCGCCCCTGAGTTCCAGTACAGGTCACGCGCGGTGGTGGATTGGCTGCCGGTGCCGGTGTAGCGAAGCGTTGCGCCGTTTTGTATGGCAATGAAATTGCTGCCGGTGCCCGTTCCGAGTTGGCTGGCGTCGGAAAACTGAATGGTGTTGGCGCCGGTGCGCCCTACCGCCAGGAAGCCGGTGAATGAGCTCGGCGCGGTCAGCTGCCACGTTCCGTTGCCATCCCCATAAACGCTGAAGTTGCCATTGATGGCTCCAATGGTGTTCATTCCGGTGACCGAACTGCTGCCAAGGACCAGCGCCTGTGCTGCGGGCGTGGTGAGTGTCACCGCGCCGATGTTCGCATTCACGCCAGTGGCGTTCAGTGTCAGATTGAACGCACCAGGGCTGGTGATGTTCCCCGTGGCGAGGGTGTAGCCGTTGCCACCGGTGAAATTGAGGGTTGGCGACTGCCCTGTCGAGATACGCAGGTTGCCCAGCGTCAGCGTTCTTCCAGCGCCAGCACTCGTGAGTTGGTTGGCGTCGATGGTGTAGTTGCGGGTGTCGTTGTTGCCGAAGCCGCCGATGCTGCCGCCGGCTGTGGCAAACACGGTGTTGGTGTCGCTACGGAGTTGGAGCGTGGTTCCATCGCCGTTGATGGTGAGGGCCGAATTGGCGAGCGCCCCGCCATCGGCCAAGCGCAGGATGCCACCGCTGAGGTTCGTGGCCCCCGTGTGGTTGTTGGCCGCCGAAAGCACAGCCATTGCGTTGGCGCTGTTCACACTCAATGAGGTGGTGCCGGTCAGGCCGTTGAGTGAGGTCGCGTTCAACTGGGTGCCTGCTGCAGCACCCCCAAAGTCGATGGCGGTGCCGTTCAGCGAGCCGGATACGGCCAGCACGCCACCGATGATTCTGGTGGCGCCAGTGTAGGTGTTGGGGCCCGCAAGCGTCAGCGTTCCAACGCCCGTCTTGATCAAGCCGGCGGTCCCTGCCAGGGTCGCGCTGATCGTGTGGGTGCCGCCGAGGGTGTTGATGGTCGGTGTGCTGCCGGCCAGGGTGAGCGTGCTACCCCCAAGTGTGTAGCTGGACGAAGCGCCGAAGCTGAGGTTGTGCACGGTGATGGGCGTACCCAGGGTCGCCGCCATGATTCCCGTTCCGTCGAAGACCGCGTCGTCGAGCGCGCCGTTGTTCCAGATCGAAGGGCTTCCTCCGGTGCCGGTCGCACTCGTGTTCCAGAAGTTGTTGGTGGTGTTCCAGGTGCCGGTACCACCAAGCCCTGGGGTTATGCCGTTGATGTCCCAGTACAGCGTGGCTGCCGCCGCGGGCATTGCCCAGGCGCTCGCCACGGCGAAGGCCAGGACGGTTCGCCGCAATGCGCCCGGACAAGTTCGCGCTCGGGCCTTGCCGCCGCTCTGTGTGCGCGCCGTCTCGGGCACTGCCACCCAGGATGACAAGGCAGCGTTCCAGAGGCTGCGATACGACTTGTTCATGATGAAATCCGGTTCTGTCGCAATAAGGAGTGCGTGACGAGCGAATGGGGCTGCGAGACAGCGGGCTCAAAACGCCAGGTTGTTGTTCGAGTACTTGTTCTGGCGTAGCTCGATGGCCGCGTCACTGTCCTCGATCAGGTCATGCACAGCCGCGGTGTTGGTGCCACTCCTGTCGATCGTGATCTTCTCGGGCGCGTCGTGCTGCAGGCCGATGGCGCGCTCGAAGACGCGCCGGGCGGGCTCGATTTCCCACTTGGATCCCCCAGAATTTATTTGGGCCGAGCATATGGGCAATCCGGCAAGCGCGCGCCTTCCCTAAAGGGCAGTAGACGCCGCCATGGAAACCGCACACATTGCTCAGACTGGCCTATGTGCGCGCTGATCTCCGGTTTCATGTTGTTGTCGTCGAGGACGAAGCGAGCGTCGATCGCTTGCCGGGGAGGCTGCTGCATCTCTCACGCGCACGATAAGGATCGCGCCGCTTTCGTCGACTCAGGCTATCGCTGGACGTGCGCGTGATTGGACACCCGCTGCGCTGCGGGCCTGGATCGGCATCTCAGGCTTGGCCGATTTGATCTTGATGGTGGACAGCATAGCGGGGGTACGATGCGATCAGTACCCCCAGCCATACCCCCAATAGCTCAAGAGCTTTGGGCAGTCAACGCCGTTCGAGCGTGACGAAGCTGAACGGAAGGCCGTTGGCTGCCGTGTGAGATTCGCGCGCGGTTTCGTGCCAGCCGGCGCCGAATTTCGGTGCCCATGCGTCGCCTTCGTAGTCGCGATCGATCTCGGTCACGAGGGCACGTTGCGCAAGGGGTTCGGCTTCCGCATAGATCTGCGCGCCGCCGATCACCCATGCTTCAGGTGCGTTGTCGCGTTCGCAGATCGACAAGGCCGCGTGCAGGCTTGGCGCGCGCTCTGCGCCGTCGCCTTGCCAATCCGTCTGGCGTGTGATGACGATATTGCGACGACCTGGCAGCGGTCGGAAACGAGGCGGCAGCGAATCCCAGGTCTTCCGGCCCATGATCACCGGCGCACCACCGGTCTGTTTCTTGAAATGCGCCAGGTCCTCCGGCAGATGCCAGGGCATCACGCCGTTGAGGCCGATCACGCCGTTGCTGGCGCGGGCGAGGATCAGGTTGACGCGCATCGCGATCAGACCGCCACGGGCGCCTTGATGGGCGGATGAGGGTCGTAGCCGGTCACCTCGAAGTCTTCATATTCGTAGTCGAAGATCGATGGCGGCTTGCGCTTGATCACCAGTGTCGGATAAGGGCGAGGCTCGCGACTGAGTTGCAGCGCCACCTGCTCGGCATGGTTACTGTAGATGTGGCAGTCGCCGCCGGTCCAGATGAAGTCGCCGACGTCCAGATCGCACTGCTGCGCGATCATGTGCGTGAGCAAGGCGTAGCTCGCGATGTTGAACGGCACGCCCAGGAAGATGTCCGCGCTGCGCTGGTAGAGCTGGCAGCTGAGCTTGCCGCGCTCGCCGGCCGCTTGCGGCGGCGCCACGTAGAACTGGAAGAAGGCATGGCAGGGCATCAGCGCCATCTTCGACAGCTCGGCAACGTTCCAGGCGCTCACGATGATGCGCCGCGAATCGGGGTTGCTGCGCAGCGTGTCCATCACCTGCTGGATCTGGTCGATGTGGCCGCCGTCCGGAGTCGGCCAGCTGCGCCATTGCACGCCGTACACCGGCCCGAGGTCGCCGTCCTCGCGCGCCCACTCGTCCCAGATCGTGACACCGCGCTCCTTCAGCCAGTTGTTGTTGCTCGACCCGGTCAGGAACCACAGCAGTTCCTGGATGATGGACCGGAGATGCACCTTCTTCGTGGTGACCAGCGGGAAGCCTTCGTTCAGATCAAAGCGCATCTGGTAGCCGAACACGCTCTTCGTGCCGGTGCCGGTGCGGTCTCCTTTCTGCACGCCCGTCGTGTCGACGTGGCGCATGAAGTCTTCGTATTGGGAGCGGATGGGGCGATTCATTGAGGTGTCTCCGTCCGGATCACGCGACCCGGATTCAGGATGTTCTGCGGGTCCAGCCCGCGCTTGATGGAGCGCATCATGCCAAGGGCGACGGGCGACTTGTGTTTTTCGAGCTGGTCGACCTTGAGCGATCCGACACCATGCTCGGCCGAGAACGAGCCGTCGAACTGTGCGACCGCGTCGTAGACGAGCGCGTTGATGCGGTCTTCGTAGTCGCGCAAGAAGGCGGCGTTGTCGCCACCGGCCGGCGCCTGCACGTTGTAGTGCAGGTTGCCGTCGCCGAGATGCCCGAAGTTGACGAGGCGCACGCCGGGGATCTCGCGCGCGAGCAGGGCGTCGGTCCCGGCCACGAAGGCGGGGATGCGCGACACGGCGATCGAAATGTCGTGCTTGATGTTCAGCCCTTCCTCGGCCTGCGCGAGGGGGATGCTTTCGCGGATGTGCCAGAGTTGATGGGCCTGCGTGAGGTTCTCTGCGACAACGGCGTCCGTCACGCAACCGGCTTCGAAGGCGGTTTCGAGCAAGGCCTCGAAGCGCGAGCGGGCGTGATCCTCCGACTCGCTGTCCGAGTTCTCGAGCAGCACGCAATACGGCACGGCCTCGTCGTCGATGAACGGGACACGCATCGCGGGAAAGTGCCTGGCCACCAGGCTCAGCGCGAACTTGCCCATGACCTCGAAGCCCGTCAGGCCCGCGCCCAGTCGCTGGTGCGCGAGTCCGAGCAGCGTCACTGCGTGATCCAGCGAGGGCACCGCGGCCCATGCCGTGAGTTGCGCGGCGGGCAGCGGATAGAGCTTCATCGTCGCGGCGGTGATGATGCCGAGCGTGCCTTCGCTGCCGATCATCAGGTCGCGCAGGTCGTAGCCGGTGTTGTCCTTGCGCAGGCCGCTGGTGCCTTCCCAGATCTCGCCCTGCGGCGTGACGACTTCGAGGCCCAGGCACAGGTCGCGCGTGTTGCCGTAGCGCACGACCTGGGTGCCGCCGGCGTTGGTCGCGAGATTGCCGCCAATCGTGCAACTGCCCTCTGCCGCGAGACTGAGCGGAAAGAGGAAGCCGGCGTTCCGCGCGGTTTCCTGCAAGGTTTGCAGCACGCAGCCGGCTTCGACGGTCATGGTGAGGTTCGCGGCGTCGATGCTGCGGATCGCGTTCATCCGCTGCAGGCTCAGCAGCACCTGGGTGCCGCTCTCGTCGGGGATGGAGCCGACCGCAAGGCCCGTATTCCCCCCCTGCGGCACGATCGACGTACCGACGTCGGCGCAGGCCTTGACGACTTCCGCCACCTGACTTGCATCGGCCGGCCGCACGACCGCCAGCGCCTTGCCTCGCGAGCGCTTGCGCCAGTCCTGCTCCCAGGCGGTGAGATCGCCGTCGGTCAACACGTTCGCGGCGCCGACGATGGCCCGCAACTTTTCCACCAAGACGCTCATGGCGTCGCTCCTTCCAGGCTTCGCGCCTGCGCGGCGTGCCGCAGGCGAAGTCGAACATGCCACACGCAGGCCGTGAACAGCGCCAGGCAGAGCACCACCTGGATCAGCGCGAGCACCTGCCCGACCCCGTTGGTGTCGCTCCAGGCGCGCACCACGCCTTCGGTGAAATAGAGCCAGACCATCAGGCTGACCCAGCGGTAGGTGTACATGCGGTTCTTGAGCAGCCCCGCGAGCGGGACGACGAGCGGCAGCACCTTGAGCGCCAGCCACGACCCGCCCGGCCGCAGCGGCGCCAGCCACATCTCCCAGGCGAGCCCGAGCACGATCAGCCCGACGAGGCTGCCGACCGCCAGCCAGCGGGTGGCGGACACGGAAGCAGGAGGAATTGAGGATGTGATCACGAAAAAAAATGGTTGGCCGACACGCACACCCGCGACCCGCACACTGCGTTCGAGGGATACCGCAGATCTGGCTCCGCCAGTCTGCCGGTATCGCCCCCTCGCAGGGGGTAGGCGAAGCGACACGCAGTGCGCGAAGCCTGGGGGTGAGCCATGGTCAGGCATGATACCGGCCATGAATCGGCGGCAACTTTGGAGGGATCTTTCGCATTTTCCCTGGGGCAATACCGCTGCAGTCCTTGGCGAGCGTTTCCGCGAAGATCGCCTTGGGCTGACAGCGAGCAGCCTGACCTTCACCACCACCATCGCCATGGTGCCTTTCTTCACCGTGGCGGCGGCGCTGTTCACGGTGTTCCCGATCTTCTCCAAGATGCAGGGCCGGCTGCAGCGCTGGCTGATCGAAAGCCTGATCCCGGACGACATCGCCCGCCAAGTGCTGGGCTACCTCAACCAGTTCGCGAGCAAGGCCAGCGGCCTGGGCGTGGCCGGGCTCGTGGTGCTACTGGTCACGGCGGTCGCCTTGATCCTCACCATGGACAAGACGCTCAACAACATCTGGCGCGTGCGCAGCCCGCGGCCCCTGGCGCAAAGGGTGCTGATCTACTGGGCTGCGATCACCCTGGGTCCGCTGGTGCTGGCCCTGAGCCTGAGCACCACCGCGGCCTTCTTCTCGGCTTCGCGCGATGTGGTCGGCGTCAGCGTGGTCAAGCTGCTGTTCGACATCTTCGAGTTCGTGCTGCTGGCGGGCGGCATGGCTGCGCTCTATCACTATGTGCCCAATACGCACGTCAAGTGGTCGCACGCGTGGGCCGGCGGGATCTTCGTTGCCGCAGCGATCGAGATTTCCAAGCGGGTGCTGGGCTACTACCTCAGCCTCGTGCCGACCTACTCGGTGCTCTATGGCGCTTTCGCGACGGTGCCGATCCTGCTCATCTGGATCTACGTCGCGTGGCTCATCGTGCTGTTCGGCGCGGTCATCGCGGCTTACCTGCCCAGCCTGATGACAGGCGTGGCGCGGCGGGGCGGCATGGCGGGCTGGCCGCTGCAACTGGCGGTCGAAGTCCTGCAGCAGCTCCATCAAGCGAAGAACAGTCCGGCCAAGGGCCTCGGCGCGGCCGAACTGGTGGCCCGGATGCGGATCGACGCGCTGCAACTCGCGCCGGTGCTCGAAACCCTGATCGGGATCGACTGGATCGCCCCGCTTGCCGAAGAGCCGGACAACGAGGATCCGCGCTATGTCATCCTGGCCGACCCGACCGTGACACCGATCGAGCCGCTGCTGAAGGAATTGCTCATGCCGCAGGCGCCGCCGCTCGAGAGCTTGTGGCGCAAAGGCCCTTTGGATGCACTTCTGCTGCAGGATTTGTTGCCGACTCGATAATTGCACGGCACGATTTGTTTTTCCCGATCTTCCGTTCCGCCCTTGACCGACTCTTCCGTTTCTGCAGACCCTTCATCGCCCGGCGGCCCGCTGTGGGTCGTCTGCCTGTGTGCCGAGTGGTGCGGCGCGTGCCGCGAATACCGGCCGCTCTTCGAGCAGGTGGCGCGCGCGCATCCGGAATTCAGGTTCGCATGGGTCGACGTCGAGGACCACGCGGACATCGCGGACGACTTCGACGTCGAGACCTTTCCGACGATGCTGGTTGCCGACGCCGCCGGCACGCGCTTTCTCGGCCCATTGTTGCCGCATGCGGAGACCCTGGCCCGCCTGCTGGGCGCGCTGCGTCCGCCGCAGGCGTCAGTGCCTGAAGTCACCACGCTGCTCGGCGCCCTGGCGCGCGAGCCCGAGACCTTCACGGTCGCCTGATCCAACGCCCTCGGGAACCTTCATGAAGATCATGCTCTTTGGTGCAACGGGCATGGTGGGGCAGGGCGTACTGCGCGAATGCCTCGTCGACGGCGATGTGACCCGGGTGCTTTGCGTCGGGCGCAAGCCGAGCGGCGATTCGCACCCGAAGCTCAGGGAGCTCGTCCTGTCCGACATGACCGACTATTCGGCCGTCGAGGACCAGATCTCGGGCTTCGATGCCTGCTTCTTCTGCCTGGGTGTCTCTTCCGTCGGCATGAGCGAGGCAGACTACCGCCGCATCACCTACGACCTCACCCTCGCTGTGGCGCAGACTCTGGCGCGACTCAATCCGCAGATGACCTTCGTGTACGTGTCCGGCGCCGGCACCGACAGCACCGAGCGGGGGCCGAGCATGTGGGCCAGGGTCAAGGGTGCGACCGAGAACGCGCTGATGCGCCTTCCCTTCAGGGCCGCGTACATGTTCCGGCCGGGTTTCATCGAGCCGATGCATGGCGTGCGGTCGAAGACAGCGCTCTACCAGGCGGCCTACGTGATCGGAAGGCCGGTGTTCGGCCTCCTGCGCCGGTGGGCGCCCGACCGCGTGACCACCAGCGTGCAGGTGGGTCGCGCGATGCTCGTGGTCGCCAAGCGTGGCGCCCCAATGCCGCTGGTCGAAATCCGCGACATCAACGCGCTGCGCTGACGCCGCTTCGCCGTCAGTTCTTGAGGAAGGCGCTCAGCGCGAACAGCACGTCGTCCGGCGCCTCGCTCATCAGCGCGTGGCCGGCCTTGACGGTCACGACCTTGGCGTTGCGCGCCTTGGCGGCGAGCGCGCGTGCGGCGCGCGGAGGCGTCATCTGGTCGGACTCGCCGAGGAGAAACAGCGTCGGGCACTGCACGGTCGCCATCGCCTGCTCGCCGTTCGCATAGTCGTTGCAGGCCTTGAATCCGACGTGGAAGACATTCGCGTTCGGATTGCTCACCAGCACGCGGCGCATGAGAGCGCGCGAGCTGCCATAGAGCCAGGTACCGGGGCCGAGCGGCGGCGACAGCCGCGAGTGCGAGAAGGTATTGACCATGCCGATCGCGCGCTGCGGATCGTTGAGCGCGCCGTCCAGCAGCGCCGGCGAGACGGTCATCGGATAGGCGGTGCCCACCAGCGCGAGGTGCGTGACGCGCTCCGGCGAGCGTGCCGCGGTTTCTAGCGCGATCAGCGAGCCGAAGCTGTGACCCACC
Organism: Variovorax sp. P5_A3; assembly: GCF_056400665.1. Classification (NCBI taxonomy): domain Bacteria; kingdom Pseudomonadati; phylum Pseudomonadota; class Betaproteobacteria; order Burkholderiales; family Comamonadaceae; genus Variovorax; species Variovorax sp. P5_A3. The sequence goes on along the minus strand of NZ_JBFUKW010000001.1, from coordinate 334,661 downwards.
AGCGCCGCCCTGGCGACGCCGGCCGCATCGAGCAGCCCAACGATGAAAGCGGCCGCTTCCTCGACCGTCGCGGGCGGCGGTCCCTCGCTCTTGCAGTGGCCCGGCAGGTCCACCGCAAGCACGTTCCAGCCGTGATTGGCGAACCAGCGGCTCTGGAGAATCCAGACGCTGTGGTCGTTGAGGACGCCGTGGATGAAGACCACCGTCGGCTTGGCGGCGTCGAGCGACTTGCCGCCGGTGTAGCAGTAGGTGCGGTGGCCGTTGACGACGAAGTCCATCAGGCACCTGCCTTTTCTGCGGCCTTGAGGGCGCGCTTCAGGTCGTCGATGAGGTCCGCTGGATCTTCGAGGCCGATCGACAGTCGGATCGTTCCTTGCGAGATGCCCGCACCGGCCAGTGCCTCGTCCGTCATGCGGAAATGCGTGGTGCTCGCCGGGTGAATCACCAGGCTGCGGCAGTCCCCGACATTCGCCAGATGGCTGAACAACTTCAGCGCCTCGATGAATTTCTTGCCCTGCTCGCGGTTGCCCTTGAGGTCGAAACTGAACACGGCGCCGGCCCCTTTCGCGCCATGCCGCAGCAGCTTGTTCGCCAGCGCATGGCTGGGGTGCGTCTCCAGCAGCGGATGCCCCACGTGCGCTACGAAGGGATGCGACGCGAGGAACTCCACCACCTTCTGCGTGTTGTCGATGTGGCGCTCCATGCGAAGCGGCAAGGTCTCGATGCCCTGCAGGATCAGCCACGCGGTGTGCGGGCTCATCGAGGCGCCGAAGTCCCGCAGGCCTTCGCGCCGGGCACGCAGGAGGAAGGCGCCCACCGTGCTCTCCTCACTGAAGACCATGTTGTGGAAGCCGTCGTAGGCCTCGGTCAGCTCGGCGAACTTGCCTGAGCGTTCCCAGTCGAAACTGCCTCCGTCGACCACCACGCCACCGATCACCGTGCCATGCCCCGACAGGAACTTGGTGGCCGAGTGATAGACCAGGTCCGCGCCCCAGTCGAAGGGCTTGATGAGATAGGGCGAAGTCAGCGTCGAATCGACCAGCAACGGCACCTTGGCCGCGTGCGCGATCTCGCTGACGGCCGGGATGTCGAGCACGTCGAGGCCCGGATTGCCCACCGTCTCGCCGAACAGCAGCTTGGTCTCCGGACGGATCGCCGCGCGCCAGCCGTCAAGGTCGCCCGGCTTCACGAAGGTCGTGTCGATGCCAAAGCGGCGCATCGTGTAATGCAAAAGGTTCTGTGATCCGCCGTAGAGCGCCGTGCTCGCGACGATGTGCGAGCCCGCACCCATCAGCGTCGCGATCGACAGGTGCAACGCCGCCTGCCCGCTCGCCGTCGCGATCGCGCCGATGCCGCCTTCGAGCGCTGCCACCCGTTGTTCGAGCACCGCGTTGGTCGGGTTGCTGATGCGCGAGTACACATGGCCTGCGCGCTCGAGATTGAAGAGCGACGCCGCGTGATCGCTCGACTCGAACACGAAGGACGTCGTCAGGTGGATCGGCACCGCACGCGCGCCGGTGGTGGGGTCGGGTGCCGCGCCGGCATGCAATGCGAGCGTGTCGAAGCCGGGGTCGGAGTAGCCGGACATGAGCGCCTTTCAGAGTCGTTTCTGCAATGCCCCGTTACGCGTGCAAACCCTGCGACGCTGACATGGGCGAGTGGATGGGCGGCCATTGTGGGCTATATTCAATTCGGCACCACCAAGAGAGGAGCATCACGATGAAGGTCAGCGACATCCTGCGGGTCAAGGGCAATACGCTCTTCACTGCCACGCCCGATCAACCCCTGGCCGAGGCAGTCAACACCATGGCCGACAAGGACATCGGCTCGCTGGTGGTCATGGAGCATGGTGATCTGGTCGGCATGCTCACCTTCCGCGAAGTGATCGTCGCGATCGTCGCCAACGGCGGGCAGGTGGGCGGCACGCTGGTGCGCAAGGCGATGGACGACCATCCCGTGACCTGCACCCTCGAAACCGATCTCGACGAAATCCGCCGCATCATGCTGGAGCGCCATGCGCGCTACATGCCGGTGATGGACAAGCGGATGCTGATGGGGGTGATCAGCTTCTACGACGTGGCCAAGGCCGTGGTGGACAGCCAGAATTTCGAGAACAAGATGTTGAAGGCCTACATCCGCGACTGGCCAGAAGAGACTTAGCTCGCCCCCAGGCTTGCCCACGTCGTGTGGCCGCCTACCCCCTGCCGGGGGCAACACCAGCGGCCCGGCTAAGCCGGTTCCGCGGTGTTTTACAAAGGGGCCTGGCTGCGCCGGCCTTATTCCTTGATATTTGCGGCTTGGACGATTTTTTGGTTACGGGCGTATTCCGCGCGGACGAACTGGCCTAGCTCGTCGGGCGATCCGCTGCCCGGAACGGCGCCTTGCTCCTGCAGCTTGGCGCGCACTTCGGGATCCTTCAGCACTGCGTTGAGCTCCTGGTTGATGCGGCTCACGATCGCGGGCGGGGTAGCTGCCGGCGCGAAGATGCCGGTCCAGCTCACCATCGAATAGCCTTTCAGGCCCGGCATCTCGTCGAAGGCCGGCACGTTGGGCAGGGCCTCGAGGCGCTTGCTGCTGGTCACGCCGAGCGCCTTCAGGCGGCCGGCGTTCACGTGCGGGATGGCGCTGGCGCTGACGAGCATGGCGAGGTCGACCTGGTTGCCGATCACGTCCGTGGCGATCTGTGCGCCGCCGCGGTAGGGCACGTGGGTCACGAAAATGCCGGTGCGTTCCTTCAGCAGTTCCATCGCAAGCTGCAGCACGGTGCCGACGCCGGAGGTCGCGTAGTTGTACTTGCCGGGCGATGCCTTCGCGAGCTTGACGAAGTCGGCGAAGTCCTTGACCGGCAGGCCCGGACGGGCGACGAGCACCATCGGCGCGGTGTTGAGCATGCCGACCGGCGCGAGGTCCTTGAGCGGGTCGAACTTGAAGGCGGCGGGATTGATCAGCTTGCCGATCGCGATGGCGCTGTCCGGTCCGGCGACGAGCGTGTAGCCGTCCGGCGCCGCATTCACGGCCTTGGCGACGCCGATCGCACCGCCGGCCCCGGTCACGTTCTCGATCACCACCGATTGCTTGAGCCGTTCACCCAGCTTGGTGGCAACGAGCCGCGCGCTGAAGTCCACGCTGCCGCCGGCCGAGTACGGAACGATCAGGGTGATGGGCTTGGCGGCCGGCCAGGCGGCTTGCGCGAATGCCGCGCCCGGCAAGGCAGCCGTCAGCATCGAGGAGAGCAGGAGGGAGCGGCGGAAATGATGGGTCATGGCGTGGGTGAGTTCAGTCTTGCAGGAGGCGGGTGCTGAGCGCGTCGAATTCATCGGTCCATTGGCCGCACCATTCGCGGCGCAGCGTGTCATCGATCCATGCCCCATCGAGCCCGTTGTGCATGAAGGTGCGCAGGTCGTCGATGCCAAAGCCGAAGTCGCGCAGCATCATCAGCCACGCCTGCGTGGGCGTGACCTTGTGCAGGGTCGGATCGTCGGTGTTCGGATGGATGCGCAGGCCGAGGCCGGGCATGCGGCGGATCGGGTGATCGAGCGCCCAGCGTTCGGGTGGCAGGGTGCGCAAGTAATAGGAGTTGGTCGGCACCACGGTGAACAGCACGCCACGATCCGCGCACTCGCGCGCGAATGCGGGTTGGTCGACGACCGTGTAGCCGTGGTCGATGCGGTCGACTTTCAACACGTCGAGCGCGGTGCGCACATTGGTCCACGGCATGCCGAACTCGCCGGCATGTGCGGTGGTCTTGAGCCCGGCGCGCCGGGCGTCCGCATAGGCCTGCATGAAGAGTTCGGGCGGGCGATCGACCTCGCGGTAGTCGATGCCGATGCCGATGACTTCGTCGCAGCGGTTCTGCGTCACCCACTGCACCATCTCGACCGCAGCCTCGGGACTGGCTTCACGGTCGATCGCCGCGATCAGCCGGCCGGTGATGCCGAACTGCTGTCGTGCATCGTGGATGGCGCGCACGATCGCGTCCTGCGCCATCGGGTAGTCGATGCCCGATTCCTGCACCGTGCCGGTCGGGTTCCAGAAGAATTCGCTGTAGCGCACGTTGTGGCTGGCCGCGTCCTCGAGGTATTCGATGGTGAGCCGGTGCAAGTCGTCGGCCGTGCGCACCAATTGGGCATCGAGGGCGCGCAGCACGCGCAACACACCGACCGGCTTCTCGCCGCGCGTGTAGAAGCCTTCGATTTCCTCTTCGGCGAGCGGTGCACCGGCGCGGCGGTTGAGCGCGGCGAAAGTGTCGTGCCGCACGGTGCCGAACAGATGGCAATGCAGTTCGACCTTCGGAATCGCGTGCAGGAACGATTCGAGGGTGAGGGCCGGGGCTGCCGCAGGGTGGGTCATGGGGCGAAGTCTAGGGACGATGCGTCGATAAGGAAAATTTTGAATTTCTATAATTTGATTCAGCCAACTGATAACGAGCCGCATGTCCTCTTCGCCCCTTCGAGCCTTGACCCTGCGCCAGTTGCAGTTCTTCTCGGTGCTGGTGGAGGAGGGGCAGTTCGGTCGCGCGGCGAAGCGGCTTTCCATCACGCAGCCGGCGCTGAGCAACGCCATCAAGCAGATGGAAAAGCTGCTCGGCGCCGAACTGCTGACCCGCTCTACGCACAAGCTCGAACTCACGGCGGTGGGAGCCGAAGTGCTGGCGCGCACGGACTTCCTCGTCAACACCTTCGACGTGGCACTGCGCGACATCGAAAGCACGGTGCAGCGGGGACGGGCTTTCGTGCGCGTGGGCGTGATTCCCTCGGCCAGTGGCCGCGTCGCATCGGCAGTCGCGGAATTCACGGACGGCGGCAAGGCGCGCGACGTCGAGTTCGCGTGGCGCGATGCGCCTTCGAACACCCTGCTGGCCGAAGTGCGAAGCGGCCAACTCGACATGGCCGTGGCGGCCATCACCGAGCCGCCCGGCGGACTCGTCTGCGTCGACCTGTTCCGCGATCCGCTCGTGCTGGTGGTTCGGCGGGATCATCCGCTCGCGCACGCGGTGGAGGCGAACTGGGAGGCACTCGGCAGTGAACGGCTGGTGCTCTTCGAAAGCGGCAGCATGCCGGCGCTGGGCGATCCCGCGCGCGCCCAGTTTGCGCAAGGCACCGAGCCTTACCGCGTCAGCTATTCCGAAACGCTCTATGCCTTGGTGCGCAGCGGCCATGCGCTCGGCCTGATGCCGAAGCTCTACACATCGACGTTGCGCGATGAAGAACTGGTGGTGCTGGAATTGCAGAAGCCGCATATCGAGCGACGTGTGGTGCTGGTCTATCTCCCGGGGCCGATGCGCAACGTGCTGGCACAGGAACTGATTGCGCATCTGCACGCCCGGCTGCGCCAGCCGAAGCTCAAGCGTTAGTGCAGTTCTGCAGCGGTGTGGATTGCCTCGCGCACGCGCGGGTAGATTTGGGTGTTCCACTTGCTGCCGCTGAACACGCCGTAGTGGCCGACGCCCGCTTGCAGGTGGTGGGTCTTCAGGTAGGGGCGAACGCTGGTGCACAGGTCCTGCGCGGCCACGGTCTGGCCGACGGCGCAGATGTCGTCGCGCTCGCCTTCCACCGTGAGTAGCGCGGTCTTGCGGATCGCGGCGGGATTGACCTTGCGATCGCCCACCGTGAGTTCGCCGCGGGGCAGGTCATAGGTCTGGAACACGCGCTCCACCGTTTCCAGGTAGAACTCGGCCGGCAGGTCGTTCACCGCCAGGTACTCGTCGTAGAAGTTGCGGATGGTGGTGGCCTGGTCGACCTCCCCGTCGACCAGGTGCTGGTAGAGCTTGGCGAACTGCTGCTTGTGGCGGTCCGGGTTCATGCTCATGAACGCACTGAGTTGCAGGAAGCCGGGGTACACGCGGCGCATCACGCCGGCATGCGGCCATGGCACGCGACTGATCAGGTTGCGTTCGAACCAGCCGATGGAGCGCTCGTTCGCGAGCTTGTTCACCGCCGTCGGGTTGATGCGGCAGTCGACCGGGCCGGCCATCAGCGTCAGGCTCGCCGGTGTTGCCGGATTGTCGTCTTCCGACATGAGGGCGGTGGCCGCCAGGGCGGCGACGCAAGGCTGGCACACCGCGACCATGTGTGCGCCCGGGCCCATGGCTTCGAGGAAGCGGATGAGCTGCAGCGTGTAGTCGTCGAGACTGAACCCGCCATGCCACAGCGGCACGTCGCGCGCGTTGTGCCAGTCGGTGATGTAGACGTCATGGTCGCGCAGCAAGGTGCGCACCGTTTCGCGCAGGAGCGTGGCGAAATGGCCCGAGAGTGGTGCGGCCAGCAGCACGGGCGGATGCACCGCGCTGGTGTCCTTGCGAAAGTGCAGCAGCGTGCCGAAGGGCGCGACCAGCGCGACCTCTTCGTGCACCGCGACTTCCTCGCCGTCGACCATCACGCTGTCGATGCCGTAGGGTGGACGCGAGTGCGTGAGCCGCAATTGCGCGTAGACCTCCATCGCCGCGGCCACTCGCCGGGCCATGCCGCGATCGGCCTTGGGGTGCCACAGCGCCTTGCCGAGATACTGGGCCGCGAGCCGGGATGGCGAAAAAAGGTCGGCGTTGGTTTGGTAGGCCCGGTACAGCATGCACATGCTGTAGGCAAGTTGCGGGCCAAGCTGGATGGCATGCTCGGCGAGGTGCACCTTTCTGGCACAGGCCTTGCACAGCTTCCATGCCGATCCGGCAGCCGAGGAGCGACTCATGGCCAAACCCGTACTCACCATCAGCAGCAAGAACTACGGTGCATGGTCACTGCGCGGCTGGCTGATGTGCCGGCTCGCGGGCCTGGAGTTCACCGAGAAGATCATCCCGCCCGACGATCCGGCGATGAAGGCCGAGATGCTGCTGCTCTCGGCCTCCATGCTGGTGCCGTCGCTGCAGCACGGAAGCATCAAGGTGTGGGACACGCTTGCGATCGGCGAATACCTCAACGAGATCAAGCCAAAGGCCGGGCTGTTGCCCGCTGATGCCAAGGCCCGCGCGCACTGCCGGGCGATCTGCGGCGAGATGCATTCGGGCTTCAGCTCGATGCGCGGCTCGCTGCCGATGAACGTCAAGGCGAAGTTCCCCGGCTTCAAGATCTGGTCGCGAGCCCAGACCGACATCGACCGGGTGGTCGCCATCTGGCGCGAATGCCTCGGCGCGTACGGAGGCCCCTTCCTGTTCGGCGAGCAGCCGTGCATGGCGGACGCGATGTATGCGCCGGTCGTCACGCGCTTCATGACCTACGACGTCGCGCTCGACCGGGCCTGCGCCACCTACTGCAAGCGGATCATCGAACTGCCTGCGATGCAGGAGTGGATCAAGGCGGCGAAGCAGGAGCCCGAGGAAATCGACGAACTTGACGCCGAGTTCTGAGCGGCTGACTCAGGCCGGCGCCTGGCGGAACATTCGCAGGTCAAGGGGCCATTCATTGCCCAACCACATGGCGTGCGCCGTGTGGTCGAGGTAGTCGTCGCCGGTCAGGCCGTGCACGAAGATGTCGAGGCCATTCCGATGCGCGTCGAGCCACGCGATGACTTCGTCGAATTCCGCCGCGTCGAAGGCAATCTGGCAACTCCATTGGGGATGCGGTCCGACCGGCTTCTCGTGCACGCGTCCGACCACCACCAGCAGGTTGTGCCCTGCATCTTCTGCCAGCTGCCTCGCCTGCGCGACCGTGGGCGGTCCGAAATAGATGTGGGCGTGGTATTGCGGGTAGAGGTTTTCGGGGCGACGCGGCATGGGGGCTCCGGTAGAAAGGTGAAGCTTACGCTTCCGCAGCGCCGGGGTTAACAACTGCTTGCTGCAAGGTCGGCGGAATGGTGAAATACTGTTGATTCATACAGTATCCGGACACCCCCATGGCCGACGCTTTCATTCCCCTGCACGCCCTGAAAGGCCGGGGCGCTGCCACCTTCCTGCCCCACCGCTTCGAGCGGGATGTCCGGAACGCCTTCGACGACGGCTGGGGCACGCTCGAAGACGGCATGGCCGAGCCGCTGCCTCCGCTCGCGACGGAGGTTCGCTTCGAGGACGTGAAGTCGGTGCTCAGCGAAAACGATTCGCCCGACGTTCCCTTCGACCGGTCGCTCAATCCCTATCGCGGTTGTGAGCACGGTTGCATCTACTGTTTTGCGCGCCCAACGCACAGCTACCTCAACCTCTCGCCGGGGCTCGACTTCGAGACCAAGCTGATCGCCAAGCGCAACATCGCCGAAGTCCTGCGCGCCGAACTGGGCCGCAAGAACTACAAGCCCAGCCACCTCGCGATCGGCACCGCGACCGACTGCTACCAGCCGATCGAGCGCGAACTGCGGCTCACCCGGTCGGTGATCGAACTGCTGAAGGAGACTCGCCATCCCTTCGGCCTCGTCACCAAGTCCAGCGCGGTCGAGCGCGACCTCGACCTGATCGCGCCGATGGCGGCCGAGGATCTGGCGGCGGTCTACATCACCATCACCACCCTCGACGGCGAACTCGCACGCAAGCTGGAACCACGCGCCGCTGCGCCGCACCGGCGGCTGCGCACCTTGCGCACGCTCGCCGATGCAGGCGTGCCGGTGGGCGTGAGCGTGGCGCCGCAGATTCCCTTCGTCACCGAAGACATGGAACAGGTGCTCGAAGCGGCATGGGAGGCCGGCGCGCGTTGCGCCTTCTACACCGTGATCCGGCTGCCCTGGGAAGTCGCGCCGCTCTTCAAGCAGTGGCTGGAGCTGCACTACCCGCAGCGCGCGGGCCGCATCATGGCGCGCATCCGCGAGATGCGGGGTGGCAAGGACTACGACGCCGACTTCGCGACCCGCATGAAAGGCAGCGGGCTGTGGGCCGACCTGATCCGCCAGCGCTTCGAGAAGGCGACCAACCGCATCGGCTTCAACCGCCAGCGCATCGCGCTCGATCTCAGCGCGTTCCGACCACCTGGCGCAGCGGGGCAGGGCAGCCTGTTCTAGCTTCGGTCGTGTTCCGGGGCTCCACGCCGCACCAGTCGCCGCCCAATGCCTTCACCAGGAAGACGGAGGTCAGCATGCGCTGGCCGTTGATCTGCGCCGCCTGGCGCTCGGTGTTCAGCAAGGCCTGCTGTGCGGTGATGACGTCGAGATAGATCGACGCGCCGCCCTCGTAGCGGCTGGCCGCCATCTCCAGCACCCGACGCGAGCTTTCGACCGCAACGAGGGATTGCGTCGCCGCGCGGTCCAGCGAGGCGAGGCCGGTGATGCCGTCCTCGGCCTCCTGCATGGCGGTCAGGACGACGCGACGGTAGTTGGCGACGGAGGCCTCATAGCCGGCCCGCGAGAAATCGACGTTCGCCCGGATGCGGCCGCCATCGAAGATCGTCTGCGTGGCAGAGACGCCGAGCGACCACAGCAGGCTGTTCGCGTCGAACAGGGTCGAGAGCGTGCGGCTGTCGAAGCCGCCGGCCGGCAGCAGCATCACGCTGGGATAGAAAGCCGCGGTCGCCACGCCGATTTGCGCGTTCGCGGCAGCCATTGCGCGCTCGGCGGATGCGACGTCGGGCCTGCGCTCCAGCGCGTCCGACGGCACCCCGATGGGGATGGCGGGCGGCGCCAGGGGCTTGATGTCGGGTGCGATCGAGAATTGCGGGGCCGGCGTTCCGGTCAGCGTGGCGATGGCGTGCTCGTATTGCGAGCGCTGCTTCTTCAGGACATCGACCTGCGTGAGCGTGTTGTCGAGCAGGGCCTGCTGTTGCGCCACGTCCAGGCCGGACACGGCGCCCAGTTCGTGACGGTCGGTCACGAAATCCAGGGCGCGGCGCTGCAACGCGATGGAGCGCGCCAGCACGTCCAGTTCGATGTCCGTCGAACGCAGGGCGTAGTAGTTCGACGCCAGGTCCGTCGTGAGCAGCAGTCGCGTGTTCTCGAGATCGGCCGCCGACTGCGCGGCCGATGCGGTCGCACCCTCGACCGACCGCTGCACTCGTCCGGCGAGGTCGAGTTCGTAGCTTGCCGTGAGCGCGAGCGCGAAGTCGTTCTGCACCGTGGAGAAGTTCGGCGCGTTGTAGTTGGTGAGCGGGCGGTTCTGGGAAATCTGGAACCTCGATGCGCGCGTGCCGAGCCCGATCTGCGGATAGAGTGCGGCTTCGGTGCCTGACAGCGAAGCGCGCGCCTGCGCAAGCCGTGCGGCGGCGATGTCGAGTGTCGGGTTGCTGGCCAGCGCCTTCTGTTGCAGCGTATCGAGCTGCGGGTCGCCGAAGCGCACCCACCACGGTCCCTTGGCATCGGTGTCGCTGGGCGTGCCCTGGCGCCAGGGCTCCTCGAGTTGCCAGGTCACAGGCACGTCGACCGGCGGCCTCCGGTAGTCCGGGCCTGCGACACAGCCCGACAGCAGCGCGACAGCCAGTACCGAAATTCTCCGAAAGCTCACGCCGGTTCCTTGGCTGCCACGACGACGTCGCCCTCGGCCAGCGAATCCGAAGGATTCAGCACCAGCCGATCGGTGGCGCCGAGGCCATCGAGCACCTCGACCGTCTCGCCATAGTTGCGGCCGAGTTGCACCGTGCGCAGCTTGACCTTTCCCTCGCCGTCGATCACCGCAACGCGCGTGCCTTCGGCCCTGAAGAGCAGCGCATTGGAGGGAATCGTGAGCAACTGGCTGGCCGCGAGCGGCAGGGAGACTTGCACATAGGCCCCCGGCAACAGGGTGCCATCCTTGTTGGGCAGCGAGACCTCGACCTGCATCATGCGGGTGGTCGTGTCGATGGCGCCCGAGGTGCGCGCCACTTCGCCGCGGAAGCTCTGGCTCCGCAGTTCGGCCTGGGTCACGACGACCGGCTGACCGGCCTTGATGAGTTGCGCGTAGGCCTGCGGCACGTTGATGTACACCCGCAGCGGATCGGTCTGCGCGAGCAGGAACAACGGCCGTCCGCCCCCACCGCCGCCGCCTCCCGCGTCGATCAGGTCGCCCACATCGACGTTGCGCCGCGTGATCACGCCGGAAAACGGCGCCAGCACGCGCTTGAAACCCTCGGTCTGGCGAAGCCGCTGCACGTTGGCGTCGGCCGCAGCCAGATTCGCGGTGGATTGGGCGAGCGCGCTGCGGCGCTCGTCCAGGTCCTGCTGCGAGACCACGTCTTTCTTGCGCAGGTTCTCCCAGCGTGCGACCGTGCTCTTCGCCAGCTCCAGGCCGGAGGCCGCCTGCTGGCGTGCCGCGATGGCTTGCGAAAGTTGCTGGTCGATTTCCGGCGTCTCGATCTCGGCCAGCAAGTCGCCTTTCTCGACGCGGCTGCCGATGTCCTTCGTCCAGCGCCTCAGGTAGCCGCTGGCACGCGCTGAGATCGGCGACTGCACGTAGCCCTGCAGCGTGCCCGGCAGCGCCAGCGTCTGGCCGGCCGCGGCAGTCTGGGGCAGGGCAGTCTTCACGTACTGCGCGGCACGCTCGGTGGTCCCGGCTTCGAGCGCGCGAGCATTGCTCATGCGCACGAACACGGTGCGCGCGGCGCCGACGGCCAGCAGCGCGAGCACGATCAGTACGGCGATCCGTGTCCGGCGCACGATCTGCCGTCGTCTCGGCAGTTCATGGTGTTCGCCGTCCTCGTCGACGGCGATCGGGTGGATGGCCAATGCCGCGTGGCGTTGCTCCGACATGGTTTCAGGTCTCCTGGGGCTCGGCCCCGAGCGAGTGTGGTTCAGGTGTGGCGGCATTGCGCGCTGCCTTGCGGCGCGCGCGACGGCTGTGGATTTCGGCGAAGACGGCCGGCACGAAGAACAGCGTCGACACTGTCGCGAACAGCAGGCCGCCGATCACGGCACGGCCCAGCGGTGCATTCTGCTCGGCGCCTTCGCCCAGCCCCAGGGCCATCGGGATCATGCCGATGATCATGGCCAGTGCCGTCATCAGCACCGGCCGGATGCGCGTCGCGCCGGCTTCGAGCGCGGACGACAGCGGCGTCGTGCCCGCGGCAAGGCGCTCGAGGGCGAAGGACACGAGCAGGATGCTGTTCGCCGTCGCGACGCCCATGGTCATGATCGCGCCCGTCAACGCGGGCACGCTCAGCGTCGTGCCGGTGATGAAAAGCATCCACGCGATGCCGGCCAGCGCCGCCGGCAGCGCGGTGATGATGATGGCGGCGTCGATCCACGACTGGAAGGTGACCACGATCAATAGATAGACGAGCACGATCGCCATGGCAAGCCCGACGCCGAGGCCGATGAAGGACGACTGCATCGTCTGCACCTGGCCCCGCACCGTCACCTGGCTGCCGCGCGAGAGCTTCGGCCGCATCTCGTCGACCAGCGCCTGCACCTTGGTCGCCACGCTCGCCAGGTCGGTGCCCTGCACGCTGACGTACACGTCGACCACAGGGCTGATGTTGTAGCGCGAGACCACCGCCGGCTGCCGGCCGGGCTGCGCATCCACGAGGTTGCCGAGCAACTGGGGCGCGCCGCCGGACGCTGCCGGTCCGCCGGTGCCGACCGGGATGTTGAGCAGCGAATCGAGCGAATCCACGTTGTACTGCGGCGACTGCACGGCGATGTTGTAGACCACGCCGTTCTGCGGGTTGAGCCAGAAGGCCGGCGCCGTCTGCGAACTGCCCGAGAGCGCGATCAGCACGTTCTGCCCGACGTTCGCCGCCGTGAGGCCGAACTGCTGGAGCCGCGAGCGGTCCATCTGCAGGTTCAGGCCGGGGCCGTCCAGCCGCTGGTGGACGTGCGCATCGACCGCGCCTGGAATCTGCCGGATGGCCTTCACCAGTTCCGCCGCACGGGCGGAATTGCCATCCAGGTCATTGCCGCTGAACTGAACGTCGATCGCCGCGGGCAGGCCGAAGTTGAGGATCTGCGTGACGATGTCCGCCGGCTGGAAGAAGAACTCCGTGCCGGGGAAGCGCTTGGGCAGTTCTGCGCGCAGCAGCGACACGAACTCCTCGGTCGGCCGGTGCCCGTCGCGCAGCGAGAGCAGGATTTCGCCGTCCAGCGTGCCGATCGTGCCGGCGTTGCTGTAGGAGAGGTTGATGCCGCTGTTGGGCACGCCGAGGTTGTCGAGGATGGTCTCGAGCTGGTCCTTGGGAACCAGTTGCCGGATCGCCGCTTCGACCTCGTCGGCCAGCCGCGCCGTTTCCTCGATGCGGGTGCCCGTCGGCGCGCGCATGTGGAGGCGGATCTGGCCGGCGTCCACGGTCGGGAAGAAGTCGCGACCCAGCACGGGGAAGAGCAGGCAGGACAGCAGGCAGAACCCGAGGAAGAGCACGATGAACTGCCCGAGCTTCGCCAGCAGGGCTGACAGCACCAGCGTGTAGGCACGCCGCACGCGCTCGAAGCGGCGGTCGAAGCTGCGGTAGACGCGCTGCAGCAGGCTCGGCTTCGTCTCCGCGGCGGCCTGGGCATGGACGCCGCCCATCAGCATCATCACCAGGGTCGGTACCAGCGTGCGCGAGAGGAGGTAGGACGCCAGCATCGCGAACACCACCGCCTCGGCCAGCGGCACGAAGAGAAAGCGCGCGACGCCCGAGAGGAAGAACATCGGCACGAACACGATGCAGATGCACAGCGTCGACACGAAGGCCGCGGAGCCGATCTCGCCGGCGCCGACCAGGATCGCCTCGTTGAGCTCGGTGCCCATGTGCAGGTGGCGCTCGATGTTCTCGATCGTGACGATCGCCTGGTCGACCAGGATGCCGACCGAGAGCGCGAGGCCGCCCAGCGTCATGAGATTGAGCGTCTGCCCGAGTGCATAGAGCACGAGGATGGACGCAAGGATCGACAGCGGAATCGTCAGCGCGATGATCAGCGTGCTGCGCCAGTTGCCCAGGAAGAGCAGCACCATCGCCGCCGTCAGCGCCGCCGCGATGACCGCTTCGGCAATGACGCCCTGCACGGCCGCCTTGACGAACAGCGACTGGTCGAAGAGCGGCGTGATCTTGATGTCCGCCGGCATGCCCTGCGCCGCGACGGGCAGCAGCGCGCGAATGTTCGAGACGATGTCCAGCGTCGACGCGCCGCCGTTCTTGAGCACCGACAGCAGCACGCCGCGCACGCCGTCCTGCCGCACCACGTTGGTCTGCGGCGAGAAGCCGTCGCGCACATTGGCGACGTCGCGCAGGTAGGTGGTCGCGCCGGCGGCGGTGCGCACGGGCAGGTCGTTGAGGCCGGCGATGGCCTCGGGCGAGCCGTTCATGCGCACGCTGTACTCGGTGGCGCCGAACTTGGCCGTGCCCGAGGGCAGGATCAGGTTCTGCGCATTGACCGCGTTGACCACGTCGGTCGGCGACAGGCCGCGCGCCTGCATCGCCTGCGTGTCGAGGTCAACCGAGATCAGCCGGTTCTTGCCGCCATAAGGGAATGGCACGGCCACGCCGGGCACGGTGATGAGCTGCGGCCGCAACTGGTTGATCGCCGAATCGAACAGCGAGTTTTCCGCCCGCGTCGGGCTCGACAACGCCAGCTGGATCACCGGAATGCTCGATGCCGAATACTTGATGACCAGCGGTGGCGTAATGCCCGGCGGCAACTGCCGGACCTGCGTCTGCATCGAGGCCACGACCTGCGCGATCGCCGTCTCGATGTTGGCGGTGGGCTGGAAGAAAACCTTGATGACCGTCACGCCCGCCAGCGACTGCGATTCGATGTGCTCGATGTCGCTCACCGTCGTGGTCAGGCTGCGTTCGGTCTGCCCGGCGATGCGCTGGCCCATCTCCTGGGCGGGCAGGCCGCCGTAGTTCCAGATGATGCTGATCACCGGAATGTTGATTTCCGGAAAGATGTCTGTGGCCATCCGCAGCAACACGAAGGGCGTTGCCAATACGATGAGCATCGCCATCACGATGAAGGTGTACGGGCGACGCAGAGCCAGCTGGACCATGGACACGACTTGTTACTTCTGGACGAAGAGGCCGCCATCATAAGAAGAGATGGCAACACAATGGAGCCTATGCAGCAGCTTTACGTTCCCGCACAAGACAGCAAGTTTCACTGGCTGGTGGTGATGGGTGTTTCCGGCTGCGGCAAGTCCAGCCTCGGCGCGGCGCTCGCGCGGGAACTGGCGCTGCCGTTGATCGAAGGGGACGACTTCCATTCGCAGGAAAGCGTCAGCAAGATGCGCGCCGGCATCGCGCTCACCGATGACGATCGCGCAGGCTGGCTGGCGACGCTGGGCCGGGAGCTGGCGAGCCATCGGGAAGGTGCGGTGCTCACCTGCTCGGCGCTCAAGCGCGACTACCGCGACCGGCTCCGAGCGGCGGTGCCGGAGTTGCGTTTCCTGTTCCTGGCGCTCACCAGAGAGGAATCAGAGCGCCGCGTCGCCGCCCGGGCTGGCGCGCACATGTTCCCGGCAAGTCTGGTCGCCAACCAGTTCGCGACGCTCGAATCGCCGGTGGGTGAGCCCGGGGTGCTGGAACTCGACGCGACGGCGCCCAAGGAAGAACTCGTCGAGCGCACGCGCACCTGGCTGGCCGTCGGCGTCCCGTCGGACTAGGCAACGGCCCGAAGCCCGAGTGCGTCGAACACGCGGATCGCCGCGTAGGAATCATTGGCCGCATAGCGCAACTGCGCATCGGTGAGCTGCCGGTTGGCCCAGTTCGACGTGGTCGCCTTGCGCGACTTGATGAAGCGGCGGTTGAACATCAGCGCCACCGCGGTCTTCACACCGACCGATTTGCGGTAGCCGAGGCGGCGGAACTCGGAGTCGATGTCGAACACGGCTTGCGGCTCCACGCCGAAGCGCTGGCGGATCAGCCCCAGGTCGCTCGACAGCCCGAAGCCCACTTTCGTCAGTTCCGTCGAGGCAAGCAATGCGCCCAGTTCGCCATGCAGCTCCGTTCGGTGCAATTGGAATAGCCACGCCTCGTGGAGCGTCGCGAACTGGACGACGTGCGGACCGCCGGACACCTCGAATTTCGCGAAGGTCGGTTTCGATTCGGTGTCGAATCCCACTACGCCGCTGGCCAGCAGCGCTTTCGTGGCGTCCTGCGCATCCTGCGGCGTGGCGACCACGCGGATGTCTTGCAGCCCGAGGCCTTCGAAGGGTTCGAGCAACGCAATCTCTTCGCGTTCAGGAAGCGGGGGGAGGGGAGTGTTCATTCGAGGGGAGGATGGGGTTCAGCGCCGGAGAATCTTGTCGTGATGGGAGAGGTGATCGGCGACGAAGCTCTGGATGAAGTAGTACCCGTGGTCGTAACCCTCGTGTCGACGCAGCGAAAGCGGCTGACCGGCTGCAAAGCAGGCGGCTTCGAACAGATGCGGGTGCAACTGCTCGGCCAGGAATTTGTCCGCCAGGCCCTGGTCGACCAGGATGCCTTCCGGGTAGGGCGCGACCACCTGCGACTGCATCAGCGCACAGGCGTCGTGCGCCAGCCAGGCGCTGGTGTCATTGCCGAGGTAGCCGCTGAACGCCTTCTTGCCCCACGGGCATTGAGAAGGCGCACAGATCGGCGCCAAGGCCGACAGCGACTTGAACCGGCGCGGATGGCGCAGCGCAAGCGTGAGCGCGCCATGGCCGCCCATCGAGTGGCCGAAGACGCCGATGCGCCGGTCGTCGACCGGCATGGCCTTCGTGACCAGCGGGAGCAGCTCATGGACCAGCCAGCTCTCCATGCGCCAGTGCGCGTCCCAGGGCTCGGCGGTCGCATCGAGATAGAAGCCGGCGCCGATGCCGAAGTCCCAGCTTGCCGTCGCACCTTCGATCTTTTCGACTTCCGGCCCGCGCGGGCTGGTGTCCGGCGCGATCAGGGCAAGGCCCAACTCGGCTGCAACGCGTTGTGCGCCGGCCTTGACCATGAACGTTTCCTCGTTGCACGTCAGGCCCGCGAGGTACAGCACGGCGGGCACGGGGCCGTGCTCTGCCTGTGGCGGCAGGTAGACCGAAAAGCGCATCGGCAGGCCGATCTCGCGCGAGGCGTGCTCGTGAAAGCGCTGCACGCCGCCGAAGCAGCGGTGTTCGGAAAGTGTCTTCAAAGTGTCTGTCATGTCTTGAGTGCGGGTGTCAGTTCGAGCACCGCATCGGCGAATACGCGAGGCGCCTCCTGCGGCATGTTGTGGCCGGTGCCGGGCACGACACGGTGCGAGCGCTGTCCGGTGAAGCGGTGCGCGTGTGCGGAAGCGTCCGCCACCGGCCGCACGCCGTCGTCGGCGCCGTCGAAGGTGATCGTCGGCACGGTGATGGGCGGTTGCGCGGCCAGCCGCGCCTCGATGTGGGCATAGTCCGGATCGCCCGGCACGAGGCCGAAGCGGTGGCGGTAGGAGTGGATCACCACGTCGACGAAATCCGGATGATCGAAGGCTGCGGCGCTGCGCTCGAAAGTCGCTTCGTCGAACTGCCACGTCGGTGACCAGAGCCGCCACAACAGCCGGGTGATGCCCCGGCGGTCGGCCGCAAGACCTGCGCGCCCGCGCTCGCTGTGGAAGTAGTACTGGTACCAGAGCCGGAGTTCGTTTTCCGCGACTTCCGGTTCCATCGCCTTCGCGATGTTCTGGATGTTGTAGCTGTTGAAAGAGACCAGCCCGGCGCAGCGCTCGGGCCAGAGTGCCGCGACCACGCAAGCCGCCCGGCCGCCCCAGTCGTAGCCGGCCAGCACGGCACGCGGGATCGCCAGCGCATCCAGCAGCGCCAGCAGGTCCGCGCCCAAGGCCGCCTGCTCGCCCGAGCGCGGCGTCGCGTCGCTCAGGAAGCGCGTCGCGCCGTAGCCACGCAGGTACGGCACGATGACCCTGCAGCCGGCATCGGCCAGCATCGGCGCAACGTCGACGTAGCTGTGGATGTCGTACGGAAAGCCATGCATGAGCAGCACCGGTGGGCCGTCGGCGGGGCCCGACTCGAAGTACGCGATGTCGAGCACGCCGGCCCGGACAGTGTGTGGTGCTTGCATGACCTGCATGTCGATCCTCAATACAGGACTACGCCACGAATGGACTCTCCGCTCTTCATGAGGTCGAATCCCTTGTTGATGTCCTCCAGCGGCATGGTGTGCGTGATCAGGTCGTCGATGTTGATCTTGTTCTCCATGTACCAGTCGACGATCTTCGGCACGTCGGTACGCCCGCGCGCGCCGCCGAAGGCCGAGCCTTCCCACTTGCGGCCGGTCACGAGCTGGAAGGGCCGCGTGCTGATCTCCGCCCCCGCCTCGGCCACGCCGATGATGATGCTGCGGCCCCAGCCCTTGTGCGTGCATTCCAGCGCCTGGCGCATCACCTGGGTATTGCCGATGCACTCGAAGCTGTAGTCGGCGCCGCCGTCGGTCAGTTGCACGATGGCGTCCACGACGTTCGGCGTGTCCTTCGGGTTGATGAAGTGCGTCATGCCGAACTTGCGCGCCATCGCTTCGCGCGCCGGGTTCAGGTCGACGCCGATGATCTTGTCGGCGCCCACCATCTTCGCGCCCTGGATCACGTTCAGGCCGATGCCGCCGAGACCGAACACGACGACATTCGCACCGGCTTCGACCTTGGCCGTGAAGATCACCGCGCCGATGCCGGTGGTGACGCCGCAGCCGATGTAGCAGACTTTGTCGAAGGGCGCGTCCTCGCGGATCTTGGCCAGCGAGATCTCCGGCGCGACCGTGTAGTTGCTGAAGGTGCTGGTGCCCATGTAGTGAAAGATGGGCTTGCCGTCCAGGCTGAAGCGGCTGCTGCCGTCGGGCATCAGGCCCTTGCCCTGGGTGCCCCGGATGAGCTGGCAGAGGTTGGTCTTGCGCGAGAGGCAGAACTTGCACTGCCGGCATTCCGGCGTGTAGAGCGGAATGACGTGGTCGCCCTTCTTCAGTGTGGTCACGCCGGGGCCGACGTCGACCACGATGCCCGCGCCCTCATGGCCGAGGATGGCCGGGAAGATACCTTCCGGGTCCGCGCCCGAGAGCGTGTAGTAGTCGGTGTGGCAGATGCCCGTGGCCTTGATCTCGACCAGCACCTCGCCGAAGCGGGGACCTTCGAGGTCGACGGTTTCGATGGTCAGGGGCGCGGCGGATTTCCAGGCGACGGCGGCTTTGGTTTTCATGGTCTTGTTGATTCGGTTCGGAGGAGCCGATCACTATAAGATGCCCGGCACAGGAGAGACATGTCATGAAGAAAATCCTTGTACTCAATGGCCCGAACCTGAACCTGCTCGGCACGAGAGAGCCCGCGCAATACGGCTACGAAACGCTGGCCGATGTCGAGCGCATGTGCGCCGAAACAGGCACCAAGGTCGGCGTCGAGATCGAATGCCGCCAGTCCAACCATGAGGGGCAACTGATCGACTGGATCCACGAGGCCGGCCGCGAAGTCGCGGCGGGTCGCATGCTCGGCGTGGTCATGAACCCTGGTGCCTACACGCACACCTCGGTCGCGCTGCACGATGCGATCAAGGGTGCGAACGTGCCGCTGATCGAACTGCACATCTCCAACGTGCATGCGCGCGAGGAATTTCGCCATCACTCGTATATCTCGCCCGCGGCGCGCGGGATCATCGTCGGCTTCGGCGTGAAGGGCTACCCGCTCGCGATCGAGGCGCTGGTGCGCGTGAGCGAGGCGAAATGAAGATCGAGTCCGTCCAGCCCTTCATCCTGCACGTGCCGGTCACCGGCAGCCAGATCGCCGACAGCACGCACAGCATCACGCATTGGGGCGTGGTTGGTGCGCAGGTCGAAACCGAGGATGGCCTCAAGGGCTACGGCTTCACCGGCACGCATGCGCACCTGCCCGGCGACCAGCTCATCACGCGGTGCATCGAGACCTGCCACGCGCCGCTGCTGATCGGCGAAGACGCGAACGACGTGCACCGGCTGTGGCTCAAGCTCGCGCGCAACCCCGCGCTGCAATGGATCGGCCGCGGCGGCATCACGACGCTGTCGCTCGCCGCCATCGACATCGCGTTGTGGGACCTGAAGGCCAAGTCGGCCGGCGTGCCCCTCTGGAAGCTGCTCGGCGGCCAGGTGCGCCAGAAGGTCCGGGCCTACAACACCGACATCGGCTGGCTGAGCATCTCCGACGGCAAGCTGGTCGAAGGCGCCCTGCGTGCAGTGGACGAGGGCTTCACCGGCATCAAGATCAAGGTCGGTTCGACCGTGGATCGCGATTTGCGCCGGCTGGAAGCGGTGCGCAAGGCGATCGGGTCGTCCGTCACGCTGGCGGTCGACGGCAACGGCAAGTGGAGCCTCGCGGATTGCCTGCGTTTCTGCCGTGGCGCCGAGGCGTCCGATGTGTTCTGGTTCGAGGAGCCGCTCTGGTACGACGACGTCAAGGGCCACGCCCAGTTGGCGCGCGCCACGCGCATCCCGGTCGCGCTCGGCGAGCAGCTCTACACGGCCGATGCCTTCTCCGAGTTCTTCGCGCAGCAGGCGATCCACTGGGTGCAGCCGGACGTGACGCGGATGGGCGGTATCACCGAAGTCCTCCAGGTCTGCGAGGCCGCGCACGCATTCCGGCTGCCCGTGGCGCCGCATGCGGGCGACATGAGCCAGGTGCATGTGCACCTGAGCTATGCGCATCCTGCCTGCGAGGTGCTGGAGTACATCCCCTGGATCAAGGCCTGTTTCACCGATCCGGCCGAAGTGTCCGATGGCCACTTCGGGCTGCCGCAAGAGCCGGGTGCCGGAACCACACCGACCTCCGACGCCTGGCAGAAGTACCGCCAGGCCACCGCGTGATGGTCGAACGGGCTGGCCTGTTCGAAGGCACTGATGGCGCCTTGCGCTGCCGCTGGTGCGAGTCGACGCAGGTCTATCAGGATTACCACGACAGCGAATGGGGCTTTCCGGTCACTGACGAGCGGCGCCTGTTCGAGAAGCTGTGTCTCGAAGGCTTCCAGGCGGGGCTGAGCTGGCTGACCATCCTCAACAAGCGAGAGGCCTTCCGGCGCGGTTTTGCGCAGTTCGAGCCGGAGCGGGTCGCACGCTTCGGCGCCAAGGACATCTCGCGCCTGCTCGCCGATGCGGGGATCGTGCGCCACCGCGGAAAGATCGAGTCGGCCATCAATAACGCCCAGCGTGTGCTCGAACTGCGCGAGGAATTCGGCTCGCTGGCCGCCTATGCGTGGGGCTTCGAAGCGGACCACGCCTCGCGGCCGAAGAAAATCACGCACGAGGCATTGCGGGCGATGACGACTTCGTCCGAGTCGGTGGCGATGTCCAAGGACCTGAAGAAGCGCGGCTGGAGTTTCGTCGGCCCGACGACCGTCTATGCCTTCATGCAGGCCATGGGGCTCGTGAATGACCACATCGAAGGCTGCCATGCGCGCGAAAAGGCGCTGAAGGCCCGCGCAAAGCTCAAACTGCCGCGCTGATCCGGCGGGCTAGGCTGACTGAGGTCCCGGCACCTTGCGGTGCGTCACGCGGCCCTGGCTGTCGACGCTTTCCAGGTGCACGTCGAAGCCCCACAGCCGCGCTACGTGCTTGAGGACTTCCTGTGAGTCGTCGTGCAGCGGGCGGTTGTTGTGCTGCGTGTGGCGCAGCGTGAGCGACCGGTCGCCGCGCAGGTTGACGCTCCAGACCTGGATATTGGGCTCGCGGTGGTTGAGGTCGTACTGGCGCGACAGCGATTCGCGCAGCTGGCGGTAGCCGCTGTCGTCGTGGATGGCGGACACCTCGAGCTCGGATTCGCTTTCCTGGTCGCGCACCGCAAAAAAGCGGAAATCGCGCATGAGCTTGGGCGAGAGGAATTGGCCGACGAAACTCTCGTCCTTGAAATTGCGCATCGCGTAATCGAGCGAGGTCAGCCACGGCGTACCCGCCAGGTCCGGGAACCAGCGCCTGTCCTCTTCGGTCGGCTTTTCGCAAATACGCCGGAGATCGGTGTACATCGCGAATCCCAGGGCATAGGGATTGATGCCGCTGTACGCGCGATGGCCGATGGGCGGCTGGAACACCACGTTGGTGTGCGACTGCAGCCACTCGATCATGAAGCCGTCAGCCAGCAGGCCTTCGTCGTAGAGCGTGTTGAGGAGGGTGTAGTGCCAGAAGGTCGCCCAGCCCTCGTTCATGACCTGCGTCTGGCGCTGCGGATAGAAGTACTGCCCGATTTTGCGCACGATACGCACCACTTCGCGTTGCCATGGGTCCAACAATGGTGCATTTTTCTCGATGAAGTACAGCAGGTTCTCCTGCGGCTCCGCCGGAAAGCGCCTGGATGCCTCTTCTTCCTCCGCCGTGCGCCCGCTGCGGCGGGGCACGGTGCGCCAGAGGTCGTTGACCTGCTGCTGCAGATGGTGCTCCCGTTCCTCGCGTCGCGTCTGTTCCTGGCTGAGCGACAGGCGTTGGGGCCGGCGGTAGCGGTCGACGCCGTGGTTCATCAGGGCGTGGCAGGAGTCCAGCAGGTCTTCGACGGCGGACACGCCGTGACGCTCCTCGCACTCGCTGATGTAGTTCCGGGCGTAGACCAGGTAGTCGATGATGGACGAAGCGTCCGTCCACATCTTGAAGAGGTAGTTGCCCTTGAAGAAGCTGTTGTGGCCGTAGGCGGCATGGGCGATCACCAGGGCCTGCATCGCCATGGTGTTCTCTTCCATGAGGTAGGCGATGCACGGATCGGAGTTGATCACGATCTCGTAGGCCAGCCCCATGTGGCCGCGGCGGTAGTTCTTTTCGGTGGAGATGAACTGCTTGCCGTAGGACCAGTGGCGGTAGATGACCGGCATGCCCACCGACGCGTAGGCATCCATCATCTGCTCGGCCGTGATGATTTCGAGCTGGTTGGCGTAGGTGTCGAGCTTGTAGCCGCGCGCCACGCGGGCGATCTCGCCGTGGTACTGCTCGATCAGCTCGAAGGTCCAGTCCGAGGGGCTGGGCAACGGAGTGCGGGTCTTTTCGTTCACGCCTGGGCCCTCTCTTTCTTGAACAGATCGCGGAACACCGGATAGATGTCCTGCACGTCGGCCACCTTGCGCATCGCGAAGTTCTTGTGCGAGCCGACCAGCTGGGTGTATTCCTCCCACATGTTCTGCTCGGCCTCGGCCACCTGGACGTAGGCGTAGTAGCGGACCACCGGCAACAGGTGCTCGCTCAGGAGTTCGCGGCAGCGGCCGCTGTCCTGGTGCCAGTTGTCGCCGTCGCTGGCTTGCGCGCCGTAGATGTTCCACTCGTTGCTGGGGTAGCGGGCACGGATGATCTCGTTCATCAGTGTCAGGGCGCTGGAGACCACGGTGCCGCCGGTCTCGGTGGCGTGGAAGAACTCTTCCTCGGTCACCTCGGCCGCCTGCGTGTGGTGGCGGATGAAGACGAGGTCGATCTTCTCGTAGTGCCGCGTGAGGAACATGTACAGCAGCATGAAGAAGCGCTTGGACATGTCCTTGCGCGCCTCGTCCATGGAGCCCGAGACGTCCATCAGGCAGAACATCACCGCCTTGGCGGACGGCACCGGTACCTTCACGCGGTTGCGGTAGCGCAGGTCGATCGGGTCAAGGAAGGGCACACGCCGTCCCTTGGTGCGAAGCTCCTCGAGCTTGGCCTCGGTCTCGCGGATCTCGCGTTGCACCATCGCATCGGATGCGCGGGGGCTGCGCTGCAGGTGCAGCAGGTGGGCCTCGAGCTCGCGAATCTCGCGCCGTGAATCGCCGCCGAGCGCGATGCGCCGCGCCAATGCGCCGCGCATCGAGCGGACGACGTGCAGGTTGCTCGGATTGCCGTCGCTGACGAACCCGGCGCGATGGCTCTTCCATTCGGGCACTTCGGCGAGCTGCGTGCGGATCAGGTGGGGGAGGGCGAGGTCCTCGAAGAAGACCCGCATGAACTCCTCCTTGGTCAGGCGGAAGACGAAGTCGTCCTCGCCGCCTTCGCCGTCGCCGGCCTTCGAGCCGCTGCCTGAGCCGCCGCCGCCTTGCGGCCGCTCGATGCGGTCGCCCTTGACGTACTCCTTGTTGCCGGGATGCACGTACTCGCGGTCGCCGCCCTGGCCATGGCCGAACACCGGCTCGGACACATCCCGCTTGGGCAGCGTGATGTCCTCGCCCTGCTCGAGATCGCGGATGCCGCGGCCGCTGACGGCGCGTCGCACTGCTTCACCGATCTGCTCGCGATAGCGCCGCAGGAAACGCTCGCGGTTGCCAATGGACTTGTTCTTGCCCGACAACCGGCGGTCGATGATCTGCTGCAGCATGGCCACGGCCGGAACTCCTTCAGCTCATCATGAGCTCTTGCGAACGCGTAGATACCACTCGCACAGCAGACGCACCTGCTTGGCGGTGTAGCCCTTGTGCACCATGCGATTGACGAAGTCCTCGTGCTTCTTGAGTTCGTCGGCGCTGCTCTTGGCATTGAAGCTGATGACGGGCAGCAGCTCCTCGGTATTGGAGAACATCTTCTTCTCGATCACCGTGCGCAGCTTCTCGTAGCTGGTCCACAGCGGGTTCTTGCCCGCGTTGCCGGCACGCGCACGCAGCACGAAGTTGACGATCTCGTTGCGGAAGTCCTTCGGGTTGCTGATGCCCGCGGGCTTCTCGATCTTCTCGAGCTCGGCGTTGAGCGATCCGCGATCGAAGACCTCGCCGGTGTCCTGGTCGCGGTACTCCTGGTCCTGGATCCAGTAGTCGGCGTAGGTCACGTAGCGGTCGAAGATGTTCTGGCCGTACTCGGAGTAGCTTTCGAGGTACGCCGTCTGGATCTCCTTGCCGATGAACTCCGCGTAGCGCGGCGCCATCAACTCCTTGATGTAGGACAGGTACTTCTGCTCCGTCTCGGGCGCGAACTGCTCGCGCTCGATCTGCTGCTCGAGCACATACATGAGGTGCACCGGGTTCGCCGCCACCTCGCTGCTGTCGAAGTTGAAGACCTTGGAGATGATCTTGAACGCGAAGCGCGTGGAGGTGCCGCTCATGCCCTCGTCGACGCCGGCGTAGTCGCGGTACTCCTGGATGGACTTGGCCTTGGGGTCCGTGTCCTTCAGGTTGTCACCGTCATAGACCTGCATCTTGCTGAAGATGCTCGAATTCTCGGGCTCCTTCAGGCGTGTGAGCACTGAGAACTGCGCCATCATCCGCAGCGTGCCGGGAGCGCAGGGCGCTGCGGCGAGCGACGAGTTGCGCACGAGCTTCTCGTAGATCTTGATCTCTTCAGATACGCGCAGGCAGTACGGCACCTTGACGATGTAGATGCGGTCGAGGAAAGCCTCGTTGTTCTTGTTGTTGCGGAAGGCCTTCCACTCGCTCTCGTTGCTGTGCGCGAGAACGATGCCGTCGAACGGAATGGCGCCGAAGCCTTCGGTGCCCTTGAAGTTGCCTTCCTGGGTGGCCGTCAGCAGCGGGTGCAGCACCTTGATGGGCGCCTTGAACATCTCGACAAACTCCAGCAGGCCCTGATTGGCCAGGCAGAGGCCACCGGAGTAGGCGTAGGCGTCGGGATCGTCCTGCGCGTAGTCCTCGAGCTTGCGGATGTCGATCTTGCCGACCAGCGAGGAGATGTCCTGGTTGTTCTCGTCGCCCGGCTCGGTCTTGGCGACCGCGATCTGGCGCAGCACCGACGGGTACCGCTTCACGACCTGGAACTTGCGGATGTCGCCGCCGAATTCCTCGAGGCGCTTCACTGCCCAGGGCGAGAGGATGCGCTGCAGGTAGCGGCGAGGGATGCCGTACTCCTTTTCGAGGATGTCGCCGTCTTCCGTCGCATCGAACAGGCCGAGCGGCGTTTCGTTGACCGGCGAACCTTTGATCGAATAGAAGGGCACGTGCTCCATGAGCTGCTTCAGGCGCTCGGCGATCGAGCTCTTGCCGCCGCCGACCGGGCCCAGCAGATAGAGGATCTGCTTCTTTTCCTCCAGCCCCTGCGCGCCATGCCGGAAGTACGACACCACCTGCTCGATGGCGTCCTCCATGCCGTAGAACTCGCGGAAAGCCGGGTAGATCTTGATGACCTTGTTGGCGAAGATGCGCGACAGCCTGGGGTCGTTGCGCGTGTCCACCAGTTCGGGTTCACCGATGGCTTCGAGCATCCGTTCGGCCGCTGTGGCATACGCCATGGGCTCCCGTTTGCAGATCTCGAGATATTCCTGCAGGGACAGGACCTCTTCGCGCGTACGCTCGTAACGAGCGGCGAAGTTGCTGATGACATCCATAGACACCTCCATCGAGTCAGCGGGGCGCTGCCCGGAGTCTCCGTGCTGCACACGTTGCATCGTTCGCAGGAATGGTGCCAGGTAATGTGTGCACGCTTTGGATTAACTCCCCAAGCAGTAACTTGATCAAAGCATAGAACAAACAACGCGTCGAGCAAATTGCTTTTCTTGCTTTTCGGGTAAGAACAACAGGAAGCAGAAAAAGTTCATGGAAAGGACGGTTGCGTCGATCGAAACAATCGGAAGTCGGTGCGCGCGCGACGGCCGAAGCTGTCGGGATTCGTCATCAGCGCGTGTCCGTTCCTTCCATATTTCTTTAACATCTGTTTTCGATTGAACGCTCTTGTTCGGCTGCAGGCATACGGACAAACACGCAAAGCGCGACAATCGCGGTGCAATATTTGCAAGCCAGCGGACGCAACGGAAAAAGGCGGCCGTCGGGGCCGCCTTTTCCGTGCAGGCTATACGCCTTTTGGCGCAAGCTCTACTCGACCTTGCCGATCTTCCGCACCGCCTCGGTCATCGTGCTCGCATCGGCGTCCCAGTAGGTCTGGAACTCGGGCGCATCGAGGTAGGCCAGGGGGCTGCCAGCGCGTTCGATGACTTGCACCACGGCGGGATCCACGGCCACTCTGGCGGATGCGGCGCGCAGCTTGCGCACGATGTCGTCCGGCGTCGCGGCGGGCACGAAGAGCCCCGACCATTGCGCGAACTTCACCTTGTAACCTGCCCGCTCGAGGCTGGGCACGTCGGGCAATGCGGCAAGCGGCTTGTCGCCCCAGTGCGCCAGGGCGCGAAGCTTGCCGGCCTTGATCTGCTGCACCACGGTAGACGGGCCACTGGCCACCGCGTCCACCTGGCCCGAGAGCAGCGCAACGATGGCCGGGCCCGCGCCCGTGTAAGGGATGTGCGTCATCCGGAAGCCGGCGGAGTTCTTCAGCATCTCCATCGGCACGTGCATGGTCCCGTAGTTGCCTGAACTGCCGTAGTTGTAAGTACCGGGTTTGACGCGTGCGTCGGCGATGAACTCCGATAGCGTCTTCCACGGTGCATCGGCGCGCACGACCAGCACGGTCGGATCCGCGGTGAAGCGCGCGATCGGCTTGAACTGGTTCATCTGATAGGCCGGCTTGCGGTCCAGGATCGCGTCGGCCTCGGGAAGGATCGAGATCGACGAGAGGCTCAGCAGCACCGTGTAGCCGTCGGCCGGTGCGCGGGCCACGAAGCCGATGCCGACCGCGCCGCCCGCGCCGGCCCTGTTCTCGACGATCACGGGCTGCTTCAGTTCGCGCGAGAGCGCTTCGGCCACCGGCCGCGCGACCGTGTCGGCAACGCCGCCGGGAGGGAAGGGCACGATCATCGTGATCGGCTTGTCGGGCCAGCCGCCCTGCGCGAGTGCGGCGGTGGTCGCGCAGCACGCGGCTGCCAGGAGCGCCGCGCGCAGCAGCGCGCGTCGTGGTTGATGCATGTGACTTGTCTCCGTAGTTTCTTTGGGGGCAGGGGCGGTTCAGGCGAACCGGTTCTCCAGCGTGCCGAGCCCGTCGATCTCTATGCGCACCACGTCGCCCGTCTTCAGGTATTGCGGCGGCGTCAGCCCCATGCCGACGCCCGCCGGCGTGCCGGTCGCGATCACGTCGCCGGGATGGAGCGTGATACCGCGCGAGCACGTTTCGATCAGTGTCGGGATGTCGAAGATGAGGTCGGTGGTCTGCCCGTCCTGCCGCAACTCGCCGTTGACCCAGCAACGCACCCGGGTGCGCATGCCGTCCAGTTCGTCGGCGGTCACGATCCACGGACCCATCGGACAGAAGGTGTCGAAGGACTTGCCAAGGTCCCATTGCTGGTGGCGCATCTGCACGTCGCGCGCCGTCACGTCGTTGACGATGGTGTAGCCGAACACGTGTGACAGCGCATCGTCGCGCGAGATGTTGCGGCCGGCCTTGCCGATAACGACGGCCAGTTCGGCTTCGTAGTCGATCTGGGCGGAGATCGCTTCGCCCGGCAGCCGGACTTCGTCGTTGGGGCCGACCACGCACTCGGGCACCTTGGTGAACACGATCGGCCATGCATCGGTCTTGACAGCGCTGTCCTTGAAGACGGATTCGGACAGTTCCCTGGCGTGCGCGTGGTAGTTCCGGCCCACGCAGAAGATGTTGCGGCGCGGCATGGGCAGCGGCGCTTCGAGCTTTACTTCGCTGAACGGGATGGGCTCGCCGACCGGCGGCAGTTGCGTGGCGCCCGAAGCGCGTTCCTCGATGAGGGCAAGCGCGCCGCGGCGGGTTCGCGGTGCGTCGAACTGAAACGCCCGGACGGTCGCGCCATCGTCCGAGATGAGGCCCACCTGCCGCCGGCCTTGATACTGATATGTAGCAACGCGCAAAACGATCTCCTGAATGTCGACCAAATGCTACCAATCCGATACCAAGCGCACAATAGAGCTTGCGCGGGTCGGGTTGATACGATCGGCGCGCCCGCCCTTCAACCTTTCAGCCTCGCGATCGTGCACAGTGCCCTGACCCTCCGGGAAACCATTCTCGAGAACCTCAAATCGCGTGCATGGCGAGCCGGCCATCGGTTGCCGACCGAGCGGGAGCTGAGCGGGCAATACGGTCTCAGCCGATCGACGGTTCGCCGGGTCCTGGCGGACCTGAAGGTCAAGGGACTCATCACGCAGACGGTGGGCAGCGGCACCTATGTCAGCGACGAGGTGACGCAAGCGCTGGCGGACATCACCCACGGCGGTTCACCGCTCGCGACCAGCCCGGCGGAACTGATGAGTGCCCGCCTGGTGCTAGAACCCGCGATCATCGCGATGGTGATCGGCAACGCCACCCAGGCCGACTTCGACCGAATGGACAGTTGCTGCGACAAGGGCGAAGCCGCGGGCACGATCGAGGAGTTCGAACTGTGGGACGGTCGGCTGCACGAGGCCATCGCCGATGCCGCGCACAACGCCTTCATCTCGACCGTCTTCCAGCGCATGAACGAGGTGCGAGCCCAAAGCGAGTGGGGCATGCTCAAGCGCAAGAGCGCGACACCCGAGCGCCGCCTGGACTACCAGCGCGAACATCGCGAACTGGTCGCCGCCCTGAAGGATCGCGACGGCGCACGCGCCAGCGAACTCTGCGTCGGGCACCTCGTGCACGTCCGCCGCAACCTGCTTGGGTACTGAGCCGGCGCCGCGGGGCCATTGCGGACAAACCCGGCTCTGCATTGACCCCGGAACCGGCGGTCGTTATATTGGTTTCCGATTGGCGTAAATTGATACCAATCCATACCAATAGTTGCGCCATCGGACGGCAACTCGCGTCCCACTGCCTGGAGACAACCGTGAAGACATTGTGGGCTCGAAGTCTGCGCGCCAAGCACCGATGGTGGGTCGTCGCCTTGCTTGCAATCGCGCCGTGGGCCGCTGCCCAGGACTACCCGTCGCGCCCCGTGCGTGTCGTCGTGCCGTTCGCCGCCGGCGGACCCGCCGACGTGTATGCGCGATTCATCGCCACGCGCCTGCAGGAAGCGCTCGGGCAGGGATTCGTCGTGGACAACCGGCCCGGCGCCGGTTCGGTGATCGGCACCGACGCCGTGGCGAAGAGTCCGCCGGACGGCTACACGCTGCTCCTGATGTCGAACGCGCACACCTTCAATGAATCGCT
Source organism: Variovorax sp. P5_A3 (assembly GCF_056400665.1). Classification (NCBI taxonomy): domain Bacteria; kingdom Pseudomonadati; phylum Pseudomonadota; class Betaproteobacteria; order Burkholderiales; family Comamonadaceae; genus Variovorax; species Variovorax sp. P5_A3. The sequence goes on along the minus strand of NZ_JBFUKW010000001.1, from coordinate 305,082 downwards.
GATCCCGAACAAGCCGTTCCAGTTGATGCGCGATTTCGTGCCGGTCGCCGCCATCAACTATTCCGATCTGGTGCTCGTGGCCCGAAGCGGTCTGCCGGTCAACAACCTGGGCCAGTTGATCACGCTGGCGAAGTCGAAGCCGGGCGCGCTTTCCTACGCATCCTCCGGCCCCGGTACGCCGTACCACATGGCCGGCGAGCTTTTCAAGGCGATGGCGGGTGTGTCGATCCTTCACATTCCTTACCGCGGCAGCGCGGGTGCGCGGACGGACGTCCTGGGCGGCCAGGTCGACATGATGTTCGATGCCGTGCCGACCATGACGGAGCACGTCCGCAGCGGCAAGGTCAAGGCAATGGCGACCACGGGACTGGCGCGCTCCGCCGTCATGCCCGATGTGCCGACGGTCAACGAAGCCGGGGTTCCGAAATACGAGGCCACCATCTGGCTGGGCTTGATGGCCCCCAAGGGCACGCCCGCCGCCATCGTCGACCGGCTGAACGCCGAGGTCGTGAAGATCGTCTCGAACCCCGAAGTGGTTCGCGCGTGGAAGGCGCAGGGTGCGACGCCGATGACCATGAACGTAGCGGACTTCACGCGCTACATGAACGAAGACATCGAGAAGTGGTCCCGCATCGTGAAGCTTTCTGGCGCGAAGGCCGACCAATGAACATCCTTTGCGCCGGCGCCGCACAGGGCTTGGTCAAGGCCTTGCAGGGCGTCTTTCTGGAACTGACCGGTGCCAAGGTCGAAGGCCGTTTCGGCGCCGTCGGCGCGATGAAGGAGGCGCTGCTGGCTGGCGAGCCCTGCGACGTGATGATCGTCACCGAGGCCATGATCTCCGCATTGCAGGCCGAAGGCCGGTTGGTGCCGGGTTCGGAAGCCGCATTGGGCCGGGTGCGCACGGGCGTCGCCGTCAAAGTAGGCGAGGTGGTGCCCGACATCTCGACAGCCGAAGCCTTGAAAGCCAGCCTGCTTGCGGCAAGTTCGATCTATTTCCCCGACGCGAAACGCTCGACCGCCGGCATCCATTTCGCCTCGGTGCTGGAGAAGCTGGGCATTGCCGATGCCGTTTCGTCGCGCCTGCGCACCTTTCCGAACGGCGCCACGGCGATGCGCGAACTCGCTGTCGACCCGCGGCCCGGTGCCATCGGCTGCACACAGATCACCGAGATCAAGTACACGCCGGGCATCTTGCTGGTGGGTGCGTTACCCGAGGCGTTCGAGTTGGCGACCATCTACTCGGCCGCAGTGAGCTCGACGGCACGCGAACCGGGATTGGCCCGTCGCTTCGTCGAACTGATCGCCGGCCCCCGGTCACGCTGCCTTCGCGAGCAGGGCGGTTTCGAAATCACTGCGTCCGGGCCAGCGGACGCGCGTTCACACGGTTGATCCAGGAAATGAGCTTCCGCCCCAAGGTCGGCGAAGCCTGACCCGTTCGTGAAACACCGCGGAACCGGCTCCGCCGGGCCGCCGGTGTTGCCCCCTGAAAGGGGGTGGGCGTAGCGACACGAAGTGCGCGAAGCCTGGGGGTCAGCTAAAGAACTCTTTAGCCTTGTCAAACCAGCCCTTGTCGGTCGGGCTGTGCTTCTCGCCGCCCTTCTTGAGCGATTCGTCGAGTTCCTTCATGAGCTTGCGCTGGTGCTCGGTGAGCTTGACCGGCGTCTCCACGCGCACGTGGCAGTAAAGGTCGCCCGGATAGCTGGACCGGACGCCCTTGATGCCCTTGCCGCGCAACCTGAACTGCTTGCCGCTCTGGGTGCCGTCGGGAATGTCGATCGCCGCCGCCCCCTTGAGCGTCGGAACATTGATCTCGCCACCCAGCGCAGCCGTCGTGATGCTGACCGGCACCACGCAGTGCAGGTCGTCGCCGTCACGCTCGAACAGTTCGTGCTTCTTGAGCCGGATCTCTATATAGAGATCACCGGGCGGGCCGCCGTTGGTGCCGGGCTCGCCGTTGCCCGTGCTGCGGATGCGCATGCCGTCGTCGATGCCGGCCGGGATCTTCACTTCCAGCGTCTTGTTGTTCTTGATCTTTCCCTGGCCGTGGCAAGTGACACACGGCTCCGGAATGATCTTGCCCGAGCCATGGCAGGTCGGGCAGGTCTGCTGCACGCTGAAGAAGCCCTGGCGCATCTGCACGGCGCCTTGGCCATGACAGGTGGTACAGGTGATTGCCTTGGTGCCGGGCTTGGCGCCCGTGCCCTTGCAGGTGCCGCAATCGTCCCAACTCGGGATGCGGATTTGCGCGTCCTTGCCGTCGGCGGCTTCCTCGAGCGTGATCTCCATCGCGTAGCTCAGGTCGCTGCCGCGGAAGACCTGGCGCCCGCCGCCCTGGCGGCCGCCGCGCTGGCCGAACACGTCGCCGAAGATGTCTCCGAAGGCTTCCGCGAAGCCGCCGAAGCCTTCGGCGCCCGGGCCGCCGCGCATGTTGGGGTCCACGCCGGCGTGACCGTACTGGTCGTAGGCGGCGCGCTTCTGCGTGTCCGACAGCATTTCGTAGGCTTCCTTGACCTCCTTGAACTTGGTCTCGGCGTCCTTGGAGTCCCCGTGGTTGCGGTCAGGGTGGTGCTTCATCGCAAGCTTGCGATAAGCCTTCTTGATTTCCTCCTCGCTCGCGTTCTTGGGAACGCCGAGGGTTTCGTAGTAGTCGCGTTTGGTGGCCATGGTCGGGGTCGGGCGGAGTCGTCGTCAGGAAGCAGGGTCAGGAAGCGGAAAAGGCTGGACCACCTTGCAGCGGGTCCAGCCTCGTGTCAGGGCATGAGGATCAGCCCTTCTTGACTTCCTTCACTTCGGCATCGACCACGTTGTCGTCCGCCGGGGCACTTGCAGCTTCCGGGCCAGGGCCCGCCGCGCCGCCTGCCGCACCGGCCGCGGCCTGCGCGTCGGCGTACATCTTCTCGCCGAGCTTCTGGCTGGCGCTCATCAGCGTGTTGGTCTTTTCCTCGATCGCGGACTTGTCTTCACCCTTGAGGGCTTCCTCGACGTCCTTGAGCGCGGCTTCGATCTTTTCCTTCTCGCCGGCATCCAGGCTCGCGCCGTGTTCGCCCAGCGACTTCTTCACGCTGTGGACCATGGCTTCGCCCTGGTTGCGGGCCTGGGCCAGCTCGACCTTCTTCTTGTCCTCGGCCGCGTTGAGTTCGGCGTCCTTCACCATCTTCTGGATCTCGTCTTCCGACAGGCCCGAGTTTGCCTTGATGGTGATCTTGTTTTCCTTGCCGGTGCCCTTGTCCTTGGCGCCGACGTGCAGGATGCCGTTGGCGTCGATGTCGAAGCTCACCTCGATCTGCGGCGTACCGCGCGATGCCGGAGGAATGCCTTCGAGGTTGAACTCGCCGAGCAGCTTGTTGCCCGAGGCGATCTCGCGTTCGCCCTGGAACACCTTGATCGTCACGGCCGGCTGGTTGTCCTCGGCGGTCGAGAACGTCTGCGCGAACTTGGTCGGGATCGTGGTGTTCTTCGTGATCATCTTGGTCATCACGCCACCCATGGTCTCGATGCCGAGCGACAGCGGGGTCACGTCGAGCAGCAGAACGTCCTTGCGGTCGCCGGAGAGCACCTGGCCCTGGATGGCGGCGCCGACGGCCACGGCTTCGTCGGGGTTCACGTCCTTGCGCGGTTCCTTGCCGAAGAACTCCTTGACCTTGTCCTGCACCTTGGGCATGCGGGTCATGCCGCCGACCAGGATCACGTCGCTGATGTCGGACACGCTGACGCCCGCATCCTTGATGGCGGTGCGGCAGGGGGCGATGGTGCGTTCGATCAGCTCGTCCACCAGGCTTTCGAGCTTGGCGCGGGTGAGCTTGATGTTCAGGTGCTTCGGGCCCGAGGCATCGGCCGTGATGTACGGCAGGTTGATGTCGGTCGCGGCGCTGTTCGACAGTTCGATCTTGGCCTTTTCCGCGGCTTCCTTCAGGCGCTGCAGTGCGAGCACGTCCTTGCTCAGGTCGACGCCCTGGTCCTTCTTGAACTCGGAAATGATGTAGTCGATGATGCGCTGGTCGAAGTCCTCGCCGCCCAGGAAGGTGTCGCCGTTGGTTGACAGCACTTCGAACTGCTTCTCGCCGTCGACGTCCGCGATCTCGATGATCGAGATGTCGAAGGTGCCGCCGCCGAGGTCATACACGGCGATCTTGCGGTCGGCCTTGTCGTGCTTGTCGAGGCCGAAGGCGAGCGCTGCCGCGGTCGGCTCGTTGATGATGCGCTTGACGTCCAGGCCGGCGATGCGGCCGGCGTCCTTGGTGGCCTGGCGCTGGCTGTCGTTGAAGTAGGCCGGCACGGTGATCACCGCTTCGGTCACGGTCTCGCCGAGATAGTCTTCGGCGGTCTTCTTCATCTTGCGCAGGATCTCGGCGCTGATCTGCTGGGGAGCGAGCTTCTTGTTGCGCACTTCGACCCATGCGTCGCCGTTGTCGGCCTTGGTGATGGTGTAGGGCATCAGGTCGATGTCCTTCTGCACTTCCTTTTCCTCGAACTTGCGGCCGATCAGGCGCTTCACCGCGTAGATCGTGTTCTTGGGGTTGGTCACCGCCTGACGCTTGGCCGAGGCGCCGACCAGCACTTCGCCGTCTTCCTGGTAGGCCACGATCGAAGGCGTCGTGCGGGCGCCTTCCGAATTCTCGATCACACGCGTGGTGTTGCCTTCCATGATCGACACGCACGAATTGGTGGTGCCGAGGTCGATGCCGATGATTTTGGCCATGCTTTTTCTCCTGGGATCTGAAATGAGGTTGTTGTGAACTTGTGGATAACCCGGTTCGATTCAAGGGACGAAGCGGGGATTTCCTGTGGGTTTCTTGTTGGCTTTCAGCTCGGGCTGCTGACGGTCACGAGGGCGGGCCGCAGGATGCGGTCGGCGATCGTGTAGCCCTTCTGCAGCACGTTGGCGATGGTGTTGGGCTCCTGGCCCGGCACAGGCACAACGGAGATCGCCTGGTGGAGGTGCGGATCGAACTTGCTGCCGGCCGCGGGCGCGATTTCGATCACCTTGTTGCGCTCCAGCGCGCTCTTGAGCTGGCGCAGGGTGGCTTCGGTGCCTTCGCGCAGGTGCTCGGTCGTGGCGTCCTGGATCGACAGGCCGGCTTCGAGGCTGTCGAGCACCGGCAGCAGGCTTTCGGCAAAGCCTTCGATCGCGAACTTGCGGCCCTTGCTGATTTCCTCGTCGGCGCGGCGGCGCGCGTTCTGCACGTCGGCCTGGGCGCGCAGGAACTGGTCGGCAAGTTCGGCGTTCTTTGCCTTCAGCGCGGCGATCTCGCCTTGGGCTGCGGCCAGCGCGTCGACTTCGTTCGCGGCCTGTGCCGCCTCCAGCTCTTCGGGGCTGGGCTCGCCCTGGAGGGTCTGTGGATTTTCTTGATGGTTTTGCGGGTCAGTCATGCTCAAAAAGCCGGCGGCCACGCCGGAAAACAGTGAAAACGAACAATAGGCAGCCATTTGAGGTCTGCCGGGGTGTTTTCAAGCAAAAAAATGCGCCTGTGAGGGCGCATTTGGGGAGACGGGTAATGCCCGAACTGGTCAGTGGGCGTCCAGGAGTTCGACGTCGAACTTCAGGGTCGCGTTGGGAGGGATCACGCCGCCCGCGCCGCGCGCGCCGTAGCCGAGCGAAGCCGGGATGATCAGCGTGCGCTTGCCGCCAATCTTCATGCCGGCGACGCCTTCGTCCCAGCCCTTGATGACTTGGCCGGCACCGAGCGAAAAGGCGAAAGGATCGTTGCGGTCGCGGCTCGAATCGAACTTGGCGCCTTGCACGCCGTCGTTGTAGAGCCAACCGGTGTAGTGCACGTGCACGTGGTGGCCGGCCTTGGCTTCGGCGCCGTCGCCGACCGAGGTGTCTTCGTACTGCAGGCCAGAGGGAGTGGTGGGCATGGAGCGCTCCTTGGGAATGAGGGAGGAAACCGCGCAGTTTAACGATCTCGGAGCGGCACCCCGTTCGCGCTGCCGGCCCTGCTAGGGCGCGGGAGGCGGCGGAGGCGGCGGCGTCTTCCTGACCTGGCCCTGCTGCCATTTGCCGGCGAAAGCCTGCAGGTCGGAGAGGCGCTTGAGGAGGTCCTGGCCGCTGAGCGTCAGGCTGTAGCCCTCGCTGCCGTGGTTCACGAGGCCGGCTTCGCGAAGCTCCTTGATGCGGGTATTGAGCGTATTGGGCGTGATGCTGCCGACGCTGTCCTGCAGGAGCCGGAAAGTCTGGGCATGGCCATCCCGCAAGGCCCAGAGGACGCGCAGCGCGTAGCGGGCTTCCAGCAGCGCAAGCAATTGGCTGATGGCTGCGTTTTCCTTGCTACTCATCGACTTCATCTCCTCGGGGCTCCGCGGCCGGGCGGCGCTTGGCGCGGCCCGTTTGTTCTTTGTGACTGGCTCGTGACCACTCGAAACGGCCGGCGACTATAGCCCAGATGGACGCTTGCTACAAGTTTTATAGCTGTAACGGCAAGCAGGCTGCGGGTTGCAGCCCCGACACTTCAGTGCGCCGCGTAGTTGGCCATCGCTTCGCCCAGCCGGACCGGGCGAGCCGGCGACCATGCTGGATTGAAGTCCAGCGGCGGCGAGGGAAAGAGCATCACGACCGTCGAGCCGAGCAGGAAGCGGCCCATCTCGTCGCCCTTTTTCAGCACGACCTGCCGATCGGTGTAGCGCCATTCGCGCACTTCGGCGCCGCGCGGTGGATTGACCACGCCGTGCCACACCGTCGCCATGCTGCCGACGATGGTGGCGCCCACGAGCACCAGCACGAACGGGCCCTTCGCTGTTTCGAAGAGGCACACGACGCGCTCGTTGCGTGCGAAGAGGCCGGGTACGCCGCGAGCCGTCGTGGGATTGACGGAGAAGAGGTCGCCCGGCACGTAGATCATGCGCAGCAGCCGCCCGTCGCATGGCATGTGGATGCGGTGGTAGTCCCTGGGACTCAGGTAGAGCGTAGCGAAGCTGCCATGCTCGAACTGCGCTGCCAGCGTCGCGTCGCCGCCGACCAGGGCGGTGGTCGAATAACTGTGGTTCTTGGCCTGGAAGATCTGGTCGCCTTCGATGGGCCCGAACTGGCTGATGGCGCCATCGACCGGCGACACCAGATCGGCCTTCGCCAACGGACGCGCACCCGGCTTCAACGCCCGCGTGAAGAACTCGTTGAAGCTGGGATAGCTCGTGATGTCGCTGTCGAGCGCCTCTTCCATGTTGACGTCGTACTTCGCCACGAAGCGCCTGATGATCCAGGTGGTCACCGCGCCGCGTTCCTTGCCCGCGACCCAGCCGGCGAAAGAGGTCAGCGCCTGCTTGGGAAACAGGTACTGCGGCAGGACGGGCAAGCGATCGGACAAGTGGTCATCCCAGAAAAGCGGTGGGGGATTCTATCGACCGCCTTCCGCGCATTTCGCAGGACGAGACCTACTCAGGCTTGATGTTCGCGGCCTTGATGACCTGGGCCCACTTCTCGACTTCGGCCTTCTGGAACGCGGCGATCTGCGCCGTCGTCATGTCGGCCGGCTCCATGCCGAAGCCCTTGAGCTTTTCCTGCATGTCGGGCTGCGCCAGGATCGTGCGGACCTCCTTGTGCATGCGGTCGACGATTGGCGCGGGCGTGCCGGCGGGCACGAAAATCGCCTGCCACGACACAACCTCGAAATCCTTGAGTCCCGGCACGCCCGACTCGGCGACCGTCGGCACATCGGGCATCGAGGCCAGCCGCTTGCTGGATGTGACCGCGATCGCGCGCAGCTTGCCGCTCTGGATGTGCGGGCCCGCCACCACGGTGGTGTCGAACATCATGTCGACCTGGCCGCCGATCACGTCCTGGATCGCCGGGCCGCTGCCCTTGTAAGGGATGTGCGTGAACTTGACGCCCGACTTGTAGGCCAGCAATTCCAGCGCCAGGTGTTGCGAGGTTCCGGTCCCGGCGGAAGCCGACGAGAGCCCGCCCGACTTGGCCTTGCTGGCCTCCAGCACGTCCTTCAGTGTCTTGTAAGGGCTCGCCTGGTTGACCACCAGCACCACCGGATTCGTGCCGATCAGCGTGACCGGCGCGAAGGACTTCTGCGGGTCGTAGCCGATCTTGGGGTAGAGGCTCACGTTGATTGCGTGCGAACTGATCGTGCCGCCCAGCATCGTGTAGCCGTCGGGCGCGGCGCGCGATGCGATCTCGGAACCGACACTGCCGCCGGCACCGCCCTTGTTGTCGACGATGACCGTCGTGCCCAGGACAGGCCCGAGCTTCTGGCCGATCAGCCGACCCAGCACATCGGTGGTGCCGCCGGCGGGAAACGGGACAAGATAGGTGATGGTCTTGCCCGTGGGCCACTGACCCTGCGCGAATGCAGGCAGGGCCGGAAGCCCGCCGGCAAGCGAGGCGAGGGCGGTGTGGATGAGGGTGCGGCGTTGCATGTGTTGTCTCCGTTGAGAGTTGGATTTGCCGCGCTTCTTGTCGTTGTGGCGCGGTGCGTGGAAGCCCGGGTTCGAACTTCGTATTCTTTCAGGTGACCGGCGCCGGGTTGAACAGCACCAGCGCGTTGTGCAGCTTCCACTGCTCGGCCCAGGTCTTCTTCCTGCCGCTGGCGACGTCGAGCATGAGGCGGAACAGCTCCCAGCCCACGTCCTCGATCGTGGCGTCGCCATCCGCGATGCGGCCGGCGTTGACGTCCATCAGGTCGTGCCAGCGGCGGGCCAGGTCGCTGCGTGTCGCGACCTTGATCACCGGTACTTCGGCCAGGCCGTACGGCGTGCCGCGGCCGGTGGTGAAGACGTGCAGGTTGATGCCCGCGGCGAGTTGCAGCGTGCCGCAGATGAAATCGCTGGCCGGTGTGGCAGCGTAGATGAGGCCCTTCTGCCGGACCTTTTCACCCGGCGAGATGACGCCGGAGATGGCGCTGCTGCCGCTCTTGACGATGGAGCCCATCGCCTTCTCGACGATGTTCGACAGGCCACCCTTCTTGTTGCCGGGCGTGGTGTTGGCACTGCGATCCACGCGCCCCTTGTCGAGGTAGGCGTCGTACCAAGCCATCTCGCGGATCATGGCGTCGGCCACTTCGGGCGTGGTGGCGCGCGAGGTGAGCTGGTCGATGCCGTCGCGCACCTCGGTCACTTCCGAGAACATCACGGTGGCACCGGCGCGCACGAGCAGGTCGGTGCAGAAGCCGACCGCCGGATTGGCGGTCACGCCCGAGAAGGCATCGCTGCCGCCGCACTGCACGCCAACCACCAGTTCGCTGGCCGGCACGGTCTCGCGACGGCGGGCGTTGAGGCGTTCGAGGTGCTCCTCCGCCTGCCGCATGATCGAATCGACCATCGACATGAAGCCCACGTGCGCGTCGTCCTGCAGGCAGACGACGTCGAGCTTGCTTTCGGCGCTGTCGCCGACGTCGGCCACGTTGCGTTCGTCGATCAACGGAATCGTTCCGGGCGGCATCAGCCGCTCGGGCTGGAGCTTTTCGCAGCCCAGGCTCACCACCATGACCTCGCCGCCGAAGTTGGGGTTGAGGCTGATGTTGCGCAGTGTGCGGATCGGGATGATGGCGTCGGGCGCATCGATCGCCACGCCGCAGCCGTAGGTGTGCTCCAGTGCCACGACATCATCGACGTTGGGAAACTTCGGAAGCAGTTCGTCCTTGATGCGCTTGACCGCGAATTCCGTGACCCCGGCCACGCATTGCACCGTCTGCGTGATCGCCAGGATGTTGCGCGAGCCGACCGAACCGTCCGGATTGCGATAGCCCTCGAAGGTGAAGCCCTCCAGCGGCGGCATGGTGGGCGCCTTGACCGTGGCGATGGGCAGCCCTTCGAGCTCGCGCGCGGCGGGCATCTTCAGCAGGCGCTCGTGCACCCAGCTGCCGGCCGCGATGGCCTTCAGGGCATAGCCGATCACCACGTCGTAGCGCCGGACTTCGCCGCCTTCCGGGATATCGACCAGCGCAACCTTGTGCGCCTGCGGCACCTTCTCGCGCAGCGTCAGGCCCGACGCAAAGACGGTGCCGGCGGGCAGTCCACCGTCATTGGCCACGATCGCGACGTTGTCGCGGTCGTGCATGGTGATGTAGAGCGGAGGGCGCTCCGAAGCGGAAGAAGTCATGGGATCCTCGATCAACTGTCGAGCATGATGCTCTCGATCCAGTTGGGTCCGCGGCCGACGGGACATTCGCCGATCGCCTGCAGAGACCCCGTCTGTGCATCGATCTCGTACAGGCGCAGTCGATGCGAGAGCTGCCCGGCCGCGATCAGGAAGCGGCCATCGGGCGTGATGTGGAAGCCGCGCGGCTGCGCTTCGGTCGGCACGTGGCCGATGAGCGCGAGCGCGCCGTTCGCGGCGTCGACACGGAACGCGGCGATGGTGTTGGAGCGGCGCTCGCTGCTGTAGAGGAAGCGTCCGTCCGGCGTCAGGTGCAGGTCGGAGGCCCACGGGTCGCCGCTGAAGGCAGGCGGCAGCGAACTGATCGTCTGCAGAGGCGCCAGCGTGCCGGTCGTCGAATCGAAGGCGAGCACGTCGATGGCGCCATCCAGCTCGTTGAGCAGGTAGACGAAGCGCGCATCCGGGCTGAACACGAAGTGCCGGGGGCTCGCTGGCGCGTGCGGCTGCAGTGTCGGCGGCGTGTTGGGCGTCAGTTGCCCGGTGGCCGCATCGAAGCGAAGCTGCACCACTACGCCGGCGCCCAGCGTGCTTGCAAAGACGAAGCGGTTCGACGGATCGGCCTGGATCGCGTGCGCATTGGGGCCGGTCTGCACCACCTGCTGCGTGGCCTGCACGACGCCGTCGGCGTCGATGGCGTTGACGGCGATCTGGTTGCCGCCATAGGACGCGCTCAGCAGGTATCGGCCGCCGCGATCGGCCGCGATGTAGGCCATGCTGTGCGGCAGGGTCGCGGCACCGATGGCACTGAGATGACCTGTCTTCGAGTCGATCGCAAAGCTCAGCGCCTCGCGAGGCTCCGAGCGCCGCGCAGCGTAGAGGCGCCGGCGATCGGGACTCAAGGCGAGCGGCATCACCTCCCCCCCGACCGGCACGTTCTGCGCGGCCACCAGCGAGCGTTCCCGAGGGTCGAGGTGCAGGACGCTGATGTCGCCGCTCTCGGCGTTGGAAACGTAGACGCAGAACATCGTCAGAACACCGGATGGCCGTTGATGATCGACGGCAGCCAGGTCGAGAACCAGGGCACGTAGGTGACCAGCGTGATGGCGACGAAGATCGCCAGGTAGTAGGGCCAGGCTGTCTTGGTTGCCTCGCCGATCGAGATCTTCCCGATCGCGCAGCCGATGAACTGCACCGTGCCCACCGGCGGATGCACCAGGCCCAGCGCGCAGTTGAGCAGCAGCATCATCCCGAACTGCACCGGACCGACGCCCATCTGGATGGCCAGCGGCAGGAACAGCGGCGTGGTGATCAGGATGTGCGCGGCCATGTCGAGGAACACGCCCAGGAAGATCTGGATGATGTTGATGTACAGCAGCATCAGCCAGGGCGTCGTGGTTGCCGCCAGCAGCGCCGCCTCGATCGTGTCGGGGATCTCGAGGTACGCCATCTGGTAGCGCAGCATGTTCGACACGCCGATCAGCAGCAGGATCACGCCCGTGGTCTTCGATGCCTTGGCGAGCGACCTGAGCAGGTTCTGCCTCGTCATCGTGCGGTAGACGACGACCGTCAGCAACAGCGAATAGGTCACCGCGATCGCCGCGGCCTCCGTCGCGGTGGCGATGCCTTCCATCACGCAGAACAGGATGATGACGATCACCAACAAGCCCGGGATGGCCGCGATGAAGGTGCGCAGCACCGTGCCCCAGCCCGGAAAGCGCTCGACCGCGGTCGTGCCGTCCGCACGCTTTGGATAGCCGTACTTGGCGGCCTGCCAATAGGCAGCGACCAGCATGCAGACCATGATCCAGAACACCGGGATCAGCCCGGCGAACATCAGGTCGCCGATCGACACGCCCTTGATCACATGCCCCGCGATCTCGCCCACCGCGGCTTGCGCGGCGAAGGCGTAGATGATCATGTTGTGCGAGGTCGGCATGAGCGCGCCCGAGAGCGAGGCATGCGTCGTGACGTTGACCGCATAGGCCGCGCTGTAGCCTTCGCGCTTCATGACAGGGATCAACACGCCGCCCATGGCGGATGTGTCGGCCACCGGCGAACCGGAGACGCCGCCGAACAGCGTCGACGCGACCACGTTGGCCAGGCCGAGCCCGCCTTTCCAGTGGCCCACGAGGCTGCGCGCGAAGGCGACGATCTTGTCGGCGATGCCGCCATGCAACATCAGTTCGCCCGAGAAGATGAAGAACGGGATCGCGAGGAATGAAAACACGTTCATGCCCGACACCATCATCTGGATGGCTGTCTCGAAGGGCAGGCCCTCGTACGCGAAGGTCAGCAGGCAACTCAGTCCGATCGCGAACGCGACCGGCATCCCGAGCACCAGGAACACCAGAAAACTGATGGACAGGAGTGTCAATGCCATGATGGAACGACCTCGTGGCCGGAGAACTTGGAGATCAGGTGCTCGATGGAGAACAGCGTGATGAGGATGCCGGCGATGAGGATCGGCACGTAGCGCACCGCCTCGGAAATCCCGAGGGTGGGAATGGTGGCGTCATGTGTCGACATCGCCATCTCCAGCCCGCCCAGGAAGAGCGCGGCGGCAAAGGCGATGGTGAGGACGTAGACGACGACCTTGCACCAGAACTGCGCTTTCTCGGGCAAGGCCTTCACCAATGAGTCCAGGCCGATGTGCCCGGCGTCCCGCACGCCGGCGGAGGCGCCGAACATGGCCACCGAGATCACCAGCAGGAGCGCCACCTGTTCGACATAGGGCGGAGCGTCGTTGAAGACGTAGCGAAGCACCACGCCATAGACGACGACGCTCAGCAGCCCCGCCAGACAGATGCACGCGAGGTACATCGTCCAGCGCGACAGCCTCGCGTTCAGTTGGGTCAGCAAGGTCATTGCGGGGCCATCACTTGGAGCCGGTGATTTCCTGCACCAGCGCCTTCAGCTCGGGCGTGGCGGCGAACTTGTCCCACACGGGCTTCTCGGCCTCGACGAAGGCCTTGCGGTCGATCTCGGCGGCAGGAACGATCTTGGCGCCGCCCTTGACGACAGCGGCCTTGGCGTCCTTCTCGCGCTGTTCCCACAGCTTCACGTAGTAGGGCACGGAATCCTTGGCGGCCTTGCGGATCGCGGCCTGCTCTTCCTTCGGCAGGGTGTCCCAGATCTTCTTGGAGAACACCAGCACTTCCGGCGTCATGACGTGCATGGTCTCGGAATAGACGGGCGCGGCCTCGTAGTGCTTCGCCTCTTCGTAGGACGGGTAGTTGTTCTCCGCGGCGTCCACCAGGCCGGTCTTCAGGCCGGTGTAGACCTCGGCGATCGGCATCGGCGTTGGCGATGCACCCATCGCGCTCACCAGGCTCACCATCAGGTCGGAAGGCTGGACGCGAATCTTCAGGCCCTTCATGTCGGCCACGTTCTTGATCGGCTTCTTGGCATACACCGAACGTGCACCGCTCTCATACATGACGAGGCCGATGAAGCCGGCTTTCTCGAAGGCGGCCAGGATCTTGTCGCCGGTCGGGCCGTACATGGTCTGGCGGAAATGGTCGATGTCGCGGAAGAGGAAGGGCAGCGACGGGATGACCGACTCGGGCACGATGCCGTGGAACGACGCGCTGCTGACGCGCACCATGTCGAGCGCGCCGATCTTGACCTGTTCGACCGTGTCCTTCTCTGAGCCGAGCGAGCTGTCGGCAAAGATCTTGATCTTGTCCTTGCCACCGGTCGCGGCCGACAACTGGTCGCTCATGTATTTGACGGCCATGTTGGTCGGGAAATCCTTCGAGTGCACTTCCGCGGAACGGAAGTCGCGTGCCTGTGCGTGCATGGCGGCGAGCGAAAGAACGGCTGTGGCGATCAGGCTCAGCAGGTTGCGGTTTGAAGTCTTCATGTCTCTTCCTCTGTTTGAATGAATGTCTGAAATGAAACGGCGATGGACTCTGGGAGAACTGGCTTACTCGAAGGGGCCTTGCGCCGTGAAGGCGCCGCCCTGGTAGATGGCGTTGGGATCGGTCGGCGCGACCGGCGGCTGCGCCTCGACCTTGTCGCGGAAGACCTCGGACGTGTCCTGCGGCACGAAGCCCAGCTTCGCGGCGGCGGCGTTGTCCCACCACACGTCCCGATTGGCCGACACGCCGTAGACGATGGTGTGCTGCACGTCGGGCGTGAAGAGCGACTTCTCGATCAAGTTGGTCAGGTCGCGGTAGCTGAGCCAGGTGCTCATCATCCGGCGGTTGGCGGGCTCGGGGAACGACGAGCCGATGCGGATGCTGACGGTCTCGATGCCCCAGCGGTCGAAGTAGAACTGCGCCACGTCTTCGCCGAAGGACTTCGACAGGCCGTAATAGCCGTCGGGCCGGCGCAGGGCGTGCGCATCGAGGTGCTCGCTCTGCTTGTAGAAGCCGATGACGTGGTTGGAACTGGCGAAGACCACGCGCTTGACGCCATGCCGGCGCGCCGCTTCGTAGATGTGGAACACGCCCTTGATGTTGGCTTCGAGGATTTCCTCGAAGGGGCGCTCGACCGAGACGCCGCCCAGGTGCACGATGGCATCGCAGCCTGCGACGAGCGCATCGACCGCCGCCTTGTCGGCGAGGTTGCAGGGGACGGTTTCCTCGAACGCGCCTTGCGCCGGCGCCAGCGCGGCGACGTCGGACAGGCGAAGCACGTCCGCGTAAGGACGCAGGCGCTCGCGGAGCACCTTGCCCAGGCCGCCAGCAGCGCCGGTCAGCAGCAGGCGACCGAGCTTGCGGTCAGGGTTCGTCGTTGACATGGTGGAGAGGTCTCCCGGATCAGGAATGGGATTGAGGTCGCGAGTCCGCGCTGAAAGCTGACCGGCGTGGATGGCGCCAACGATCGAATTGCGCAATGATCATGGACTCGATTTGAAACTTATATGTTGTCGTACAACAGCTTCGGATTATGATCGTGGCATGCAACCGTTGACCCCGGGTAATCCCTTAGCTCAGGCGCTGCCAGTCGCATCGGGCGACAGCGCGGGTTCCGCCATGTCTGGAGACGCCTTCGTGGGGCGGCCGCGCCAGCGTGCCCGCGGCCTGGCGCACGGCCTGGTGGAGGATCTCAGCACGAAGATCCGCGAGGGTGCGCTGCGCGCGGGCGACAAGCTTCCGACCGAGTCCGAGATCATGCAGGCCTTCAGTGTCAGCCGCACCGTCGTGCGGGAGGCACTCTCCAAGCTGCAGGCGGCGGGGCTGGTGGAGACCCACCACGGCGTCGGGACCTTCGTGCTGCAGCCGCGTGGGGGTGTGTTCCGGCTTGATGCGGGCGACGTGGTCACTTCGGTGGATGTGCTGGCGATGCTTGAATTCCGCATCAGCCTGGAGACCGAATCCGCGGGGTTGGCCGCGACGCGCCGTACCGACGCGCAATTGCACGCGATGCGGGAAGCGCTCGACGAGTTCGAGCGCAACGTGGCGCAGGCGGCCAACACCGTGCCTGCCGACTTCCGCTTTCACCTGGAGATCGCGCAGGCCACAGGCAATCCCTACTTCGCGGACATCATGAGCCACCTGGGCACGACGATCATTCCGCGAACCCGCATCAACGCGATACGCACCCAGGAAAAGGGCAGCGAGTACCTGGTTCGCGTGAACCGCGAGCATGAGGAAATCTATGCGGCGATCGCTCGACAGGACCCCGAATCCGCGCGTGCGGCCATGCGGATCCACCTGACGAACAGTCGTGAGCGCCTGCGCATTGCCCAGGAGGCCGCGAAGGTCGCGGCCCAGGATATGCAGGCGCAGGGCGAGGGATGAGGCAGGTTGTCTTGTTGTGTGACAACTGACGACCTTAGTGCATTCCTCATTCCTGGCCGTCTCCTCCATTCCGCTGCAGCGCCCGCCGGTTCGACGGGCGCTGCGGTGCTTCAGGGGGCCCAGTGGGTGCCGAACGGGTTCGATGCGCCGATCGCCGGGAAGTCGACGAAAGCCTGACTGCAATCGAGCACGCGTTCCGGCTTGACCTTTTGGGTCGCTTCGCCATTGAGCGCGACGCTATTGGCGGTCGAGGCGAAGATCGGAAGGTTGACACCATCGAGCGTCAGGTTGGCATCCGACGCGATGGTCGAGATCTGGTCTGGGCTGTCCGCCACCACGTCGGTCATCGTCATACCCAGCGGATAGGCCGGCAGATAGCCGGTCGGGTAGGCGGCGCTCGGCGTGAAATAGCCGCCGGTGTTGGCTGCGAAGCCCTGCAGCTTGATCGCCGCGCCCTCCATGATGCGCACATTGCTCAAGTGGATGTCGTGGAAGTTCGGGACCTTCGGGCCGCCGCTCGGCAGGGCCTTGGTGCTGTAGTAGGCGGTGAACAGCAGGGCGTTCTGCGCGTTCCGGATGCAGATGTTCTTGTAGAAGACGTTGCTGACCTCGCCGCCGCGCGCGTAGTCGGACTTGATGCGCAGGCCTTCCTCCGAATTCGTGAACGAGTTGTCGTAGACCTGAACGTTGGTCACGCCCGAGTTGGTCTCGCTGCCGATCGAGATGCCGTGGCCCCAATAGATGTGGTTGTGCGCGATCACGATGCCGTAGGCGCGATCGCTGCGCTTGCCGCGATTGCCGTCGATGCCGAAGCCCACGGCGTTGGGATTGTTGCTGCCCTTGAGCGCGATGTCGTCGTCGCCGGTGCTCACGTAGTTGAAGGCAAAGACGAAGTTCTTCAGGTAGCCGTCGAAGGACATCTTGCTGGCCGTCGTCGTCTTGCTTCCCGTCGTCAGCGCGTTGGACTTGGGACTGGATGCCGAGCCGGGATCGAAGGCATCGGTGTTCTTGACGTTGTCGGCGTTGAAAGTCTGACCCGTGTACAGCGGATTGCCGTTGCCCGCGGGATTGGCGAAGGCGGCGAGCGAAGGCGTCTGCACCTTGACGCCCCAGATCGTCAGGCCGTCCACGCCGCTGGGCACGACGTGGAAGTTGGCGCTGTTGTTCAGGCTGACCTTGTAGAGCGTCAGGTTCTTCGCGTAGTTGAACACCATCATCCGGAAGTTGGACTGCGACCCGGACCCGGTGGTGCCATTCTGCACCATGTTGCCCAGGTAGGCGAGATCCCACCAAGTCATGTTGCGTACCGAGGACTTGGAGTCGACCTGGGTGCCGCCGTTGTCGCATGGCGTTCCGTCGGGCGCCTGTGTGCTGGTGGCGAAGGCCGTGTAGGTGTTGGAGCAGCTCAAGTCCACCTTCATGATCGGGTACAGCGCATTGGACGTGACGATCTCCGCATACGCGCGGCTGTCGATGCTGCCTTCGCCGACCACGGCCGAGTTGACCGTGTAGTCGCCGCCGATCAACGGAAGGCAATTGCCCGAGCTGCCTGCCTGTGTCGCGCTGACGGCGGTGTTGGCGCAGTACTTGGCGGGCGTGGTCTTGGGCAGATAGGCCATCACGTCACGCGTGGCGTACAGGGTCGCGCCCTTGTCGATCCACAGCGTCACGCCCGAGGGCAGCGTCAGCGGTCCGGAGATGAAACCGTTGCCGGGGCCGCTGCGGTTGGGCACCAGTCGCACTGCAAACTGTGGCGCCTTGTATTGGGGCTTTGCGAGCTCTTCGCCGGATGCGCCGGCGATGTTGATGTTCGGCAGCGCGGCGGCCTTCTGGCTGGCCGTTGCGCTGGCGTCGACCGCCGCGATGCCCGCACCGACCGCTGCATCGACAGCGGAACCGCATGCGTCCAGCGCGGCCTGGATGCGGGCCTGGTCCGGATTCGCGGTCGCGACATTGACCGCGACGCCGACGCCCGGGATGGACGGGTCGGCCTCCGGCGGCAGCGCGCCATCCGGGCGGCGTACCAGGGTGTTGCTGGCCTCGAGGGTGGCGCAGACCTGGGCATCGGTCGGCAGCGCGGGCTCCGCGGGCAGGTCGGGATCGAAGGTCGTGGTACCGACCTGGAATGGCTTGGCCAGGGCCGCGTCCGGCTGTGCCGCGTTGGCGGACTGGATCACCGCAGGCGTGGTCGTCGGACTGGTGGCCTGCGGCAGGACGCCGGTGTTGCCACCGCCACCGCCGCCGCAGGCCGTAAGCACGGCCGACGCGAAGAGCGGCAGCCACCAGGAAGCGATTGGCTTGCGACGAGCCGATCCGGATTTCTGCAAGTTCATGGAATCACCTTTGAAGAAAGGCCGGCCTGAAGCAGCGTTCAGCCTCCGCGTCGAACGACGCGGCGCCTCCCGTCGCGAGCCAGCGGGACGGAAAGCGGGTTTTCAGAAAGCAGGGGCGACGGTCGTGCCGTGCAGACGGCGCGCGGCCATCCATGTCGGTCGGCCGCGTGTATGAGGTTCTTTCATGGGGGTCTCCATCTTTCGACTTGAGGCGAACCGCCCGAAAGCGGTACGTCGGTCGTTGTTAGTTATCGGTTGTCATACAAGAGTAGCGATTATTCGACCCATGAGAGGACCGTGTCAACGCACTTCGGCCAGTGCGACTGTGTCCGTGTCACAGGGGAAAACCCCAAGTGAATCGTGCTCCTGGGCAGACGCCGCGATGCCAATGTCACGCGAAGGTGAGGACCATGAGGCTGGACAAGTGGGCGGACTAGTTATACGATAACCGATAAGCTGACTATAGACGCCGAGCGCAAAGTGCCGGCCTCTTTCCCATCCATTCGCATCCGGAGACAAATCCATGCCCTTGAATCGACGTGATCTCATGATCGGCGCGCTCGGCGGTGGCCTGATGGCCGCTGGCAGCATCCAGGCGGCCGACAACTGGCCGTCAAAGCCGATCCGTATCGTCGTGCCGTACCCGCCGGGCGGGTCGTCCGACATCATTGCCCGTTCCATCAGCCAGCCGCTGTCGGAAGCGTTGAAGCAATCGGTCATCGTCGAGAACAGGGCTGGCGCCAACGGCAACCTGGGCGCCGATTTCGTCGCGAAGGCCCCTGGCGACGGCTACACGCTGCTGCTGTGCGATGTGGGTGCGCTGGCCATCAGTCCGTCCGTCTACACGAAGCTGTCCTTCGACCCGTCGAAGGACCTTCGCGGCGTGACCATGCTGGCCTATTCGCCGCACCTTCTCGTCGTGCATCCGTCCGTGCCGGCCAACAACTTGAAGGAACTGGTCGCGCTTTCCAAGAAGAGCGACCTGAACTTCGCCGTGACGGCCACCGGCAGCGCACCCCATCTGGCGGGCGTCGCGCTCGAACGCGCGAGCGGGGCGCGCTGGCAGTACGTGCCTTACAAGGGTGGCGTCCAGGCGGTGCAGGACACCGTCGCAGGCCAGACCCAGGTGCTGATGAACGGCATGCTCGCCACATTGCCGCACGTCCAGAGCGGCAAGCTCAAGGTGCTCGGCGTTTCCAAGGGCACGCGCATGCCGCTGATCGGCGACGTGCCGACCATCGCGGAGCAGGGCGTGACGGGCTTCGAATCCGGCACCTGGCAAGGCGTGCTCGTTCCCCGCGGCACGCCGGATGCGCTGGTCCAGCGCCTTAACAAGGAGCTGATCGCGATCATCCGCACGGCGGACATCCGCTCGCGCCTGGCCGGTCAGGGCGCCGAAGTCGTGACGATGACACCGACCGAGCAGGAGCAGTTCTTCGAGAAGGAACGCTCGCGCTGGGCTAAGGTCGTCACTGCCGCGCAGATCAAGCTCGACTAGCCGTTGACTCTTTCCCCTTCGCCTCACTCACACTGACATGACTCCTCAAGAACTCAAATCCATCATGGGCTCCGGCCTGCTGTCGTTTCCGCTGACCGACTTTGACGCCGATGGCAGCTTCGACAAGAAGGGCTACGTCGAGCGCCTCGAATGGCTGGCCCCCTACGGCGCCAGTGCGTTGTTCGCTGCCGGCGGCACGGGTGAATTCTTTTCGCTGACCGCCGACGAGTACCCCGGCATCATCAAGACCGCCGTCGACACCTGCCGCGGCGTGGTGCCGATCATCGCGGGCGCCGGCGGCCCGACGCGCTTCGCAATCCAGTGCGCGCAGGCGGCCGAGCAGGCTGGCGCGCACGGCGTGCTGCTGTTGCCGCACTACCTCACCGAAGCCGGCCAGGAAGGCCTCGCGGCGCACGTCGAAGCCGTCTGCAAGAGCGTGAAGTTCGGCGTCATCGTCTACAACCGCGGCCAGAGCAGGCTCTATCCGGCCACGCTCGAAAGGTTGGCCGAACGCTGCCCGAACCTCGTGGGCTTCAAGGACGGCATTGGCGACATCGAACTGATGAGTTCCATTCACCTGCGCATGGGCGATCGCTTCGCCTATCTGGGCGGGCTGCCGACGGCGGAGGTCTACGCAGCGGCGTACAAGGCGCTCGGCACGCCGGTGTATTCGTCGGCCGTCTTCAACTTCATCCCGAAGACCGCGATGGATTTCTATCACGCGGTCGCGAAGGACGACATGGCGACGCAGCATCGCCTGCTGAAGGACTTCTTCATGCCTTACCTGGACATCCGCAACCAGGGCCAAGGCTACGCAGTGAGCATCGTGAAGGCCGGCGCGAAGATCGTCGGGCACGACGCAGGCCCGGTGCGTACGCCGCTGACAGAACTCAAGGCGAATGAATACGAAGCCCTGGCGGCACTGATCGCCAAGCTCGGCCCACAGTAAGAAACCGAGGCAAGTCCATGCAGAAATTCGACAACCTCATCAATGGCGAATGGCTCGCCGGTGTCGGCTACAGCGCCAACACCAACCCAAGCAACCTGGGTGACGTGCTGGGCCAGTACGCCCAGGGCGACGCGAACCAGGTGAACGCCGCGGTCGCTGCCGCCACCGCCGCCTTCCCCGCCTGGTCGACCGGCGGCATCCAGGCGCGCTCCGAAGCGCTCGACAGGATCGGCAACGAAATCCTCGCGCGCAAGGAAGAACTCGGCACGCTGCTCGCTCGCGAAGAAGGCAAGACCAGGGCCGAAGGCATCGGCGAGGCCACGCGCGCGGGCCAGATCTTCAAATTCTTCTCCGGCGAATGCCTGCGCCTCTCGGGCGAGGTCATTCCGTCTGTTCGCCCCGGCATCGGCGTGGAGATCACGCGCGAGCCGGTGGGCGTCGTCGGTCTCATCACGCCGTGGAACTTCCCGATCGCGATTCCCGCGTGGAAGATCGCCCCGGCGCTGGCCTTCGGCAATTGCGTGGTGCTGAAGCCCGCCGACCTCGTGCCCGGCTGCGCCTGGGCGCTGGCGGAAATCATCAGCCGCTCGGGCATTCCGCCCGGCGTCTTCAACCTCGTGATGGGGCGGGGCAGCGTGATCGGCGATGCACTGGTCAATCACCCGGGCATCCATGCCATCAGCTTCACGGGCTCAGTGGGCGTGGGTCGCAACATTGCCATCCAGTGCGCGACGAATCACAAGAAAGTGCAGCTCGAAATGGGCGGCAAGAACCCGCAAGTCGTGCTGGACGATGCGGACTTGAACCAGGCCGTCGAACTCAGCGTGCAGAGCGCGTTCTATTCGACCGGCCAGCGCTGCACCGCGTCGAGCCGCCTGATCGTGACCGAAGGGATCTACCCCAAGTTCATCGAGGCGATGAAGGCCCGCATGGCGAAGATCAAGGTCGGCGATGCGCTCGCGCAGGGCACCGACATCGGCCCGGTCTCCAGCGAGAGCCAACTGCAGCAGGACTTGAACTACATCGAGATCGGCCAGGGCGAAGGCGCCACGCTGGCCGCCGGCGGCGAACGGCTCAAGCTCGACACCGAGGGCTTCTACATGTCGCCGGCGCTGTTCAGCGAATCCGTGGCGAGCATGCGCATCAACAAGGAAGAAATCTTCGGCCCGGTGGCGAGCGTGATCCGGGTGAAGAACTACGAAGAGGCGCTGGCTACGGCGAACGACACGGAGTTCGGTCTTTCTGCGGGTATCGCGACGACCAGCCTGAAGTACGCGACGCACTTCAAGCGCCACAGTCAGGCCGGGATGGTGATGGTGAACCTGCCGACGGCGGGGGTGGACTATCACGTGCCCTTCGGCGGGCGCAAGGGGTCGAGCTACGGGCCGCGTGAGCAGGGCAAGTACGCGCAGGAGTTCTTCACCGTCGTGAAGACAGCCTACACCCTGGCTTGAGTTTTCTTGCTCCCTCTCCCTCTGGGAGAGGGCGGGGGTGAGGGCACTGGGCCTTCGAGGGGCGCTGCAGGCGAGCGAACGCCCGGAGCCCCCACCCTGACCCTCCCCCAGAGGAGGAGGGGACCAATCACCGAGGGCGGATGGCGGTCTTGGGGCGGAAGACCTTGCAGACCGCGTCGTCGGTTTCCAGGTACGGGCCGCCGATCAGGTCGATGCAATAGGGCACCGCTGCGAAGATGCCCGGGACCGCCTGGGTACCGTCCGCGTTCTTCAGCCCTTCGAGCGTTTCGGCGATCGACTTGGGCTGGCCCGGCAGGTTGATGATCAGGCTCTGGTCGCGAATCACCGCGACCTGCCGCGACAGGATCGCGGTGGGCACGAAGCGCAGGCTGATCTGCCGCATCTGCTCGCCGAAGCCCGGCATTTCCTTGTGCGCCACGGCGAGCGTGGCCTCCGGCGTCACGTCGCGCAATGCCGGCCCGGTGCCGCCGGTCGTCAGCACCAGCGAACAGCCCGCATCGACCAGTTCGATCAGCGCTGCACTGATTCCTGCCTGGTCGTCAGGAATCAGGCGCGATTCGAACGTGACCGGATTGCGCAGTGCGCGCTGCAGCCAGTCCCTGAGGGCAGGCAGGCCCTTGTCCTCGTAGATGCCGCTCGATGCGCGGTCGCTGATCGACACGATCCCGATGCGTACGGATTCCACCAAAGCCTCCAACGTCAGATCAGGAACACCGCGGAACCGGCTTCGCCGGGCCGCTGGTGTTGCCCCCGGCGAGGGGGTGGGCGGCCACACGAAGTGGGCAAGCCTGGGGGAGTTTCATGCATCCTCTTCGCGCGATTGCTCGGCTGCTTCGGCCGCGTGGTCATCGCTGCCGTGCACGCTGAGCTGTGCGCGGACCAGCTGGAAAACTTCGCGGTAGGCCTTGCCTTGCCTCGGCGCTTCGCCGGGTGGGCCGGCCTTGATGTCCTTGCGTGCCTGGCGGATCAGGGCGCGCAACTGCTGGGCGTCGGTGCCGGGATGGGTTTCGATCCAGCCGCCCAATGCGTCGTCGTCGGCGATGAGGCGGTCGCGCCAGCGCTCGGCATCGTGCAGCGCGGCGGTCTCCTGGGCCGGACCGCGATTCTGCTCGTCGAGCGCCGCGCGGACGGTGTCGATCGTGGCCTCGTCGAGGCCGCGCATCAGCTTGCCGATGAACTGCATCTGGCGGCGCTTGCCTTCGAAATTGGTGATGCGCCGGGCTTCCTCGATCGCATCCCTCAGCTTGTCGCCGAGGTCGAGCTTGTCGAAGAGGCCGGCGCGCAGCGCGAGCAGGGCTTCGCCGAGCGCCTGGAGTTCGGCGCTCTCGCGTTTGAGGTCGGTCTTGCTTGCCGCGTCTGTGCCTTTGAGCTCGCGCTTGAGCTCCAGGTCGAGTTCGCTGCCTTCGGCGACGAACTGGCCGCGGACGAAGTAGCCTTTTTTGGGTTTGCGGGACATAGAGGCAATCGTTGGCCGCACCATCGGGAACAGGGGGCGCAAGTATCATAGCCAACACATGACCACATCCTCCTCGCGCGCCGATTCCGGCTTCGCCTACAGCCGTCCCTTTTTCGAGAACCTGGTCGATTCGGCCTTGGCGCACGCCAAGAGACTCGGCGCGACCGATGCCGGCGCCGAGGCGTCCGAGGGCTGCGGCCTGAGCGTCTCCGTGCGCAAGGGCGAGCTCGAGAACGTCGAGCGCAACCGAGACAAGTCGCTCGGCGTCACGGTATACGTCGGCCACCGCCGCGGCAACGCCAGCACCTCCGATTTTTCCGAGGCTGCCATCGCGCAGACCGTGCAGGCCGCCTACGACATTGCACGCTTTACCGCCGAAGACCCGGTCAGCGGCCTTCCCGACGAAGCCGACATCGCCAAGGACCAGCCCGACCTGGACCTGTTCCATCCATGGGACGTCACCAGCGAGCAGGCCGCGACGTTGGCGCTCGAATGCGAGGCGGCTGCGCTCACGACCGACAAGCGCATCACCAACAGCGAGGGCGCGGGTGTCTCGGCGCAGCAGAGCCATTTCTTCAGCGCCCACACGCGCGGCTTCCGTGGCGGCTATGCCAGTTCGCGGCACTCGATCTCGGTGGCGCCGATCGCGGGCAAGGGCGACGACATGCAGCGCGACGCGTGGTACAGCTCCATGCGCTCGGCCGACGAACTGGCGAGCCCGCAGGCCATCGGCCGCTATGCAGCGGAGCGCGCCTTGAGCCGCCTCAAGTCGCGCAAGATCAAGACGACCGAATGCCCTGTGCTGTTCGAGTCGCCGCTGGCGGCCGGATTGCTCGGTGGCCTCGTGCAGGCGACGAGCGGCGGAGCGCTCTATCGCAAGAGCACCTTCCTGCTCGATTCGCTGGGCAAGCCGGTGCTGCCGAAGCACATCGACGTGCTCGAAGATCCGCACTTGCCTCGTGGCAAGGGCAGTTCTCCCTTCGATGACGAAGGCGTGGTGACGCGCAAGCGCAAGGTGGTCGATGGCGGGCGGCTCGAGGGCTACTTCCTGAGTACCTATTCGGCCCGAAAGCTGGGCATGAAGACAACCGGCAATGCGGGCGGCTCGCACAACCTCACGCTGACGTCGCGGCTCACGAAGAAGGGCGACGACCTCGACGAGATGCTCGCCAAGCTCGGCACCGGGTTGCTGGTGATCGAATTGATGGGCCAGGGCGTCAACTACGTGACGGGCGACTACTCGCGCGGCGCAAGCGGCTTCTGGGTCGAGAAGGGTAGGATCGCCTTCCCGGTGCAGGAGATCACCATTGCCGGCAACCTCAAGGACATGCTGATGGGCATCGAAGCGGTCGGTGCCGATGCCTACAACTACGGCGCGAAGACCACCGGATCGTTGCTGATCAACCGGATGAAGGTCGCGGGGAGTTGAGTCTGGTCGAATTGGACGGCCGACCTGCGCGGCAGCCGTCGCCGTTCGTACCTGCCGAGACACCGGGCATTCGCATCGAGGCGGTGACGCTGGCGCGCGGCAACGAGCGCGTCTTCGACGGCCTGACGCTGGACCTCCGGGAGGCCCGGATCGGACTGATCGGCGACAACGGCGCCGGCAAGAGCAGCCTGTTCCGCCTCATCATCGGGCTCGACGCCCCTCAGCAGGGACGCGTCGTCCTGCCCGCCAGCACGTCAGGGGGAGAGCGCCGGCAGCCTGCGCACGTGGGGCTGATGTTCCAGAATCCGGACGACCAGATCATCTTTCCGACCGTCGCCGAGGAATTGGCCTTCAGCCTGACCGCGCGCGGGCAGACGCGGGATGTCGCACGGCAGCAAGTGCGCGAGTTTCTCGCGCAGCGTGGCCTGGCTGCCTGGGCAGGACGCGCCATCAGCGAGTTGAGCCAGGGCCAGCGGCAGCAGGTGTGCCTGCTGGCCTTGCAGATCAGCGAGCCCGCGACGCTGCTGCTCGACGAGCCGTTCGCGAGCCTCGATCTGCCGAGCCAGGCGCGGCTCGCCGCGCAACTCGAAGCGACGCAGCAGCAGGTCATCCTGTCGACCCACCTGCTCGACCACGTGCACGGATTCGAGCGCGTGCTGTGGCTGGAACGCGGCAGCGTGCGTGCCGACGGTCCGGGACGCGAGGTCTGCGAGGCCTATGCCGACCACGTGCGCCAGCGTGTGCGGGCGGAAAGGGACGGGCTTGCGTAGCCTCTATTCGGCGCAGGGCACTTGGCTGCACGCGATCCCGGCGTGGATCAAACTCGTACTTCTATCGGTGTGCGGCACCCTCCTGGTGTTCGTCCATCAGCCGTTGTACCTGGCCGTTGCCTGCGTGGCGGTGCTGCTGCTCTTCGTCTCGCTCGGGCAGCCCGCATGGCGCCGCCTGCGAATGCTGGGCGGGGTGGCGATCGCGGGCGGGCTGATCGTCGGCTTTCACTGGGCCCTGGGAACCCCGTGGCTTGGCGTGGCCAGTGCCTTGCGCCTCGCCAGCGCGGCCACGCTGGCGCTGATGCTCACGTTGACCACGCGCTTCGAGGATCTCCTGGCCGTGCTCGAGACCGTGCTGCGTCCGTTGCAGCGCTTCGGCGTTCCGATCGAGCGGATCGCGCTCGGCCTGGGCCTGATGCTGCGCTTTGCCGAGAACTTCTACGTCCAGTGGCAGCGCCTCGACGAAGCGTACCGCGTCCGCACGGGCCGCGGCGGCGGCCTGCGGCTGTTGGCGCCGTTGACCATCCGCACGCTCCAGACCGCCGAGCGCGTGGCCGATGCGTTGGCCGCGCGGCTGGGTCGATGAAGACTCCGGCGCGCTCTTCTTCTGACTCTTTCTGACTCTTCTGTCTCTTCAACTTTTTCTTTTCCATGACCTCGAACCCATCCCTCGCCTCATCCCGATCCCTTTCCTACATCGCGCTGTTCGCGGCCTTGATGGCCGTGTTCGGCCTGATTCCGAAGATCGACCTGCCTTTTGGCGTGCCCATCACGCTGCAGTCGCTGGGGGTGATGCTGGCGGGCTGCCTGCTCGGGCCACGGCGCGGGTTTCTCGCGATCGCGTTGTTCCTGCTCGCGGTGGCGTTGGGCCTGCCACTGCTGCCCGGCGGACGCGGCGGGTTGAGCGTGTTCGTCGGGCCGACGGCGGGCTTTCTGTTCGGCTGGATGTTCGGCGCCTTCGCCTGTGGCGTGACGATGCGCCTGATGGCGCGTCGACTCGATGGCGCGACCGGTGCACGCCTGCTGGCGGCGACCTTCGTTGCCTGCGCGATCGGCGGGATCATGGTGGTCTATGCCTTCGGTATCGCCGGACTTTCCTGGGTTGCCAGCATGTCGTTGTCGAAGGCGGCACTGGCAATGTTGGTCTTCATTCCCGGGGACCTGATCAAGTGCGGCATCTGCGCGGTGGTCGTGCAGACCGTGATGCGCGGCATGCCGGGCTGGCGGCTGGATCGCGATTGACGCCGGCGTTGACAACGGGCTAGCAGTGTCGCAGGTTGCCCCAAAGAAGTCTGATACTGGGCTGGCCAGAATGATCGTGCCATCACCTCGACCATGTGCCCATTCCCAGCTTGCACGGCCAGGGTGATACTCCGTTGGCGCGGTCTTGTAGGCTGGACGATCAAAGTGCTGATATGCGGGTCCAGCAAATTGATGCATTCGGGTCCAGGTACCCTACTACGAAGCCTTGAGTTTGCCGGCCGGCGCAGTCGGCCTCATGATCTGCTCGCCTTCCGCTGGGATGAGCATGCTGCACTGAGATGCTGCGTCCCGCGAATTGGGTGTGACGGATGGAAAAATCCATCGATGAAGAAGAGCCATCCAGCCACCATAAAGAACGACGGAGTGGCTCCTCTTGAAGCATGCGGGCGATAATCTATGGGCGATTCGAATTGTTTGGTTAGACAAAACGAGTTGCGAGATCGAGGGCCGTCCGCGCGTGGTGCATCGCTTTTGTGGATTCACATATCTTCAACGGATAAGCACGGAAATCCTGCTACCAAGGGACGCCAATTTCATGTTGGGATCGCTTTTTGGCCCTGACAACACATTTATCAAGTATATTTTCTTTGAAACGCGATTGTTCAATAAAACGGAGTTTTCAGGTGGTCAGCGGCCGCAGTCGCGACAGCGTCCATCTTCGCACGTCCTAATTGGCCGGTTGCCCACTATTCGTGAGCGCGGCGGTCCAAGATGATCCGATACTTTCTCGCGAAAGGCGACTGGGCGGGCACCGCTCGAATTATCGAGGGGCTTGAAAATTTCACTTGTTCTATCCCACCGCCACGCGCGCAAATCGCCACTCTCGGCATGAAGACTTGGTGTAGTAGATGCCAGCAGGAGGGAGAAATAATCCCCTCGCAGGGTGAGCGCCCGCGTGGCATGGCTTTCAACGGCATGCCCTGGGCGTTGAGCGGTGACCTAAACCGGTGCGCATGTGGCGAGACCGAATTTTCGGTCATACGTGGTCTAAAGACAAACATTTCCAACACCTCCTGCTCTCACCTCAACGGGGAGGCGACGATTTTCCAGGCTCCTCCCGAGTTTTACAGGACCAAAAACCTTGATGTCGAGGTGGGTCCGGGCAGGGAGGTTATACATGCATTTCGTAGCGATTTGGACAGACCGCGCAGGGCCACTGAATATGTCACCGCGGTCGGGGGGCACACTTTCTTTCTCTATACTGCCGATTCCGCTCCTAACGAATTAAGAGGTAATTTGCCGGTGGATATGAATCAGATCCTCCAGGCGCTTGCAGTTATTCCGCTGCAGCATATCAGGCAGATTGTCTCCATTGACATTAATCCTGGACCATCTCCCGATGCCTTGGTCCTTCGAGACGGAACGATGACCTCCTCTGCTGCGACCGGAGGCAATGGGCATCTCAGTTTTTTCCCCTTAGCCTATAAAATAGCGCAGGAGCAGTTCAATCATCTATTGACCCATGAGACCGGCCATTTTTGGCAGGAGCTATTATGGCAAGATGATATGAAGAAGAATAATTACATTGATGCCATAGCGAGCGATAATGCGTGGCCATCACGGTATGCGATGGAGAATGAGTACGAAGATTTTGCCGAGAGCTCCGACATGTATTGGACAAGCAAAGGAACCCCCTGTGAGGCTGAAGGTCGTCGACGTTATCCTGCCCGATATGCTTATTTCGACCTGATCGCTGGGTTGGGGTGATGGGATTTGCAGAATTCTGTCATTTCTCCAGAAGATTCGCCTGGTTCGCGACACCTGGACTAGGTGTGAAGGCCCGATAGGTTGTATGTTTCCATCCGGACCGAGTCTGAGAGACTGGGAATGGCAAAACCCAAGACTTTCAAGGAGCTCAGCCAAATGAACAACCAAAAGAACGCTCGACCGACCTATGCCCGTCGAATCGAGGTGGTCAGGGCGAGCCTGTGCGAGACTTGAGCGGGGCTCGGTGCGCCGGCGCATGCGTGATCGTGCCGACCGCTCGTAGCGACCGGGCCGCTTCCTAGCATACGCGAGGCGGCGTTCATTGATGCGTCCTCGCGTCCTGTGGACTTGCCGCGTTCGCATTGCTACCGTGCCCGGCGCGTTTGAAAACCGTCGCCGAAACGTAGCTCTTGCGGGGGCCGCGTACCGTGTGCCGGATCGTGAAGCTCCCGTCGACGAGGAACCGGTAGCTGCTGGTGTAGATGTCGGGCGCGCACAGATGGGCGGCCGAGCCGACGAGGGCACCTGCGTTGAACGCGAGGCCGATGCGGTGAAACAGGCGCAGCGGTTCCTCCTCGAAGTAGACCTCGAAGCCGTGGGCAGAACGCTCGAAGCGGTATTCGCGATGAGCGTCGAACTCCTTGCCGTCGGCCAGCCTGATCCGGCCCTCTTCGCGGTACTTCAGCATCGTGCCGAGCTGCGGCGTGAACACGGCGACGCCGGTCATCGTGGCTTGGTCTTCGATGGTCCGGACCAGATCCCAGGTGCCCTCGAGTCCGTCGAAGACCGCATTGGCAGTACCCCAGGGGGAAAGGCCGGGCATCAGTTGGCGAGTGCTTCGCGGACCCTGGCGATGGCTCGGACGTAGGGATCCGCGAAGGCGTCGAGCGGGGCATCCGACGCCAGCCAGCTGAAGCTGAATATCAGGCCGTCCTCTTGGGGACTGCCCATGGCCACATGGTCGAACGCCTCCGGCAGGGGCTCTTCGTGGCGCATCAGGAACAGGTGCCACAGCTGCGGATGGCGGTACTTGTTGCCTTCGACGCCCGCCTCGCAGAAACGGTTGATGGTTCCGAGCGACACCAGCTCTCCGGTGAAGTCGATGCCCGACTCCTCCTGCAACTCGCGGCGCACCGCATCCTCGGGGGCCTCTCCGTGCTCGATGGTGCCTTTGGGCAACTGCATGCCCTTGTCCTCGGGGTGGTGGAACACCAGCAGGCGGCCGCCGGCATCCACCAGGCAGGCACAGGCCTTGAGGACAGGGCTCGCCGTCACGCTCAGCCGCCCGAGAGCGCGGCCTTGACGGCGGCGCTGACCTGGCCCATGTCGGCCTTGCCGGCGAGGCGCGTCTTGACGACGCCCATGACCTTGCCCATGTCGCCCGGGCCCGTGGCGCCGAGCTCGGCGACGATCGCCTTGACTTCCACCGCCACTTCGTCGGCGCTCATGCGCTGCGGCAGATAGACCTCCAGGAACTTGATCTCGGCGGCTTCCTTGTCGGCCAGATCGGTGCGGCCGCCCTGGGTGAATGCGGCGACCGAGTCCTTGCGCTGCTTGACCAGCTTGTCGACGATGGCCACCACCGCGGCGTCGTCGAGCACGATGCGCTCGTCGACCTCTTTCTGCTTCAGGGCGGCGAGCAGCAGGCGGATGGTGCCGAGGCGCTCGGAGTCCTTGGCGCGCATCGCAGTCTTCATGTCTTCGGTGATCTGGTCCTTGAGGCTCATGGCGGGTTTTCCTTGACAGTCAAAAAACAAAAGCCGCGGCAGGTATTCCTGGCGCGGCTCGGATCCGGTTGAACCGGGCGATGGCCTGAAGCCAACGCTGCGAGTGCTTAGTACAGCTTCTTGGGGAGCTGCATGCTGCGCACGCGCTTGTAGTGGCGCTTGACGGCAGCTGCCTTCTTGCGCTTGCGCTCGGCGGTCGGCTTTTCGTAGAACTCGCGGGCGCGCAGGTCGGTCAGCAGGCCGAGCTTTTCGATGGTGCGCTTGAAGCGGCGCAGCGCGACGTCGAACGGCTCGTTTTCTTTAACGCGGATGGTGGTCATTTAAAAATCGGTTGGTTGAATTTGGCCTGGGGAAGATCGGGCCCCGGGCCGGGGTTCCTCAACTGAAAAATGGGGTAGGCCGTTGAGGGGAGGCCAAAGTTAGCCAGACATTATAGCGTCAGCTTTGGCGTCGAAAGCCAGCGCCTGGGCGCACGCATGGGCGCTGGCCCAGGCCCACTGGAAGTTGTAACCGCCCAGCCAGCCGGTGACGTCCACCACTTCGCCGATGAAATACAGCCCGGGCTGCTTCGACTCCATGGTTTGCGACGACAGGTCGCGGGTGTCGACGCCGCCAGCCGTGACTTCGGCCTTCTTGTAGCCTTCGGTACCGCTGGGCGTGATCTGCCAGCGTGTGATGCGCTCGGCCAGCGCCGACAACGCCCGGTCCGCCGCTTCGTTGATCGGACGCTGCAGGGCGGCGTCCTGCCCGACCCAGGCGTCGGCGAGTCGGGAAGGCACCAGCGCCGCGAGTTCGTTGGCGATGCGCTTGCGCGAACGCTGCTTGGCGTCGCCGAGCGCAGCGGCGACATCGGTCCCGGCCGCGAAATCGATCGTCAGCGGCGCGCCCGGCCGCCAATAGCTCGAAATCTGCAGCACGCCCGGACCCGAAAGCCCGCGGTGGGTGAAAAGCAGGTCTTCCAGGAAACTCATCCGTTCCTTCCTGGTCCCCGTCTCGATGTGCACCGGCAGGGCCAACCCGGCCAGTCCGGCGTACGGTTCCCAAGCCTCGCCGCCGAAAGTCAGCGGCACCAGTGCAGGGCGTGGCGGGACGATGCGCAGGCCGAACTGTTCGGCAATGCGGTAGCCGAAATCGCTGGCGCCGATCTGTGGAATGGAAAGGCCGCCGGTCGCGACCACCAGCCGGGGCGTCCGCACGCTGCCTCGTCGCGTCTCGATCTCGTAACCGCCTTTCTCCGAATAGGCGACGTTGCCCACGCTGCAGGGCTGCCGGTGGGCGACACCGCCTGTCGCGCATTCGGCCAGCAGCATGTCGATGATCTGCTGCGAGGGCCCGTCGCAGAACAACTGGCCCTTGTGCTTTTCGTGGAATGCGATGCCGTGACGCTGCACCATCTCGATGAACTGCTGCGGCGTGTAGCGCGACAGAGCCGACCGGCAGAAGTTCGGGTTGTCGCCGATGAAGTGCTTCTGCGGGGCGCGCGTGTCCAGGTCGCGGTTGGTGAAGTTGGCGCGGCCACCGCCGGAGATGCGGATCTTCTCGGCGATGCGTTCGTTGTGATCGAGCAGCAGTACCTTCAGGCCGCGCTGGCCCGCGAGCGCAGCACAGAAGAGCCCCGCCGCACCCGCACCGATGACGACGACGTCGAAACTGCTCAACGTGCCACGTCCATCAGCCGCGTCAGGTGCCGAAGTGTGTTGCCGGCACGCTGGCCGCTGCCAGGCCGCGCAACACGTCGCCCACGACGATCACCGACGGACTCGCCAGCCCTGCAGCCACGATGTCGGCGCGCAGGGAGGAGAGCGTGGTCGCGATGTGGCGCTGCTGTGGCAGCGTCGCGTCCTGGATCACGGCCACGGGCGTATCGCCCGGCAACCCATGCATCAGTTCGTCCTGGATGTGCGCGACACCCGTCACGCCCATGTAGATCACGAGTGTGAGCCGCGCATCGCGCGCGGTGGCGGCGAGCTGCTGCCAGTCCGTCGGATGTTCAGCGGCCGAATGGCCGGTCTTGGCGTGGCCCGTGACGAAAACAACGCCTTGCGCATGGTCGCGATGCGTGAGCGGCACGCCCAGCGCGGTGACGGCCGCCAGCCCCGCGGTGATGCCGTTGACGACACGCGCTTCGATGCCCGCTTCGCGCAGGTGTTCGACCTCTTCGCCGCCGCGGCCGAAGATGAAGGGATCGCCTCCCTTCAGGCGCACCACGGTCTCGCCCTCTTGCACCGCGGTGATCATGAGGCGTTCGATGAAGGCTTGCGGCGTGCTCCGGCAGCCGCCGCGCTTCCCGACATGCACGATGCGAGCGCCGGGGCGGGCGTAGGCAAGGATCTCTTCGCTGACCAGGTCGTCGACCAGCAGCACCGTCGCGGCCTGGATGGCCTTGACGGCCTTGATGGTGAGCAGTTCCGGATCGCCGGGACCGGCGCCGACCAGGGTGCAACTGCCGTGATGGGAAAGGGTGCTCATTCGATCTCCACCTGTTGCCGTTCATGCGCCGATTGCGCGAGTTGCGCCAATTGCAGGATCTGCGCCACCTGCTGGGCGATCGAGTCGGGCACCGGCGTTTCGCCTGCGAGCACGCGCCGCGTGTAGTTGGCCGTCGTCTCGATGTCGATTTCTCTTGGCAAGCCGGGCACTTCGGTCTGGGTGCCAGGCAGCTGGACCTGCAATTCCACGCGCCGGCCATTCACGAATCCATCGACCTGCGCGGTGCGGCGCGGGTCGGCCGCGCTCTCGCCTTCGAGGCCGCGCGAGAGGAGGGCGGTCGTGCCCATCAGCTCGAAGGTGGCCGCCATCGATTCGGCGTAGGCCGGATGCGTGTAGCTGCCGATCACCACGCAAGTCCCCTCGCCCGGCTGCATCAGCTTGACAACGCTGTGGCCGGGATTGCGCAGGCCCACCACGCGGCGCACGTCCAGCAGGCGCTTGAGGCCGGGGCTCAGCAGTTCGGTCGGCGCGAAGACGACTTCGCCGTTCTCGATGGGCCGGATGGCGGTGAGCGCAGGCACGCCCAGCGCGGCGAGCACGTTCGAAGCCAGCACCCGCGTCGATTCAGTGGCGGCGCCGTGCACCAGCACGGGCAGGCCCTCGCGCGCCAGCAAGAGTGCCAGCAGCGGCGTGAGGACCGGCAGCCGGCGCGCTCCGTTGTAGCTCGGCAGCACAATCAATGGCCGATCCGTGGCGGGGAAGCGCGCCAGCCGCGCATGCGTCGCGTCGAGAAAGCCGGCCATCTCTTCGGGTGTTTCGCCCTTGATGCGCATGGCCAGGCAGAAAGCGCCCGTTTCCAGATCGGTGACGGTGCCGTCCAGCACTTGGCCGAACAGGTCGAAGGCCTGCGCGCGGTCGAGCGGCTTCGCGCCGCGCGCGCCGCGGCCGATTTCCTTGATGTACTGGCTGATTCCCATGGGTGTCCGGATTGTCCCGCATGCCTTATGCCGCAAATCGAGCGGGCTTATGCCCTGAAGCGCAGGAGGGTCTGCGGTCCTCATGGTGCCTCCGCCAATGCCGCGGCGACGCAGGTGCGCACCATCCGTCGGAGTTCGGGCAGGCAGGAGCCGCAGTTGGTGCCGCATTTCAGCGACCGCTGGATTTGGGCCAGGCGTTGGTCGTCGGCGCCGCCCGCGCTGGCCAGTTGTTCGCTGATCGCCGTCTGAGTGATGCCGAAGCAACTGCACACGATCTTGCCTTTTGCGCGAACTCCAGCGGGTGCCTCGGCACCCGCGCGCAAGAGTTGTCGGCCGAAGTCCTGGGCCGGCAGCCGGTCCTGGAGCAGAGGCTTGATCCAGACTTCGGCGCGGGTGTCGCCACCCAACAGGAAGCCTTCCAGGCGCGCGTCTGCGCCGTCGCGCCGCAGGCGCACTGCGCGCCGCTGGCCGCGCCTGGCGTCCGCGTAGCGCATGGTGTCCGCGCCTTCGAGGCCGAGCAGTCCCTCGATCTTCGCGAGCACGGCATCTTGCGGTGCCTGGTGTGCGGCTGCGCGAAACAGGACACCCGTGCAGACGGCGGCGTTGCCCTCCATTGCGACGGAGGCGCCGAAGGGCACGCAACTCGCAAAGGGAAAGGCCTGCATCAGACGCCGCAGCGCACCGACGGTACGCAGGGCCGTTTCCTGCGGCAGCCATGCCCCGGCGATCAGCGACCAGGGCAGTTCGGCCTTGAGGATCTTCACTGCGGCGTGCTTGAGCTCGGGCTGCCTGGAGTCCGGGCAGAAGCTCGGCGTCGTCAATGTGTTCACGCCGGCCAACCGCGCGCCTGTGCTGGATGATCCACCCAGGTACTCGCCACCCCAGTGCATCGCGATGAACGCCTGGTTCAGGCCGACTTCGGAACTGGACGCGACCGGCAACACGATCGAGCCTCGCCGCGACGTGACGTGCACGAGGTCGCCCTCCGCGATCTGGCCGCGCGCCATGTCCTGCGGATGCATCTGCACGGAAGGCTCCGCTGCGTGGCCGAACAGTCGGCCCAAGGTTCCGGTGCGGCTCATGCCGTGCCACTGGTCACGCAAGCGGCCGGTGTTCAGCGAAAAGGGGTAGCGGGCCTCGCGCGATTCCGTGACCGCCTTGTACGGCGTGTCGACGAAGCGTGCGCGGCCGTCCTGCGTCGGAAAAATGCCGTCCTCGTAGAGTCTGGCGCGGCCGGTGGACTCGCCTTCACGCAAAGGCCATTGTTGCGGCGCGGCTTCCAGCATCGCGTAGCTCATGCCGGTGATGTCAAGGTCGCGGCCACGGGTGGATTCGCGGTGCTCGTTCCAGACCGATTCAGCGTTGGCGTAGGGGAAGAGCGTGCCCGTCCGCCCCAGCCTTTCTTCGAGCCGACGTGCAAAGGCCACGCCGATGGACCAGTCGTCGCGTGCTTCGCCCGGTGCCGGCACGGCCGGCCGCACGCGCGAGATGCGCCGCTCGCTGTTGGTGACCGTGCCCTGCTTTTCGCCCCAGGTGGTGGCCGGCAACAACAGGTCGGCAAAGTCGCAGGTGGCGGTGGTCGAAAAGGCCTCCTGCACCACGACGAACTCGCAGCGCTGGAGCGCACGGCGCACGGTCGCCTGGTCGGGCATCGACTGCGCCGGGTTCGTGCAGGCGATCCAGAGCGCGCGGATTTCGCCATCGGCGGCAGCCTGGAACATTTCGACAGCCGTCTTGCCAGGCTGCTGCGGCACATCCGGCACGCCCCACAGAGCGGCGACCTCGGCGCGATGTCGCGGGTTCGCGAGATCGCGGTGTGCGGAGAGCAGGTTGGCCAGGCCGCCCACTTCCCGGCCGCCCATCGCGTTGGGCTGGCCGGTCAGCGAGAACGGTCCCGCGCCGGGCTTGCCGATCTGCGCGGTCGCGAGATGCAGGTTGATCAATGCCGCGTTCTTGGCCGTGCCGGAGGAGGACTGGTTCAGGCCCTGGCAGTAGAGGCTCAACGTGGCGGCCGAAGTGGCAAAGAAGCGGGCCGCCTGCAGCAGGTCTTGCTCCGGGATGCCGCAGATCTGCGCCACACGATCGGGCGCGCAATCTTGCACCGTCGCCATCAGCGCATCGAAGCCGCTCGTGTGATCTGCGATGTAGCGCGCATTCGTCCAGCCCTCTCGCAGCATCAGATGCAGCATGCCGTTGAAAAGCATGACGTCGGTGCCCGGCTGGATCGGCAGGAAGAGGTCGGCGATCTCCGCCGTGTCCGTGCGGCGCGGATCCACCACGATGATCTTCATCGAAGGGTTGGCCGCCTTCGCGTCTTCGATGCGCCTGAACAGGATCGGATGCGCCCAGGCCGTGTTGCTGCCGACGATGAAGAGGCACTCGGCATGCTTCAGGTCGTCATAGCACGCCGGTGGTGCGTCGGCACCGAGCGTCTTCTTGTAGCCCGCGACCGCGCTGCTCATGCACAGGCGCGAGTTGGTGTCGATGTTGTTCGTGCCGACCAGTCCCTTGGCCAGCTTGTTGAAGACGTAGTAGTCCTCGGTGAGCAGTTGACCGGAGACATAGAAGCCCACCGCGTCGGGCCCATGCTCGCGGATCACCTGGGCGAACTTCTCGACGGCCACATCCAGTGCGGCGTCCCAACTGATCGCTTCGGGTTCGGACCCCCGGGTCGCCCGCTGCATGGGCCGCAACAGGCGTGTCTGCATCGTGACCGCCGCGCTGGCTGTCAGGTGCAGTGTCGAGCCCTTGGTGCACAGGCGGCCGAAGTTCGCGGGATGCTCGGGGTCGCCACGCACCCCGGTGATCTGCGCGCCATCGGATTCGATGATCACGCCGCAACCCACTCCGCAATAGGGGCAGGTGGAACGTGTCTGCATCATTGGCGAGCCTCAGGCAGTCACAGGGGTCGACTCGCCGAACATCAACTGGTCGCGGATGTCCTGCACGCTGCGCCCGTCGCGCAGCAGCTCGTAGTACCAGCTTCCGTCCGCCGTATCGCCGTAGAGGCAGGCACCGACGAGCTTGTCGTCCTTGATGACCAGCTTCTTGTAGACGCCACCGGCAGGGTCGCTCATCACGATCTCCTCCGTTCCTTTGCCGCCCATGAACTCGCCGGCGGAGAACAGATCGATGCCCGTGACCTTGAGCTTCGTCGAGGTCATCGAGCCCTTGTAGCGGCCGATGCCGAAATGCGCCAGATGATTGGCCGCCACCTTGGCCTGCTCGAAAAGCGGTGCGACCAGCCCGTAGGCGATGCCACGATGGGCGGCGCATTCGCCGACCGAATAGATGCGAGCGTCGGTGACGGTCTGCATGGTGTCGTTCACCACGATGCCGCGGTTCACGTGCAGGCGCATCTTCTCGGCCAATTCGGTGTTGGGGCGGATGCCGACCGCCATCACGACCAGGTCGGCCGCGACTTCGGTGCCGTCCTTGAATCGGACGGCGGTCACACGGTCCCCGGATCCGCCGATCAACGCCTGCGTCTGGGCGCCGATGCGGAATTGCAGCCCGCGTTCCTCCAGCGATCTCTGCAGGAGCTTGCCTGCGACATCGTCGAGCTGTCGGTCCATCAGCCACGGATTGACGTGCACGACGGTCACTTTCATGCCGCGCAACATCAGTCCGTTGGCCGCCTCGAGCCCCAGCAGGCCGCCGCCGATGACCACCGCGTTCCGGTGTGTCCTGGCGGTTTCGATCATGTAGTTGGTGTCCGCGATGTCGCGGTAGGCAATCACGCCCTTCAGGTCCTTCCCGGGGACAGGCAGTTCGAAAGGGTTGGAGCCGGTGCATATCAGCAGCCGGTCATAGGCCGCCTCGGTGCCGTCCCCGGCGCGGACGATGCGCCTGGCGCGATCGACCTCGACGACCTTCTTCCCGGCGTGCAGGGTGATTCGGTTCTCGGTGTACCACTCCCAGCTGTTGAGCACGATCTCGTCCACGGTCTGTTCGCCCGCGAGCACTGGCGACAGGAGGATGCGGTTGTAGTTCGGGTGCGGCTCGGCGCCGAACACGGTGATGTCGTAGAGATCGGGCGCGATCCTGAGCAGCTCTTCGAGCGTGCGCACGCCGGCCATGCCATTGCCGACCATCACGAGTTTCAGCTTCCTGACGCACATGTCCATCGCGATGTCCTTCGCTTCAGGCAGCAACTTTTTCCACGTGCGCCTGGCGCGTGTAGAGGAAGTCGATCACCGCCTTGCGGGCATGCACGTAGGCCGGGTCTTCGGCCAGCTCCACACGGCTGCGCGGTCGCGGGATGTCGACGCTCAGTACTTCGCCGATCGTGGCCGCCGGGCCGTTCGTCAGCATCACGATGCGGTCCGACAGCAGCACGGCCTCATCGACGTCGTGCGTGACCATGACCACGGTGCTGTGCGTCTTCTGCACGATGGCGAGCAATTCGTCCTGCAGCTTGGCGCGCGTCAGCGCGTCGAGAGCGCCGAAGGGCTCGTCCATCAGCAGGACCTTGGGTTCCATCGACAGTGCGCGGGCAATGCCGACGCGCTGCTTCATGCCGCCGGAGATCTCGCCGGGGCGCTTCTGCGCGGCGGCGGTGAGTCCGACCAGTGCGAGCGCGGCTTCGGTGCGCGCCTTGAGCTGCGCCTTGCCCTCGGTCGAGGCGAACACGCGTTCGACGGCGAGGTAGACGTTCTCGTGGCAGGTGAGCCAGGGCAGCAGCGAATGGTTCTGGAACACCACCGCGCGCTCGGGGCCGGGACCCTTGATCTCGCGGTTGGCGCAGAGCAGCGCACCTTGCGTCGGCGTGGTGAGGCCGGCGATCAGGTTCAGCAGCGTGGACTTGCCGCAGCCGGAGTGGCCGATGAGCGTGATGAACTCGCCCTTGGCCACGCAGAGGTTCACGTCGCGCAGTGCGAGGAAGCTGCCCTTGGCCGTCTTGAAGCGCTGCTCGACACCCTGGATCTCGATGTACTTGTTGTCATCATTCATGACTTCACCTCTTCGAACGTGAATGCGGTGGCGATCCTGATGAGTGCGAACTCGAGCACGAGCCCGACGATGCCGATGACGAAGATCGCGATGATGATGTTGGCGACGTTGAGGTTGTTCCACTCGTCCCACACCCAGAAGCCGATGCCCACGCCGCCGGTCAGCATCTCGGCCGCGACGATCACAAGCCATGCGGTGCCGACGGCAAGGCGAACGCCGGTCAGCATATAGGGCAGCACGGCGGGAAAGAGGATCCGGGTGAAGATCTTCCACTCGCTGAGGTTCAGCACCCGGGCAACGTTCATGTAGTCGCTCGGCACGCGCTGCACGCCCACGGCGGTGTTGATGATCATCGGCCAGATCGAGCAGATGAAGATGGTCCATATGGCCGCCGGATTGGCACCCTTGAACACCAGCAGGCCGATCGGCAGCCAGGCCAGCGGCGAGACAGGGCGCAGCAGGCTGATCAGCGGGTTGAACATGCGCGAGAGGAACTCGAAGCGTCCGATCGCGAAGCCGGCTGGAATACCCACTGCGGCGGCAAGACCGAAGCCGAGGGCCACGCGTTGCAACGACGAAAGCACGTTCCAGCCCACGCCCTGGTCGTTCGGCCCTTTGCTGTAGAACGGATCGCTGAACACCGTCAGGGCCTGTTGCCAGGTTGCAAGCGGCGAGGGAAACCCGGTGGTGCTCTTCATCGCCACCAGTTCCCAGATCAGGATCAGGAGGGCGAAGCCCAGCACGGGCGGCAATACGCGCAGCCAGAGCGCGTTGAAGTCGCGCGGCAGGCGCGGCGCGGGTTCGGCCGGCTGCGATGGCGCCGCGGGCTTGGCGACGACGACGGTCTTCGTTGGGGCCGGCATGACCGGGCTGGCGTCGAGGGGGGAGTGAAAGACGGCACTGACCATGACGGGCTCCTCAGGCATGGACCTTGAACGAATCGGCGTACTGCTTCGGGTTCTTGCCGTCCCACACCACGCCGTCGATGAGCTTGCTGGTGCGCATCGCCTCCTTGGGCACCGAAGTCTTCGTGGCCGCAGCGGCCTGCTTGTAGATGTCGATACGGTTGATCTGCGTCGCCACCTGGAGATAGTCCGGGTGCTCCTTCAGCAGGCCCCAGCGCTTGTGCTGCGTGAGGAACCACATGCCGTCCGACAGGTACGGGAAGCTGACCGCGCCGTCGTTGTAGAACTTCATGTAGTTGGGGTCGTCCCAGTTCTTGCCGAGGCCGTTGGTGTAGCGGCCGAGAATGCGCTGGTTGATCGCATCGACGCTGGTGTTGACGTAGCTCTTGTCGGCGATGGTCTCGGCCATCTTGTTCTTGTTCTGCAGGCCGGTGTCGATCCACCGGCCGGCTTCGAGGATGGCCGCGGTGACCGCGCGCGCGGTGTTCGGGTACTTCTTGACGAAGTCGCCGGTGGTGCCGAGCACCTTTTCGGGGTGGTCCTTCCAGATGTCCTGCGTGGTGACGGCGGTGATGCCGATGCCATCCATGATGGCGCGCTGGCCCCAGGGTTCGCCGACGCAGTAGCCGTCCATGTTGCCGACGCGCATGTTCGCGACCATCTGCGGCGGCGGCACGGTGATGACCTTGGCGTCCTTCAGCGGATCGATGCCGTTGGCAGCCATCCAGTAATAGAGCCACATTGCGTGCGTGCCGGTGGGGAAGGTCTGCGCGAAGGTGTATTCGGCCTTGTTGGCCGCCATCACCTTGGCCAGCGAGGCGCCATCCACCGCGCCCTTGTCGGCGAGCTTCTTCGACAGCGTGATGGCCTGGCCGTTGTTGTTGAGGGTCATGAGCACGGCCATGTCCTTCTTCGGGCCGCCGATGCCGACGTGGACACCGTAGACCAGCCCGTAGAGCACGTGCGCGAAGTCGAGCTCGCCATTGACGAGCTTGTCGCGCACGCCGGCCCAACTGGCTTCCTTGCTCGGGACAATCTTCACGCCGTACTTCTTGTCGATGCCGAGCACCGAGGCCATCACGACGCTGGCGCAGTCGGTCAGGGGGATGAAGCCGATCTTGACTTCCTCCTTCTCGGGCTTGTCGGAGCCCTGGGCCCAGACGGCGGCGCGCAAGGCGGGGTCGAGTCCGACGACGCCCGCGGCAGCGGCCTGCAGCACACGTCGGCGACTCAGTTTGGATGTCAGCGAATCGGTCATGGGGCGAACTCCGGAATGGAAAAACAAGGTCGAAAGCGAAAAACAAAAAAAGGCGTCCTCACCGCGCAGGGGCTGCTCGAGAACGAGCTCTTGCGGGTGGGGACGCCTTTGTCCGGTTCGGTGGGCAACACCCGTCGTTGGATGCCACCTGCCTGGAGACCTTCGTTGGTCTATGGCGGAGTCAATGCAAGCTGTGTGCCAGGGAATTCGAACTCGCGCTTGCTACGAAAAAAATAGCGCAAAGTGGGCGCCGATATTGGCTTGAAGGCCGACGGTGCCGCTTGAAAGCTCAGGCGCAATTGTTGTGCGGCGCACCATTTCGGGAAGTCGCCATGCTCAGGACGATGCGTCCCTGGGCAGGTATTCGGCCATGGCGAGTACCGATTCGGCGACGTCGATCAGGCGGCGGTTCTGGTTCATCGCGGTCTGGCGCAGCATCTTGTGTGCCTCCTGTTCGCTGATCCGGCGATGCGCCATCAGCAGTCCTTTCGCGCGTTCGACCAGCTTGCGCTCGTTCAGGGCGGCGCGCACGGTGTCGAGCTCGTCGCTCATTGCCTGCAGTCGATGCGATTGCTCCTGGACCATGTCGAGGATCGATCGCTCGAGTTGTCGCCCGTAAGGCGCGGCGCCTGCCAGCGCTTGCGGCGGAACGGCCGCGTCCGGAGTCGCGGCGCCATCGAAGAATGCGGCAGACGCTGAATCCGGCTGGCCGCTGACCTTCGCGAGCAACCCCTGGCGGGCGTTCAACTCCGCGTGGGCCTGGGCCGTCTTCTGATGGCAGATCGCGCGGAGGTTGTCGGCCAGTTGTTCCTCGATGACCCGCATGTCGTCGATCCGGCGCGTGCAGCAGTCGAACCACGTCTGGCTCAGTTCCGTATCGAGCAGCACGCCCGCGGGTGCCGCGCAGGCGATGCGCCGAAGGCGCTCCAGTTCGGCAATCTGCGCCGTCGACTGGCTCGCGCGCCAGGCGTCGTCAAGCGCTTCACCCGAGAACTCGGTGAACACCTGGAAGCACCGTTCCTGGGAATCGATGAGGTGCAGCCACTGTTGCTGGCGGGTCCTGTCGTTGAGGCCCGAGGCGAATGCGGCGGCACCGCAGGCGCGTTCCTGCCCCGCGAACTCCTTGCCTTGCATGAAATTGAAGAGCGCCACGAGCACGCGCGAGACTTCCGGATCGGTCGCGCCGTCCGCCGCTTCGAACACGACCGCGAGCAACCCGGCGATCAGCTTGACGAAAGCTGCGGTCGATTCGGCCGCATCGATCTCCAGTGCGCCGATGCGACGACGCAGTTCCGGCAGCGCATCCAGGCCGGGCAACACCCAGGCGATGCGGCTGAAAAGTCGCGCGCCGTTGCCGATGCGGACGGTTTCCAGCTCCAACTGCTCGAAACCGAGGCGTGCCGCCTCTTCCATCCGCACGCACTCGGCGATCTGTTCGTCGCGCTGCGCGACGAAGCGCTGGCCGTGCGAGGCGAGCAGCACGTTCGAAATCCCGCGCTCGCGCTGCAATGTGTGGACCAGCCGGCTGATCGTCCCGACCAGCTGGCTCGTGCGGTCGAGTTGCTCCAGCCCGTCGATCTCGCATCGCAAGGCGGCAATCAGGAAGCTCAGGCCGGATTTCATGGGTGAGGATATGCAGCAACATCCGTGCCCTGAAAGTGTGCGCCGCCTACACTCGGAGCATGTTTGTATTGGGAATTGAATCGTCCTGCGACGAGACCGGCGTGGCGCTCGTCGAATCCGGCGCGAGCGGCCTTCCTCGCCTGGCCGCGCACGCGCTGCACAGCCAGATCGCCATGCACCAGGCCTATGGCGGGGTCGTGCCCGAACTGGCGAGCCGCGATCACATCCGGCGCGTTCTTCCGCTCGCCGAGGCCGTGTTCGACCAGGCGGGGCAACGGCTGTCGGATGTGGATGTCGTCGCGTACACGCGCGGACCGGGCCTCGCGGGCGCCTTGCTGGTCGGCGCCGGTGTGGCTTGCGCGCTGGGCGCGGCGCTGGGCAAGCCGGTGCTCGGTGTCCACCACCTGGAGGGCCATCTGCTTTCACCTTTCCTGAGCGCGGACCCGCCGGAATTTCCGTTTGTCGCGCTGCTGGTATCCGGCGGTCATACCCAACTGATGCGGGTCGACGGGGTGGGCCGCTACGAACTGCTCGGCGAAACCATCGACGACGCGGCCGGAGAGGCCTTCGACAAGAGCGCGAAGCTGATGGGCCTTCCCTATCCGGGCGGGCCGTGGCTCGCGAAGCTGGCGGAAGAGGGCGACGCCTCGGCCTTCAAATTGCCTCGGCCCTTGCTGCACAGCGGCGATCTCGACTTCTCGTTCGCCGGCCTGAAAACGGCTGTGCTCACGCAGGCCAGGAAACTCGGCGGCGAGCTCGAAGCGCGCAAGGCCGATCTCGCAGCTTCAACCCAGGCGGCCATTGTGGAAGTCCTGCTGAAGAAGTCGCTGGGCGCCGTCGAACAGACGGGCCTGAAACGGTTGGTGGTCGCTGGAGGCGTCGGGGCCAACCGGGCGCTGCGGGAGCAGTTGAACGCGGCGTGTTCGAAACGCGGCGTGCGCGTGCACTACCCCGAACTGCATCTGTGCACCGACAACGGCGCCATGATTGCCATGGCCGCCGCGATGCGGCTGCAGGCCGGCATGCAGTCGCCGACCGAGCGCTACGCCTTCGACGTCAAGCCGCGATGGCCGCTGGCGTCACTGACCGCAGAGGCGGCGGCGCCCGCCTAGCGTCGCTTCTGGCGCACGTCGGCAGGGGAAGCACATCAAGCATCTTCCGCCACAGCCGCGACCACTGGGGCCAATCGTGTCCGCCCTCCGTGGTGAAGACGCGTCCTGCGGGCAGTGCGTCCGCCAGCAGTTGATG
Source organism: Variovorax sp. P5_A3 (assembly GCF_056400665.1). NCBI lineage: Bacteria > Pseudomonadati > Pseudomonadota > Betaproteobacteria > Burkholderiales > Comamonadaceae > Variovorax > Variovorax sp. P5_A3. Next base: position 261,295 of record NZ_JBFUKW010000001.1, on the reverse strand, counting down.
GTTGGACGCGAAGCGATCGCCGAGGCCGAATCCCAAGTACAGCGGCGGCAGGTTCTTCGCGCGCTTCGGCGATGCGTATTGCTGGAGCCAGGGCCAGAGCTTTCGGTCCACCTCCTCGTCGGGCGGCGGTCCTTCGGGAGCTTTCCAGGAACGCAAGCCGCCGGCCTTGTGGATTTCGGCGCCGATCGGGCGGCGCCCGAGATAAGGCGCCAGCGCCACGATGCCGTCCACTGCGCCGGGATTCGCCAACTCGTGGATCAGGGCGCCGAACCCGCCGATCGAGATGCCCACCAGCCAGATCGTCTTGTAGCCCAGCGCGCGCTGAGGCTGGATCACGTCGTTGTGGAGTCGTTCGACGAAGGTCTGGTCGTAGTAGTAGGAGACGTCGGCATCGACAAGCAGGGCGTCGGCGGCGAGTTCACGTTCCCTGACGGCATGGATGAAACCCTCGCGCTCGAACTCTTCAGGCTTCAGGAAGGCCCCCGGCAGGAACACCAGGAGGGTGTCTGAACGGGCGTCGTCGTCTGCAAACTTCACGTGCGTTTTCATGTTGCTTCGTCGGGCGCTGCGCGTCTGCTGCCCCGCAGTCCTTGCGCGTCTTCGCCAATTGGGAGGAAAGCATTGAAAAAAACGTCACAGAACGTGACGTAGTACGCACCTATTGTGGAGTAGAAACAAGTCGGGCCGGCAACAGAAAGTTACCGGCCCGTTCACTGCCATCGGGAAAACCCGGACGGGAGGCTTCAGTTGATCGCGAGCTGGGCCACGTTGCCGACCGGGACCAGCTTGCCCAGCTTCAGCGTCAGCACGCCGTTTTCGAGCTTGGCTTCGCTGGCGGCGACGTCGATGTCCTGGGGCAGCTCGTAGGCGGCCTTGACCTGGCGCTTGGCTTCGGCCTTGCTCTCGATGCGGACCACGGCGCCTTCGATGCCGATCGTCAGGTCTTCACGCGACAGGCCCGGGACGTCGAGCGACAAGGTCCAGGTCTTTTCGTCCTGTTCGACGTTGAGCGAGCGTTGAGCGCCGGAAAGCGCCTGGTTGACGAAGCGCTCCAGGCTGCGGTCGTACGAGCGCGGAACGAAGCGGGCGGTGCGAATGGCGGGTGCGAAAAACATGGTGAAAACTCCTGAGCGAACGATGGGGACAAGGAATGTGTGTCCCTTACACTGCGCGGCGTTTCAACAAGACAAGTGCCGCATGCCACCTCAACTAGGAGCGGCCCCAGGGACTTTCAAGCAATGAACTCAAGCTTTATTTGCCGTCGCGCCGCCTTGAAATTCGGCGCCTTGGCACTAGGCGCATCGGTGCTTGGGCGGGTCCAGGCGCAGCCCGCGCCTCCGATCAGGATCGCGATGGTCGAGGGCATGAGCGGCCCCTTCGGCAATACCGGGGAGGCGGTGTTCCGCAACATCCTCTGGGCAGTGGAACGCGTAAACGCGCGCGGCGGCGTCAAGCTCCCGGGCGGCGCACGGCAGCTCGAACTGGAGCGCTACGACAGCAAGAGCCAGAACGAAGAAGCCTTGTCGGCGCTGCGTGCCGCGATGGACGGCGGAGCGCGGATCGTGCTGCAGGGCAATTCGTCCGCGACGGCCGGCGCACTCATCGACGCCATCGACAAGAACAATGAGCGAGACCCGTCGAACCGGGTGCTGTTTCTCAACTATTCGGCGGTCGATCCGGTGCTCACCAATGAGCGCTGCAGCTTCTGGCACTTCCGCTTCGACGCGCATGCCGACATGCGCGTGACGGCGTTGATGGATGTCCTGAAGGACAACAACGCGCTCAAGCGCGTCTACCTGATCGGGCAGGACTACAGCTTCGGCCAGGCGGTGCTGCGCGAATCCCGGCGGCAACTCGCCGCGCTTCGCCCGGACGTAAAGATCGTCGGCGACGAACTGCATCCCATGGGGCGGGTCAAGGACTTCGCCCCCTATGCGAGCAAGATCGTCGCGAGCGGCGCGCAGGCAGTGATCACCGGCAACTGGGGCAATGACCTGACCTTGCTCGTGAAGGCCGCGCGCGAAGCCGGCTTCAACGGCACCTTCTACACCTTCTACGGCAATGCGCTGGGTGCGCCCGCGGCGATCGGCGATGCCGGCATCGGGCGGGTGGTCGCGGTGGCCGACTGGTTGCCGAACGTGCAGACGCCGCAGTCCGAGGCCTTCTACAAGGCCTTCCGCGAGCGCTTCCCCAAACCGTCCGACGACTATGTCCACATGCGCATGCAACTGATGATCGAGGCGTTGGCGCAGGCGATCGAACGCGCGGGCAGCGTCGACATGGTGGAAGTCGCCCGCGCGCTCGAAAAGGCCAACGTCACGCTCGCGGGACAGAGCGGCCACATGCGCGCCGCGGATCACCAGTTCCAGCAGACACTCGTGGTCGGCATCATGGACAGGCAGGGCGCCCCCGGCGTGAAGTTCGACGTCGAAGGATCCGGCTACGGCTTCCGCGTCGTCAAGACAATCCCTGCGAGCCGTGCCGAAATGCCAACCAGCTGCCAAATGCAGCGCCCCTGAAACTCATAGGAAAAAAAGATCGATGCGCGAAGCCATCCACAACCTCGAAGCCTCCAAGATCCGCGAGGTCGCCAACGCCGGGATCGGGCGCAGCGACGTGCTGGCCTTCTGGTTCGGCGAGAGCGATGAAGTCACGCCGGAGGCGATCCGAGAGGCCGCCGTCGAGTCGCTGCGGCGCGGCGAGACCTTCTATGCGCACAACCTGGGCCTGCCTGAATTGCGCGAGGCCGTCGCCGAATACATGAGTGGACTGCACCCGAAGATCGAGTCGTCGCGCATCGCGATCACATCCGGTGGCGTCAGCGCGCTGATGCTCGCGGTGCAGGCGCTCGTCGATGCGGGCGACGAAGTCGTGGCCATCACGCCGGTGTGGCCGAACCTGACCGCGCAGCCGGCCATCCTCGGTGCGCGCGTGCGCTGCGTCTCCCTGGTGCCCTCGGGTGGCCAATGGACCCTTGACCTCGCTTCGCTGTGCGCCGCAGTGACGCCGTCGACCAAGTTGCTCATCGTCAACGCGCCTAACAACCCGACCGGCTGGACGCTTTCGAAAGAGGAGCAACAGGCCATCCTCGATCATTGCCGGACAACGGGAACGTGGATCCTCGCCGACGAGGTCTACGAGCGCCTGTACTACGAGCCGACTCCCAACCGATGCGCTCCCAGCTTCCTGGACGTCGCCACGCCCGATGACCGGCTGGTCGTCGCGCACAGTTTCTCCAAGAGCTTCCTGATGACCGGCTGGCGACTCGGCTGGCTGGTGCTCCCGCCCGCGCTGATGGAGGGCATGGGCAAGTTGATTGAATTCAACACCTCGTGCGCCAGCGTTTTCACGCAGCGCGCCGGCCTCGCCGCATTGGCGCACACGGAGGAGATCACCCCGAAGATCGTCGCGCACCTGAAATCCTGCCGCGACACCTTGCTGCCCCTGTTGGTCGACATCCCCGGTGTCAGTGTGGCGCCCGCGCCCGGTGGCATGTACGCCTTCTTCAAGCTCGACGGTTTCGGCGATTCGCTGGAAGTCGCCAAACGCCTGGTCGTCGAGGCCGGCTTGGGCCTCGCCCCAGGCAACGCCTTCGCTCCCGAAGCACAAGGCTGGCTCCGCTGGTGCTTCGCATCCAAGGACAAGCAGCGCCTCGTAGAGGGCGTGGATCGCCTCAAACGCTGGCTGGCCGCGCAAAAGAAGTCGTGAAACACCACGGATCCGGCTCCGCCGGTCCGAAGGTGTTGCCCCCGGTAGGGGGTAGGCGAAGCGACACGAAGTGCGCGCAGCCTGGGGGCGAGCTATAATTCCAAGGCTTTGCATGCCGCAAGGCGCACGGTGCGTGCAGTTCCAGCGCACACCGCAAGTCAAACATCCCGGAACAAGGAAAATCAAATGATCGCAGCCTCCATCAAGGCCGAAGTTGTCAAGGACAACGCCCGCGCCGCCAACGACACCGGTAGCCCGGAAGTGCAAGTTGCACTGCTGACCGCCCGTATCAACGAACTCACCCCGCACTTCAAGACGCACGCCAAGGACCACCACGGTCGTCGCGGGCTGCTCCGCATGGTGAGCCGCCGCCGCAAGCTGTTGGACTACCTCAAGTCCAAGGACGCAGACCGTTACACCGCGCTGATCGCCAAGCTGGGTCTGCGCAAGTAAGCCGAATCGCATGCAAGAACGCCTGGGTTAGTCCGCTAGCTCAGGCGTTTTTTACTTCGGAGCCGCCAAACAGAGCGAAGCTGTGTCATTCCAACGAGGTTCACGTCGAGCTTCCCTGGAATGGCATCGTGTTCTGAAAAGCACTCCGGCCCCGCGGGGCCTGTGATCACCACAGGTCGAGCCGCTATCAAAATCAGGAGCTGAACATGAGTCTCTTCAACAAAGTCACCAAGACCTTCCAGTGGGGCGACAAGACCGTCGTCCTGGAAACCGGCGAAATCGCACGCCAGGCCAGCGGCGCCGTGATCGTGGACATCGAGGGCACCGTCGTCCTGGCGACAGTGGTTGCTTCCAAGTCCGCGAAGCCCGGCCAGGACTTCTTTCCCCTGACCGTCGACTACATCGAAAAGACCTACGCAGCAGGCAAGATCCCCGGCAGCTTCTTCAAGCGAGAAGCCAAGCCTAGCGAACATGAAACGCTGACCAGCCGCCTGATCGACCGCCCGATCCGTCCGCTGTTCCCCGAAGGCTTCCTGAACGAAGTGCATGTGGTCATCCACACGCTATCGCTCAATCCCGAAGTCGATGCCGACATCGCCGCCATGATCGGTACCAGCGCCGCGCTGTCGATCTCCGGCATTCCGTTCAGCGGTCCGATCGGTGCAGCCCGCGTGGGCTATATCAACGGCCAGTACGTGCTGAATCCGGGCCAGACGGCTCGCAAGGATTCGCAGATGGACCTCGTCGTGGCGGGCACTGAAGCCGCCGTGCTGATGGTCGAATCCGAAGCGCTGCAACTGAGCGAAGAAATCATGCTCGGCGGCGTGGTGTTCGGTCACGAGCAAGCCAACATCGCGATCAACGCAATCCACGAACTCGTCCGTGACGCCGGCAAGCCGGTGTGGGACTGGCAACCGCCCGCCGAAGACGAATCCTTCGTCGCCAAGGTCAAGGGCCTGGCCGAGGAAAAGCTCCGCGCCGTCTACCAGATTCGCAGCAAGCAAGCGCGCACGCAAGCGCTGCGCGAAGCCAATGCCAGCGTGATGGCAGCGCTGAAAGAGAGCGGCGAACCCTTCGACGCAGGCAAGGTGAACGACCTGCTGTTCTCGATCGAATCGAAGATCGTTCGCAGCCAGATCCTGTCGGGCGAGCCCCGCATCGACGGTCGCGACACGCGTACCGTGCGCCCGATCGAAATCCGCAACAGCGTGCTGCCGCGCACCCACGGCTCGGCCCTGTTCACGCGCGGCGAAACCCAGGCGCTGGTCGTGACCACGCTCGGTACCGAGCGCGATGCGCAGCGTATCGATGCATTGGCCGGCGAGTACGAAGACCGCTTCCTGTTCCACTACAACATGCCTCCCTTCGCCACCGGCGAAGTCGGCCGCATGGGTTCGACCAAGCGCCGCGAAGTCGGCCATGGCCGTCTCGCCAAGCGCGCGCTCGTCGCCTGCTTGCCGAGCAAGGAAGAGTTCCCGTACACGGTCCGCGTCGTGTCGGAAATCACCGAGTCGAACGGTTCCTCGTCGATGGCTTCAGTCTGCGGGGGCTGCCTCTCGATGATGGACGCCGGCGTGCCGATGAAGGCGCACGTCGCGGGCATCGCCATGGGCCTCATCAAGGAAGACAACCGCTTCGCGGTGCTGACCGACATCCTGGGTGATGAAGATCACCTGGGCGACATGGACTTCAAGGTCGCCGGCACGACCAATGGGATTACCGCGCTGCAGATGGACATCAAGATCCAGGGCATCACCAAGGAAATCATGCAGGTCGCCCTGGCACAAGCCAAGGAAGCGCGCATGCACATCCTCGGCAAGATGCAGGAAGCCATGGGTGAGGCCAAGGCCGAAGTCTCCAGCTTCGCGCCGCGCCTGTTCACGATGAAGATCAACCCCGAGAAGATCCGTGACGTGATCGGCAAGGGTGGTTCGGTGATCCGCGCGCTGACCGAAGAGACCGGCACCCAGATCAACATCGACGAAGACGGCACCATCACGATCGCCTCGACCGATCCGGCCAAGGCCGAAGAGGCCAAGAAGCGCATTGAACAGATCACGGCCGAAGTGGAGATTGGCAAGGTCTATGAAGGCCCTGTCACCAAGATCCTCGATTTCGGCGCGCTGATCAACCTCCTGCCCGGCAAGGATGGCCTGCTGCACATCAGCCAGATCGCACACGAGCGTGTCGAGAAGGTGACCGACTACCTCAGTGAAGGCCAGATCGTGAAGGTCAAGGTGCTCGAGACCGATGAAAAGGGTCGCGTCAAGCTGTCCATGAAGGCACTGGCGGAGCGTCCGGCCGGCATGGAGTTCAACGACCGTCCGCCGCGTGAAGATCGTGGCGATCGCCGCGAGCGCTCTGATCGTGGCGACCGTCCGCCGCGCGCCGAACGTGCGCCGCGTTTCGAAAGCAACGAGCGCAATGGCGAGCAGGCCGAACAACTGGCCGAGCAATTGCCACTGCAAGACTCGAATCGCGACCATCAACCCTGAAGAGGGCCGGCGGCGACGCCATCGCACTAGTACTTGTAGTAGTTCGACCAATGCCCGCCTGAGCGCGGGCATTGCAGCCAGAGAAGACCATGAAAGCCATTGAGATCACATCGTTCGGTGCCCCCGAGGTGCTGCGAATGGTGGAGCGTCCTGACCCCGTCGCGGGTGAGGGCGAGCTGCTGATTCGCGTGGCCGCGAGCGGCGTAAATCGCCCCGACGTGCTTCAGCGGATGGGTCACTACCCAGTTCCGCCTGGCGCGTCGGACTTGCCTGGCCTCGAGGTGGCGGGCGAGATCGTGGCGGGCGACGCGAAGGCCTTGGCAGACGCCGGTTTCAAGATCGGAGACCATGTCTGCGCGCTGGTCGCGGGCGGTGGATATGCGGAACTGTGCGTGGCGCCTGTCGCGCAATGCCTGCCGGTCCCCGCGGGCTGGAGCGACGTCGAGGCGGCCACGCTGCCCGAAACGTTCTTCACCGTATGGAGCAACGTGTTCGAGCGTGGTCGCCTGCAGAAGGGTGAAACCCTGCTGATCCAGGGAGGCTCCAGCGGCATCGGCGTCACGGCCATCCAGTTGGGCAAGGCGCTTGGCGCGACCGTGATCGTGACCGCAGGCAGCGACGACAAGTGCGAAGCGTGCAGGAAACTGGGCGCGGATCACGCGATCAACTATAAGACTGCCGATTTCGTCGAAGAGGCCAAGCGCCTTACCGGCGGGAAGGGCGTCGACGTGGTGCTCGACATGGTGGCTGGCGCGTATGTCGCGCGCGAGATCGAATGCCTGGCCGAAGACGGCCGGCTCGTGATCATCGCAGTGCAGGGTGGCATCAAGAGCGAACTCAATGCGGGACTGGTGCTGCGCAGGCGGCTCACGATCACCGGCTCGACGCTGCGTCCGCGGCCGATTGCGTTCAAGGGTGCGATCGCCAAGGCATTGCGCGAGAAGGTGTGGCCGCTGCTCGAGAGCGGAGCAGTCAAGCCGGTCATCCACAGCAGCTTTGCTGCAAAGGGTGCTCCAAGCGGTGCCGCGCAAGCCCACGTCCTGATGGAATCGAATCAGCACATCGGCAAGATCGTGCTGACCTGGTGAACAAGACAGACATGACCAAGAAGAAGCTGATCGCGGGCAACTGGAAGATGAATGGGAGCCTCGCTGCCAACGAGGCGCTCGTGAAGGTCTTGCTGGCGGGCATCGCCTCGCCGGCCTGCGAAGTCGCGGTGTGCGTGCCAGCGCCGTACCTGGCGCAGGTTCAATCGCTGGTCGCCGGGACTCCGATCGCATTGGGTGCGCAAGACGTATCGGCGCAGTCCCAGGGCGCTTTCACAGGCGAGTTATCGGCCGCGATGCTGAAGGAATTCGGCGTGCGCTATGCCATCGTGGGCCACTCGGAGCGGCGCCAGTATCACGGCGAGACCGATGAGGTTGTGGCCGCGAAGACAACTGCCGCCCTGGCCAACGGGATCACTCCCATCGTCTGTGTCGGCGAAACGTTGGCGCAGCGCGAAGCAGGGCAGACCGAGAAAGTCGTCAAGCGCCAGCTCGCCGCCGTGATCCACATCAATGGCCACTGCATCAGCGAGATCGTCGTGGCTTACGAGCCCGTCTGGGCCATCGGCACCGGCAAGACCGCAACGCCCGAACAGGCGCAGGCGGTGCATTCGGTGTTGCGCGCACAGTTGCATCACGCAGCGAGCGAGCATGCGGCGGGTATCCGGATCCTTTACGGTGGGAGCATGAACGCCGCGAACGCGGCTGAGTTGCTCGCGCAAGCCGACATCGACGGCGGGTTGATCGGCGGCGCGTCGCTCAAAGCCCCCGACTTTCTGCAGATCATTGCCGCGGCTCGCTGAGACAGCGCACCGCCACCAAATTAGGAGTTAGAACGAATGAACGTGGTCCTCAATATTCTCGTGGGCGTGCAGATGCTCACTGCACTTGCGATGATCGGTCTCATCCTGGTCCAGCACGGCAAGGGCGCCGACATGGGCGCGGCCTTCGGCAGCGGCAGCGCAGGCAGCCTTTTTGGTGCGAGCGGCAGCGCGAACTTCCTCTCGCGCACGACCGCGGTTCTCGCAGCTGTGTTCTTCGCGTGCACGCTTCTGCTGGCCTATTTCGGTCACTCGCGCCCCGTGGGCGGCGGCAGCCTGCTGGAGCGTGCTGCTGCAGGCGGTCCCGCGCCTGCTTCCGCGCCCGCCACCGGGTCGGCGGCAGAGATTCCGGCGGGAAGCGCACCCGCTGCGCCAGCGACGAATGCACCGGCTTCGGCCCCGTCCGCACCAGCTTCGGGCGCCGCACAGATTCCGGCCAAGTAGCCTTGTCGTGATCTCTACAATTGCCCAGTAAAAACGGCTGTTTTTCAGGGTAAACTCTAAAGCTGTTCCGGAAAGCCAAAGCCTCTCGGAGGTTCCTCATGCCATCCGGACAGAAAACCGCGGTCGTGGTGAAATTGGTAGACACGCTATCTTGAGGGGGTAGTGGCGAAAGCTGTGCGAGTTCGAGTCTCGCCGACCGCACCAAATCTCACCGACAGGAATCTATGCTTCCTGTCGGTGGCAAGCGGTGATAGAACCCCCTGATGAACCTCGATTCCTACCTCCCCGTCCTGTTGTTCATCCTGGTCGGTGTCGGAGTCGGCGTCGCACCTCAGGTTCTGGGTTACATCCTCGGTCCCAACCGGCCCGACGCTCAAAAAAATTCCCCTTACGAATGCGGCTTCGAGGCCTTCGAAGACGCGCGCATGAAGTTCGACGTCCGCTACTACCTCGTCGCGATCCTCTTCATCCTTTTCGACCTCGAAATCGCTTTTCTTTTTCCGTGGGCCATAGCGCTCAAGGAAATCGGGCCTGCCGGCTTCTGGGCAATGATGATTTTTCTCGCCATCCTCGTCGTGGGCTTCGCGTACGAGTGGAAAAAGGGCGCCCTCGACTGGGAATGACAAGGAATCCGAAAAATGGCCATTGAAGGCGTCATGAAGGAAGGTTTCGTCACCACGACCTACGACTCGGTGGTGAACTGGGCCAAGACCGGATCACTGTGGCCCATGACCTTCGGTCTGGCCTGCTGTGCCGTGGAGATGATGCATGCGGGCGCTGCGCGCTATGACATCGACCGCTTCGGCATGCTGTTCCGGCCCAGCCCGCGCCAGTCCGATCTGATGATCGTCGCTGGCACGCTCTGCAACAAGATGGCACCCGCGCTGCGCAAGGTCTACGACCAGATGCCTGAGCCTCGCTGGGTGCTCTCGATGGGCTCGTGCGCCAACGGCGGTGGCTACTACCACTACAGCTACTCGGTCGTGCGAGGGTGCGATCGCATCGTGCCGGTCGATGTCTACGTGCCGGGCTGCCCGCCGACCGCGGAGGCTCTTCTATATGGAGTGATCCAACTCCAGCAGAAGATTCGCCGTACCAATACGATCGCGCGCGCCTGAAGAGCGAGAGACGATGACTGACTTTGCCATTTCTCCCGAGGCGCTGCAGACCCAGATCACCGAAACGCTTGGCACGAGGGCTAAGAGCGTCACGCTCGCGCTGGGCGAGGTGACGGTGGTGGTCGGTGCGGCCGAATACCTGGCGGCGGCCACTTTGCTGCGCGACGCGCCGGGGTGTCGGTTCGAGCAGTTGATCGACCTCTGCGGCGTGGACTATTCCGGATACCGCGACGGCGAGTGGGAGGGCGAGCGCTTCTGCGTTGTGTCCCATCTGCTTTCCGTGAGCCTCAACCAGCGCGTTCGCCTCAAGGTCTTTGTTCCGAACGAGGATCTGCCGGTCATCGATTCGCTCACCAGCGTCTGGAATGCCGCGGGCTGGTTCGAGCGCGAGGCCTTCGATCTCTACGGCATCGTGTTCGAGGGTCATGACGACCTTCGTCGCATCCTGACCGACTACGGCTTCATCGGGCATCCGTTCCGCAAGGACTTCCCCGTCTCCGGCCATGTCGAGATGCGCTATGACGCGGAGCAGAAGCGCGTGGTCTACCAGCCCGTCTCGATCGAGCCGCGCGAAATCACGCCGCGCGTGATCCGCGAAGACAACTACGGCGGACTCCACTGATGGCCGAAATCAAGAACTACACGCTGAACTTCGGACCCCAGCACCCGGCGGCGCACGGCGTGCTGCGCCTTGTGCTGGAGTTGGACGGGGAAGTGATCCAGCGCGCCGATCCGCACATCGGCTTGCTGCACCGGGCGACCGAGAAGCTCGCCGAATCGCGCACCTTTATCCAGTCCTTGCCCTACATGGACCGGCTCGACTACGTGTCGATGATGAGCAACGAGCACGCATACTGCCTCGCGATCGAGCGGCTGATGGGCCTCGAGGTGCCCATTCGCGCGCAATACATCCGGGTGATGTTCGCCGAGATCACGCGCCTGCTGAACCACCTTCTGTGGCTCGGCGCGCACGGCCTCGACTGCGGTGCGATGAACATGCTCATCTACTGCTTCCGCGAACGCGAAGACCTGTTCGACATGTACGAAGCAGTCTCCGGCGCGCGCATGCACGCAGCGTATTTCCGTCCGGGCGGCGTCTACCGCGATCTGCCGGACGTGATGCCGCAGTACAAGGCCAGCAAGATCAAGAACGCAAAGGCGATCGAGCGGCTCAACGAAAACCGTCAGGGCTCGCTGCTGGATTTTGTCGACGATTTCTGCCGGCGTTTCCCGAAGATGGTCGACGAGTACGAGACGCTCCTCACCGACAACCGGATCTGGAAGCAGCGCACGGTCGGCATCGGCGTCGTTTCTCCAGAACGTGCCCTGAACCTTGGCTTCACCGGCCCGATGCTGCGGGGCTCCGGCGTCGAGTGGGATCTGCGCAAGAAGCAGCCGTACGACGTCTATGACCGCATGGACTTCGACGTGCCCGTCGGCAAGACCGGCGACTGCTATGACCGCTACCTCGTCCGCGTGGAAGAGATGCGCCAGGCCAACCGCATCATCCAGCAATGCTCCGCATGGCTGCGTGCCAATCCGGGTCCTGTCATTACCGACAACCACAAGGTGGCTGCACCTGCGCGCGAATCGATGAAGGCGAACATGGAGGAGTTGATCCACCATTTCAAGCTCTTTACCGAAGGTTTCCACGTGCCAGAAGGCGAGGCTTATGCCGCCGTCGAACACCCCAAGGGCGAGTTCGGCATCTATCTGGTGAGCGACGGCGCCAACAAGCCCTACCGTCTCAAAATCCGTGCACCGGGCTTTCCGCATCTGGCGGCGCTTGACGAAATGGCGCGCGGGCACATGATTGCCGATGCAGTGGCCGTGATCGGCACGATGGACATCGTGTTCGGCGAGATAGACAGGTGAGCGAACCCATGAATTCCGACACCACCCACAGCCCCCAGGCGGCTCTGTCCACTGCGACGCTCGAGCGTTTTGCGCGAGAGGTCGCCAAGTACCCGCCGGCAGGAAAGCAGTCCGCGGTCATGGCTTGCCTGGCGATCGTGCAGCAGGATGAGGGCTTCGTGAGCGAACAGCGCGAACGCGAAATTGCCGCCTACCTGGGCATCGCGCCGATCGCAGTGCACGAGGTCACGACTTTCTACAACATGTACAACCAGCGGCCGGTGGGCAAGTTCAAGCTCAACGTCTGTACCAATCTGCCGTGCCAGCTGCGCGACGGAGCTGTCGCGCTCAAGCACCTCGAGAAGAAGCTGGGCATCGAAATGGGCGGGACCACGCCGGACGGCATGTTCACGCTGCAGCAAAGCGAATGCCTTGGTGCCTGCGCCGATTCCCCGGTGATGCTGGTCAACGACCGCACGATGTGCAGCTTCATGAGCAATGAAAAGCTCGATCAACTGATCGACGGCTTGAGGGGAGCGCAATGATGTCGCCCGAGCAAGTGCTTTCGCAGTTCCAGGCTACTGGCGTCCAGACCTGCTTTCACGATCGTCACATCACACCGCAGATCTATGCCGGCCTCGACGGCACCAACTGGCGGCTCGCCGACTACGAGGCGCGCGGCGGTTACCAGGCGCTGCGCAAGATCCTGGGCGAAGGGCTGACGCCCGACCAGGTGATCGCCGAAGTCAAGTCGTCGGGCCTGCGGGGTCGTGGCGGCGCGGGTTTTCCGACTGGCCTGAAGTGGAGCTTCATGCCCCGCCAGTTCCCGGGCCAAAAGTACCTCGTCTGCAATTCCGACGAAGGCGAGCCGGGCACGTGCAAGGACCGCGACATCCTGCACTACAACCCGCACATCGTGATCGAGGGCATGGCCATCGCGGCATACGCGATGGGCATCAGCGTGGGCTACAACTACATCCACGGCGAAATCTTCCAGACCTACGATCGTTTTGAGGAAGCACTGGAAGAGGCGCGGGCAGCCGGTTACCTGGGTGACGGCATCCTGGGCAGCAGCTACAACTTCCAGCTTCACGCGGCCCACGGTTTCGGCGCCTATATCTGCGGCGAAGAAACGGCGCTGCTCGAATCGCTCGAAGGCAAGAAGGGTCAGCCGCGCTTCAAGCCGCCATTTCCGGCGAGCTTCGGCCTCTACGGCAAGCCGACGACGATCAACAACACCGAGACTTTCGCGGCAGTGCCGTGGATCATCATCAACGGCGGCCCAGCCTACCTCGAGTGCGGCAAGCCGAACAACGGCGGTACCAAGATCTTCTCCGTCAGCGGCGACGTCGAGCTGCCCGGCAATTACGAAGTCCCGATGGGCACGCCTTTCTCGAAGCTGCTCGAACTCGCGGGCGGCGTGCGCAAAGGGCGTCAGCTCAAGGCCGTGATTCCTGGCGGTTCGTCCGCTCCGGTGCTTCCCGCCTCCATCATGATGGAGTGCACCATGGATTACGACTCCATCGCCAAGGCGGGGTCGATGCTCGGGTCTGGTGCCGTGATCGTCATGGACGATAGCCGATCGATGGTCGAATCGCTCAAACGCCTCTCGTACTTCTACATGCACGAATCGTGCGGCCAGTGCACGCCATGCCGCGAAGGCACGGGATGGCTGTGGCGCGTGGTGGATCGCATCCACAACGGCCATGGCAAGGCCACCGACATGGACCTCCTGAACTCCGTCGCCGACAACATTCAGGGCCGCACGATCTGCGCACTGGGCGATGCCGCCGCGATGCCGGTGCGGGCCATGATCAAGCACTTCCGCCACGAGTTCGAGGCGCTGATTCCGGGCTACGTCCCGAAGGCGCCGGTCAAGGCCTGAGCGCAAGAAGAACACATATGGTTGAAATCGAACTCGACGGCAAGAAGGTCGACATCGTCGAAGGCAGCATGATCATGCATGCGGCCGACAAGGCGGGCACCTACATCCCGCACTTTTGCTATCACAAGAAGCTCAGCATCGCGGCCAACTGCCGCATGTGCCTTGTTGACGTGGAGAAGGCGCCGAAGCCGATGCCGGCCTGCGCCACGCCCGTGACGCAAGGCATGATCGTCCGCACCAAGAGCGACAAGGCCATCAAGGCCCAGCAGTCGGTGATGGAGTTCCTGCTGATCAACCATCCTCTCGATTGCCCGATCTGCGACCAGGGTGGCGAGTGCCAATTGCAGGATCTGGCCGTGGGCTACGGTGGATCTTCTTCACGCTACGAAGAAGAAAAGCGCGTGGTGTTCCACAAGGACGTTGGCCCGCTCATCAGTATGGAAGAGATGAGCCGCTGCATCCATTGCACGCGCTGCGTCCGCTTTGGCCAGGAAGTGGCTGGCGTGATGGAACTCGGCATGTCGAACCGCGGCGAGCACTCCGAGATCGAGACCTTCCTCGGCGACTCGGTCGATTCCGAGCTTTCGGGCAACATGATCGACATCTGCCCGGTTGGCGCCCTCACGAGCAAGCCTTTTCGCTACAGCGCGCGTACGTGGGAGCTGTCGCGCCGCAAGTCGGTGAGTCCGCACGACTCGACCGGTGCCAATCTCATCGTCCAGGTGAAGAACAACCGTGTGATGCGCGTGGTGCCGCTCGAGAACGAGGATGTGAACGAGTGCTGGATTGCCGACCGCGACCGCTTTTCCTACGAGGCGTTGAATGGCCCTGAGCGCCTGACCCAGCCGATGCTGAAGCAGGGCGGTCAATGGCAGCCAGTCGACTGGCAGACCGCGCTGGAATACGTGGCCAACGGCCTGAAGCAGATCAAGGCCGACCACGGCGCGCAAAGCATCGGCACGCTGGTCAGTCCGCACAGCACGCTCGAAGAGTTGCACCTGGCCAACCTGCTCACGCACGGCCTTGGCAGCAACAACATCGACTACCGCCTGCGCAGCGCCGAATTCGGTGCATTCGAAGGCGTCCGCTGGTTGGGCACCTCGATCGCATCGCTGTCGCAACTGCAACGCGCATTCGTGATCGGTTCCAACCTGCGCAAGGACCATCCGCTGTTCGCGCAGCGCATTCGTCAATCGATCCGCAAGGGTGGTGTGCTCAATGCGCTGACTTCCCCGGAACTGCTCGCCGATGCCGACGCCTGGGCCATGCCAGTGGCGAATTCGGTCCTGGTACCAGCTCAGAAATGGGTTGCGGCACTGGTCGACATCGCGGCCGCCGTTGCCGAAAGCACCGGAGCCACGGCACCCGTGGCCAAGAGCGATGCTGCAAGCGACGCAGCGAAGGCACTGGCAGCATCGCTGCTTGGCGGCGAACGCAAGGCCATCCTGCTCGGGAATGCGGCGGCACACCATGGCGAAGCCAGTACCTTGCTGGCCCTGGCCAACTGGATCGGCACACAGACGGGCGCCAGCGTCGGCTACCTGACCGAAGCGGCCAACACGGTCGGCGCGCAGGTTGTCGGCGCCTTGCCGAAAGCGGACGGCCTGAATGCGGGCCAGATGCTCGCTGGCGGACTCAAGGCTGCGCTGCTGCTCAACACCGAGCCCGCGTTCGATTCGGCCGCCGGTGCAGCCGCAATCGAAGGCCTTGCCCACGCGCAGATGGTCGTGACGTTGAGCCCGTTCAAGTCCAATCTCGAATTCAGCGATGTGCTGCTTCCCGTCGCGCCATTCACCGAGACCCCCGGGACTTTCATCAACGCCGAAGGTCGCGCGCAAAGCTTCCACGCGGTCGTGAAGCCCCTGGGCGAAACGCGTCCGGCCTGGAAGGTCCTGCGCGTGCTGGCCAATCTGCTCGGCCTCTCGGGCTTTGCATTCGAATCCACGTCAGACGTGCTGGCCGATGTCGGCTCGCCCGGAGAGGTGCTGGCCGACAGGCTGAACAACACAACCGCGGCGTCGATCCAGCCGAGCAATCGCTCGGTTGCATCGCCGGTCGTCGCAAGCATCTACCAACTCGACGGCACCGTTCGTCGTGCGCCGTCCCTGCAGCTCACGGCCGATGCGCGGATGGCGCAGGCCGCCGCGGCGCGGGAGGTGCTCGCATGATCGACGCGCTGCATGGCTTCGGCCTGGGCCTGGTCTCTGCCGGCTGGTGGACCGGCCTGGCGTGGCCTGTGATCTGGACGCTGATCAAGATCGTCGTCGTGGTGCTGCCTTTGATGGGTGCCGTGGCCTATCTCACGCTGTGGGAACGCAAGGCCATCGGCTTCACGCAGATTCGCATCGGCCCCAACCGCGTCGGGCCGCTGGGTCTGCTGCAGCCGATCGCTGACGCGCTCAAGCTGCTGACCAAGGAAATCATCCTGCCGACGGTTGCCAACAAGGGCTTGTTCCTGTTGGGGCCCATCATGACGATCATGCCGGCGCTGGCCGCCTGGGCAGTCATTCCTTTCGGACCTGAAATCGCGCTGGCCAACATCAATGCCGGCCTGCTGTTCGTGATGGCCATCACCTCGCTCGAGGTCTATGGCGTGATCATCGCCGGCTGGGCGTCGAACTCCAAATACGCATTCCTAGGCGCGCTGCGCGCTTCGGCCCAGATGGTCAGCTACGAAATCGCGATGGGCTTCTGCTTCGTCGTCGTGCTGATGGTGTCGGCCAGCCTCAACATGACCGACATCGTCATGGGGCAGGGCAAGGGGCACTTCGCCTCGATGGGCATCGGATTCCTTTCGTGGAACTGGCTGTCGCTGCTGCCGATCTTCGTCGTCTACTTCATCTCGGGGCTGGCTGAAACCAATCGCCACCCATTCGACGTGGTGGAAGGCGAATCGGAAATCGTCGCCGGTCACATGATCGAGTACTCGGGCATGAGCTTCGCCATGTTCTTCCTGGCCGAGTACGCCAACATGTGGCTCGTCTCGATCCTGTGCGCGGTGCTCTTCCTCGGCGGCTGGTTGCCTCCGTTCGACTTCCTCGCATTCATTCCCGGGTGGATCTGGCTGGGCATCAAGACCTTCGTCGTGGTTACGATGTTCCTGTGGGTTCGTTCGACCTTCCCGCGCTTCCGCTATGACCAGATCATGCGGCTCGGCTGGAAGATCTTCATTCCTGTCACGCTTGTGTGGCTTGTGGTGGTCGGCGCCTGGATGCAGACCCCGTTCAACATCTGGAAGTAACTGGAACTGCCATGACTGCGCCTTCTGCCAGCGCGCTTGCGCGCTCCTCCTCGTCCCTCTCCGCGCCGTTCTCGCTCAAGGACTTCCTGCGCAGCTTCATGCTGTTCGAGTTGTTCAAGGGGCTGGCCATCACTGGCAAGTACGCTTTCAGCCGGAAGATCACCGTTCAGTTTCCCGAAGAGAAGACGCCGCTGTCGCCGCGCTTCCGTGGACTCCACGCGTTGCGCCGCTATGAAAACGGCGAAGAGCGCTGCATCGCCTGCAAGCTTTGCGAGGCCGTGTGTCCGGCGCTCGCGATCACCATCGAATCCGATGTGCGCGACGACGGCTCCCGCCGCACCACGCGCTACGACATCGACTTGACCAAGTGCATCTTCTGCGGATTCTGCGAGGAGAGCTGCCCGGTCGACTCGATCGTCGAGACGCACATCTTCGAATACCACGGTGAAAAGCGTGGCGACCTGTACTTCACCAAGGACATGCTGCTCGCCGTGGGCGACCGCTACGAAAAAGAAATCGCCGCCAACAAGGCGGCTGACGCCAAGTACCGCTGAAGCGCTGAGTTCCAGCCTAGCCCGAAACTCGCAACGAATTCGCTCCATGGACGTCAAGACCGGTCTGTTCTATCTGTTTTCCGCGGTGCTGCTGTTCGCAGCATTCCGCGTCATTACCGCCCGCAACCCCGTGTATGCAGCGCTCTACCTCGTGCTGGCGTTTTTCCAGGCGTCGGCGATCTGGTTGATCCTGCGCGCCGAATTCCTGGCGATCGCACTGGTCCTCGTCTACGTGGGGGCCGTGATGGTGCTGTTCCTCTTCGTCGTCATGATGCTGGACATCGACGTCGAAGGACTTCGCGAAGGCTTCTGGCGGCACTTTCCGCTTGCCGCCGGCGTCGGTGCGTTGATCGCGCTCGAAATGGCCGCAGTGCTGATGGGCGGCTTCCGCCTGAGCGTGCCGAAGAGCGCGCTTGCGAGCGGCCCTGACACATCCAACACGCTGGAGCTTGGCAAGCTTCTCTACACCGATTACCTCTATCCGCTCGAAATCGCGGCCGTGATCTTGCTGGTCGCCATGTTCGCGGCGATTGCGCTGACGCTGCGCGCCCGCAAGGACAGCAAGTACGTGAACCCGGCCGACCAGGTTCGCGTGAAGGCCCGTGACCGCGTGCGCATCGTGCAGATGCCCGTGACGCGCGCCGCGGAACCTGTTGTCGAACAACCCTCGGCAGCAGCGGAGACCAAGGCATGACGCTCACGCTCGGACACTTTCTCTCGCTCGGCGCGATGCTCTTCGCGCTCTCGGTCATCGGCATCTTCCTGAATCGCAAGAACCTCATCGTGCTGCTGATGTGCATCGAGCTGATGCTGCTGGCCGTCAACATGAACTTCGTCGCCTTCTCGTATTTCCTGGGCGACATGCACGGACAGATCTTCGTGTTCTTCATCCTGACGGTCGCCGCGGCCGAATCGGCGATCGGGCTGGCGCTGCTGGTCCTCTTGTTCCGCAACAAGTCGAACATCAACGTCGACGAACTCAACGCGCTCAAGGGCTGAAAGATTTCTCATGAGCGCAACACTTTCCGGATCCACACTGCTGGCCGTACCGCTGGCCCCCTTGGTCGGCGCCGTCGTCGCCGGCATCTTCGGCACCAAATTCGGCGGCAGCCTCATCGGCCGGCGCGCCACGCATTCGCTGACCATCCTCGGCGTGGCGATTGCCTTCGTCATCTCGGTGATGACGCTCAGGAGCGTAGTGTCCGACGGTGCCCGTTTCAATGCCACGATCTATGAATGGATGACGGTCGGCGGCCTGAAGATGGAGGTCGGCTTCCTGGTCGATGGCCTCACGGCGTTGATGATGTGCGTGGTGACCTTCGTGTCGCTGATGGTGCACATCTACACGATCGGGTACATGGAGGAAGACGAGGGCTACAACCGCTTCTTCGCGTACATCTCTCTGTTCACTTTCTCGATGCTGATGCTCGTCATGAGCAACAACATGCTGCAGCTGTTCTTCGGCTGGGAAGCAGTCGGTGTCGTGTCCTATCTGCTGATCGGCTTCTGGTACAACCGGCCGACTGCGATCTTCGCCAACCTGAAGGCCTTCCTGGTCAACCGGGTTGGCGACTTCGGATTCATCCTGGGCATCGGCCTGGTCGCCGCCTACGCCGGTACGCTGAACTACGGCGAGACCTTTGCCAAGGCGGATGAGCTGGCGAAGCTGAGCTTCCCCGGCACCGAATGGATGCTGATCACGGTCATCTGCATCTGCCTGTTCATCGGCGCGATGGGCAAGAGTGCGCAGTTCCCCCTGCATGTGTGGCTGCCCGACTCGATGGAAGGCCCGACCCCGATCTCCGCGCTGATCCACGCCGCGACCATGGTCACGGCAGGCATCTTCATGGTGGCGCGCATGTCGCCGCTGTTCGAGCTGAGCGATACGGCCCTGAGTTTCGTGCTCGTGATCGGCGGGATCACCGCGCTCTTCATGGGATTCCTCGGCGTCATACAGAACGATATCAAGCGCGTGGTTGCCTATTCCACGTTGTCGCAGCTGGGCTACATGACAGTGGCGCTCGGCGCATCGGCGTACTCGGTCGCGATATTCCACCTGATGACGCACGCGTTCTTCAAGGCGCTGCTGTTCCTCGGTGCCGGCTCGGTCATCATTGGCATGCACCACAACCAGGACATGCGCTGGATGGGTGCCTTGCGCAAGTACATGCCGATCACCTGGATCACATCGCTGGTCGGCTCGCTGGCGTTGATCGGTACGCCATGGTTCTCGGGCTTCTACTCCAAGGACAGCATCATCGAAGCGGTCCACGAGAGCCACCTCTGGGGTTCCGGTTTCGCCTACTTCGCGGTACTGGCCAGTGTGTTCGTCACTGCCTTGTATTCGTTCCGCATGTACTTCATGGTCTTCCATGGCAAGGAGCGCTACGACCAGAATCCCGATGCACATCATGGGGCAGACGACGGTCATGGTCATCATGACGAACACCACGAGCCGCACGAGTCACCGTGGGTGGTGTGGGTGCCACTGGTGATGTTGGCCATTCCGTCGGTCGTGATCGGCTACATGACCATCGATCCTCTGCTGTTCGGTGAGTTCTTCAAGGGCGCGATCTTTGTCGACGAAGGGAAGCACGAAGCGATGAAGGAGTTGGCCGAGGCCTTCCACGGTCCGATGGCCATGGCCCTCCACGGCCTCACTGCCGCGCCGTTCTGGCTGGCGCTGTCCGGGGTCGTCGTGGCCTGGTACTTGTATCTCATCAATCCGGCCGTGCCCGCCGCGATCAAGCGCGCGTTCGGCCCGATTTATCGCCTGCTCGAGAACAAGTACTACATGGACTGGTTCAACGAGAACGTGATCGCACGCGGCACCCGCGCACTGGGCACCGGCCTTTGGAAGGGCGGAGACCAGGGGATCATCGACGGCGCAATCGTCAACGGTTCCTGGAAACTTGTCGGCCGCATTGCCGGCGCCGTGCGCTGGATCCAGTCGGGCTACATCTATCACTACGCTTTCGCGATGCTCCTGGGCATCTTCATCCTCATGACGTGCTTCGTCTGGTTTAAACGGTAAGCGGCTCTCGCTGGAGAAAAACAAAAATGGGTTTGTTGAGCCTTGCCATCTGGATGCCGATCGCCTTCGGCGTCGTATTGCTGGCGTTCGGTCGTGACGAGCACGCAAGGGGTGTGCGCTGGGTGGCGCTTGTCGGCTCGATCGCGAGCTTCCTGGTCACCCTGCCGCTCTATTCGCGCTTCCAGACCGGAACTGCAGCGATGCAGTTCGTCGAAAAAGAAAGCTGGATCGAACGCTTCAACATCAGCTATCACATCGGTCTCGACGGCATCTCGTTCTGGCTGGTGCTGCTGACGGCGTTCATCACGGTCATCGTGGTGATCTCTGCATGGGAAGTGATCACCGAACGCGTGAACCAGTACATGGGCGCGTTCCTGATTCTGTCCGGTCTCATGATCGGTTCATTCTCGGCGCTCGACGGCGTTCTGTTCTACGTCTTCTTCGAAGCCACGCTGATCCCGATGTACCTGATCATCGGTATCTGGGGCGGACCGAACAAGATCTACGCGGCGTTCAAGTTCTTCATCTATACGCTGCTCGGCTCGCTGCTCATGCTGGTCGCGCTGATCTACCTGTACAACAGGGCGGGCGGCAGCTTCGACATCCTGACCTGGCACAAGCTTCCCTTGACGGCCAGCGAACAGACCTTCCTGTTTTTCGCATTCTTTGCCGCATTCGCGGTGAAGGTGCCGATGTGGCCGGTCCACACATGGTTGCCGGATGTGCACGTCGAAGCGCCCACCGGCGGCTCTGCCGTGCTGGCGGCGATCATGCTGAAGCTCGGCGCGTACGGCTTCCTGCGGTTCTCGATGCCCATCGCACCGGACGCCTCGCATGAGTGGGCCTGGCTCATGATCACGCTGTCACTGATTGCGGTGATCTACGTCGGCCTGGTCGCGCTGGTTCAGCAGGACATGAAGAAGCTGGTGGCCTATTCGTCGGTGGCTCACATGGGCTTCGTGACGCTCGGGTTCTTCATCTTCAACGACCTCGGCATTGCTGGCGGTATCGTGCAGATGATCGCGCACGGCTTTGTTTCCGGCGCGATGTTCCTTTGCATCGGCGTGCTGTACGACCGCGTGCATTCGCGACAGATCGCCGACTACGGCGGCGTGGTCAACACCATGCCCAAGTTCGCGGCCTTTGCGCTGCTGTTCGCAATGGCCAACTGCGGCCTTCCGGCCACCGCCGGCTTCGTCGGCGAATGGATGGTGATCCTGGGCGCGGTCAAGGCCAACTTCTGGCTTGGCCTCGGTGCCGCCACAGCGCTGATCTTCGGCGCGGCCTATACGTTGTGGATGTACAAGCGCGTCTACCTTGGCCCCGTCGGCAGCGAGCACGTCAAGGAACTGAGCGATATCGGCGCGCGCGAATTCCTCATGCTGGCGTTGCTGGCGATAGCGGTGTTGTGGATGGGCCTCTATCCGAAGGCCTTCACGGACGTGATGAATACTTCCGTGGCCGAACTGCTCAAGCACATGGCGATTTCCAAGCTGCCCTAAGTCCAAGCTGAACAAGAGAACGAGATGATTGACAAACTCAGCTGGATGACGATCTACCCCGAGGTGGTGCTGCTGGTCGCGACCTGCGTCATCGCGCTGCTGGATCTGTCCACCACCAGCCCCCGTCGTACGGCCACCTACATCCTGACCCTGATGACGCTCGCCATCGTGGCGGTGCTTTGCGGGTTCAATGCGTCCGCCGGCAAGACCATCTATGGCTTTGGCGGCATGGTGGTGAGCGATCCGATGGGCAACTGGCTCAAGTGCTTCGCGACCGTTGCTCTCATGGTCACGCTGGTCTACGGACGACCATACTCGGCTGATCGCGGCATGCTCCGCGGCGGCGAGATGTTCACGATCAGCATGCTGGCCCTGCTCGGCATGTTCGTGATGATGTCCGGCAGCAATTTCCTGCTGATCTACCTGGGTCTGGAACTGCTGACGCTCTCGAGCTACGCGCTGGTTGCGCTGCGCCGCGACAACGCAGTGGCGAGCGAAGCAGCGATGAAATACTTCGTGCTCGGCGCAATGGCGAGCGGCTTCCTGCTGTACGGACTCTCGATGATGTACGGCGCGACCGGATCGCTCGACATCAATGAAGTGTTCAAGGCAATCGCGAGCCGCAAGGTGAACCACCAGGTGCTGGTGTTCGGCCTGGTCTTCATCGTGGCCGGCCTGGCGTTCAAGGTCGGTGCGGCTCCGTTCCATATGTGGGTGCCCGACGTCTACCAGGGTGCACCGACCGCCGTCACGCTGATGATCGGTGCGGCGCCGGAACTGGCAGCCTTCGCAATCATCATCCGCCTGCTTGTCGAGGGGCTGCTGCCGCTCGCGATCGACTGGCAGCAGATGCTTGCGTTGCTTGCGATAGCGTCGCTGCTGGTGGGCAATCTGGCCGCCATTGCGCAGACCAATCTCAAGCGCATGCTGGCCTATTCGACGATTGCGCAGATGGGCTTCATGCTGCTCGGTCTCGTCGCTGGCGTCGTCAACGGCAACACCTACAACGCACAGTTTGCGTACAGCGCCTCGATGTTCTACATCGTGACCTACGTTCTGACCACTCTCGCAAGTTTCGGCATCATCCTGCTTCTTGCGCGCGAGGGATTCGAAAGCGAAGAGATCACCGACCTTGCAGGGCTCAACCAACGCAGCCCGCTCTATGCCGGCGTCATGGCGATCGCGATGTTCTCGTTGGCCGGCGTTCCGCCGCTCGTCGGGTTCTACGCGAAACTGGCCGTGCTTCAGGCGCTGATCGCGTCGGGCCAGGCGATGTACATCACATTGGCGGTGTTCGCGGTCGTGATGTCGCTGATTGGCGCGTTCTACTACCTGCGCGTGGTCAAGGTCATGTATTTCGATGCGCCTGTGACGGCCACGACCGTTTCGGCGCCGCGTGATGTGCGTACGGTGCTGACTCTCAACGGCGCGCTGATCCTGATCCTCGGGATCCTGCCCGGCGGGCTCATGACGCTCTGCGCACAGGCGATCGTGGCCACGCTGGCTACCTGATCACGTCCGTGTCGCAGAACGCATCGGTCTGGATGGTGCTGCTGGTCGCCTTGGTGGCGGCCAACCTGCCTTTCATCACCGATCGTCTGCTGGGCCTGGTGCCGATCTCCGCGCGCACCAAGTCCTTGGGCTTGAGACTGGGCGAACTCGTATTCCTCTATTTCGTCGCGGGCGGTATCGGATTGCTGTTCGAAAGCCGTGTTGGCCAAATTTCCTCCCAGGGTTGGGAGTTCTATGCGGTCACGGGCGCCTTGTTCATCGTGCTGGCTTTTCCAGGGTTCACCTGGCGCTACCTGCTCAAACACCGAAGCTAGGCCGAGATGGATGATTCACATCTGAAGGAAGAAGTGGCATCGAGCGAGTTGCTCTTCAAAGGCAACTTCCTCCAGGCCAAGCGTGACACCGTCCGGCTACCCGATGGGCATACCGCGACCCGCGAATACATCGTTCACCCCGGGGCCGTGGTCGTGGTGCCGCTCCTCGACGATGGCCGTGTCGTGCTCGAGCGTCAGTTTCGGTACCCCGTCGGCCATGTGATGACTGAATTCCCCGCCGGCAAACTGGATGCTGGCGAAGACCCGTTGCTGTGCGGACAGCGCGAACTGATCGAGGAAACCGGCTACACGGCCAGCGAGTGGGCGCACGCAGGTGCCATGCACCTCGCGGTGGCCTATTCGACCGAGATCATCCACATCTACTTTGCGCGAGGCCTCTCCCTCGGCGCCCGGCAACTCGATCATGGCGAATTCCTCGACGTGATCACTGCGACGCCCGAAGAACTGATGGATTGGTGCAAGGACGGCACGGTCTCCGATGCCAAGACGCTGACTTGCACGCTGTGGCTGCAGAACGTCCTTTCTGGCGGGTGGGTGCTCGACTGGAAATCGGCGTGATGTCCAATCGCGCCGGATAATCGGCGCATGAAGGTCCTCAACCTGCAATGCGCACACGGCCACGGCTTCGAAGGGTGGTTCGCGTCGCACGATGCTTTCGATACCCAGCTTGCGTCAGGGCTCGTGGAGTGCCCTATTTGCGGCGACACCGCGATCACCAAGCTGCTGGCCGCACCGCGGCTGAATCTGGGCGGTGCCAAGCCATCCCCTGAAACGCCCGCGGTCCCATCCGTAGACAACTCGCCCGAGGCCCGTTGGTTGCGGGCGGTGCGCGAAGTGATTGCCCAGACCGAGGATGTTGGCGAGCGCTTCGCCGATGAGGCGCGCAAGATGCACTATGGCGAAGCCGAAGAACGCGGCATTCGTGGTCAGGCCACGCGCGAGCAAGCTCAGACCTTGGTCGACGAAGGCATTTCGGTGTTCTCGTTGTCTTTGCCGGCGGCGCTCAAGGAAACGCTGCAGTAACAGGCGCCACGTCGCAGGCGACTTCAAGCAGCGAATTGCAAGGCGGCCAGCCGGGCGTACACGCCGTTCTGGGCGACCAGGGCCGCATGCGTTCCCTGTTCGACGATCCCGCCGTGGTCCAGCACCAGGATTCGATCGGCTTTCTGGACGGTGGCGAGACGGTGCGCAATGACGATCGTCGTGCGGCCTGACATCGCGGATTCGAGCGCGGCTTGCACCATGCGCTCGCTCTCGGCGTCGAGCGCACTCGTCGCTTCATCGAGCAGCAGCAGCGGCGGATTCTTCAGCATGGCGCGCGCAATTGCGATCCGTTGGCGCTGGCCGCCCGATAGACGGACACCTCGTTCCCCAAGGAATGTGTCGTAGCCTTCGGGCAGCGCCCGCAGGAAGCCGTCCGCGAAGGCCGCCTTGGCTGCGGCGTGCACTTCTTCTGCGCTCGCCTCCGGACGGCCATAGCGAATGTTCTCGAAGGCGCTGGCCGAGAAGATCACAGCGTCCTGCGGCACCAGGCCGATGCGCGTGCGAAGCTCGTCCAGCGACAACGAGGCGAGTGGCGTTCCGTCGAGCGCAATTCGCCCTGATTGTGGGTCGTAGTAGCGCAGCAGCAGTTGGAAAACCGTACTTTTGCCGGCGCCGCTGGATCCGACCAGTGCCACCGTTTCGCCGGGCTCCACGGACAGGTTGAAGTCCCGCAGGGCGTGCGTGCCTGGACGCGACGGGTAATGAAAGCTCACGGAATCGAAGCTGACTGCACTCCCGGCTTCGGGAATCGGCGCCCGTATTGGCTGGTCGGGCGACAGGATGACGGGCTTGGCGTGCAGCAGTTCCATCAGCCTCTCGGTGGCGCCGGCGGCGCGCAGCAGGTCGCCGTAGACCTCGCCGAGGACAGCCGCCGCGCTTGCCAGGATGATCACGTAGACAACGGTCTGGCCGAGGTGGCCGGCGGTGATGTCGCCGTGCAGCACGGCCTGGGTCCCTTGGTACAGCCCCCAGAGCAACGCCGCCGATGTCGCGATGATGATGAAGGCCACCAGGACGGAGCGTGCCTTCGTGCGGCGGACGGCGGTGCGGAACGCACTGTCGGTCGACGCATCGAAACGGGCCGCTTCGCGGCTTTCAGCGGTATAGCTTTGCACCACCGGTATGGCGTTCAGTACCTCGGCTGCAATGGCGCTCGAATCGGCCACGCGGTCCTGGCTGGCGCGGGAGAGCTTGCGGACACGACGCCCGAACCACATGCTCGGCAAGACCACCAGCACCAGGATGCCGAGCACCTGCACCATCACATATGGGTTGGTCCAGATCAGCATAGCCAAGGCGCCGATGCCCATCACCGCGTTGCGCAATCCCATGCTGAGCGAGGAACCGACCACCGTCTGAACCAGCGTGGTGTCGGCCGTGAGGCGCGACAGCACTTCCCCGGTTTGCGTCGTCTCGAAGAACACCGGGCTCTGGCGCAGGACGTGCGCATAGACGGCATTGCGCAGGTCGGCCGTCACGCGCTCGCCCAGCCAACTCACCGTATAGAAGCGGGCCGCCGAAAAGACACCCAGGGCCACTGCAACGGCGAAAAGCGCGACAAAGTGATCGCGCAGCGCCATCGTCTGTTCGCCCTTGTCGCCGGGCACCAGGCCGCCGTCGATCAGGCTGCGAAGCGCTACAGGAAACACCAGCGTTGTCGCCGCCGCCAGGACGAGGAAAACGGCCGCCAGGCCAATCTGGACGCGGTAGGGCTGCAGGAAAGGGGCCAGCCCCGACAGGGACTTGGGAGCGCCTTTGCCGGGCAAAGGAGAAGCAGGGGAAACCATGGCCCGATTCTAGCTATCGGTTGCCAGCTCAAAAGTCGCCTTGACAGTAATTGTCGCGGCAACTAATATTGAGAAATGTCTGATCCAAAGCATTCCGCCCCGGTTTCTTCGCCAGGCAAGCTGCCGGAAGTCAGGGCCTTCTACAAGGCGGAGAACTATCGCGCGGAGGAAAGCATTGGCTACATGATGCGGCGGATCCTGACCGCGGTGGGCCAGTCCGTTGAAATCCACATGTGCGAGCCGGGCAGCCCGACCTATCCACAATGGGTTCCATTGCACAAGCTGCACATCGGGCAGGCCACGACGGTCGCTGAACTGGCCCGCGAATGCCAGCTCGATACCGGTGCCATGACCCGGCTACTCGACCGCCTCGAGGCCAAGGGCTTGTGCCGGCGAGTGCGTTCCGTAGCCGATCGGCGCGTGGTCAACATCGAACTCACCGATGAAGGTCGCGCTGCCGCAGAAGAGGTGCCCCATGTGCTCAGCCGGGTGCAGAACGAGCATCTCGCCGGATTCACGGACGAAGAGTGGCAGCAACTCAAGAGCTATTTGCGCCGCATCCTTGATAACGCACAGGCCCTGTCGGCCCGTGGAGAAAAAGATGATTCAACTTCTTCCTGAAGGCGCATTGCGCCATACGACCGCTGTGGCGGCCGCGGTGCTCGCGCTCGGATTGGCCGGCTGCGCGGACATGGGCAACATCCCTTCGCAGGCCAAGCTTCGCGATGCCGCGTCGCTGGGCCTTACACCCACGCCGGCCACGCCGGCCGCTCCGGCCGTCAGCGCTGCCGCCCCGACGCTCGACAGCCAGTGGTGGCTTGCGTTCGGCAATGCGCAACTCGATTCGCTGATCGCCCAGGCGATCAAGGGCAATCCCAGCCTGCAAGTCGCGCGCGCCCGACTGGCCCGTGCGCAAGCCACTGTCTCCGCTACACAAGCCGCCGACAAGCCCCAGATCAATGGCGAACTCGACCTGACGCGCCAGAAATTCAGCGGCAACTACATCTATCCGGCGCCGCTGGGCGGTTCGGTCCAGGAAACGGGCGGACTTCAGCTCAATGGCAGTTGGGAACTCGACTTCTTCGGCAAGAACCGCACCGCGATCGAAGCCGCCATCGGTTCTGCCAATGCCGCCAGCGCCGACGCTGACGCCGCGCGCATCCTGCTCGCCAGCAACGTCGCACGGAGCTATGTCCAGTGGGCGCGCCTGCATGATCAACTGGCAGTCGCCGAGCGCACGCTCGCCCAGCGGGAAGAAGTCTTCAAGCTGGTGCGCGACCGCGTAGCCGCCGGCCTTGATACCCGCCTGCAGTCGAAACAGAGCGAAGGCGCCATTCCCCAGGCACGCCAGCAGATCGAGTCGTTCCGCGAGCAGATCGAGATCGCCCAGCATGCACTCGACGCGCTGGTGGCGCAGCCCGGCGCGACCGCGGCCCTGGTTCCGCCGGCGCTCGACAGCCTCAAGACAATCGCGCTTCAGCCGACCATCCCGGCCGACCTGCTGGGGCGTCGCGCGGATATCGCCGCCGCACGCTGGCGCGTCGAAGCGGCGACCAGCGACGTCGCCAACGCGAAGACCCAGTTCTATCCCAACGTCAATCTCGTTGCGTTCGCCGGTTTTTCCAGCATCGGCTACGGGAACCTTCTCAAGTCGGACAGCCAGCAGTGGGGCGTGGGTCCTGCCATCCGCTTGCCGATCTTTGAAGGCG
This sequence comes from Variovorax sp. P5_A3, assembly GCF_056400665.1. Classification (NCBI taxonomy): domain Bacteria; kingdom Pseudomonadati; phylum Pseudomonadota; class Betaproteobacteria; order Burkholderiales; family Comamonadaceae; genus Variovorax; species Variovorax sp. P5_A3. The sequence goes on along the minus strand of NZ_JBFUKW010000001.1, from coordinate 232,753 downwards.
GCAGGCTGCGCGCCAACCTGCGCGGCAAGGAAGCCGATCTGGACGGCGCAATCGAGAGTTACAACTCGACCGTGCTCGACGCAGTGCGCGACGTGGCCGACCAGGTCACGAGCGTGCAATCGGTCGTGCGGCAGCAGGCCCAGCAGCGCGAGTCGCAGGATGCTGCAGAAGCGGCGTATGACATCGCTGTGCAGCGCTACAGTGCGGGTCTCGGCAATTTCCTCGACGTGCTGACTGCCGAAACGACCGTGCTGATCCAGCGCCGCGAAGGCGTGGATCTTGCGGCACGTGCGCTCGACAGCCAGGTCGCCCTCGCGCGCGCGCTGGGCGGAGGCTGGCAGCCCACCGCCGACACGACTGCCGCCGCTGAATCCACGCCCAAACACCCCTGAATATCGCCCTGAAGCCGAAAGACATTGCCATGGAAAACAATAACGTCGCCGAGCCCGTCGCACCTGAAGCGCCGGCCCCCAACAACAAGCGCCGCCGTGCACTGACCGCACTCGCATCGATCGTCGTTCTCGCCGGTGCGGGGTGGGGCGTGTACGAGTGGCTGGTCGCCAGCCACTATGAATCGACAGACAACGCTTACGTGCAGGGCAACGTGATCCAGATCACGCCGCAGATCGGCGGCACGGTGATGGCGATCATGGCGGACGACACCGATCTGGTGAAAGCCGGCCAGCCGCTGGTTCAGCTCGATCCGTCCGACGCCAAGGTGTCGTTCGACCAGGCCGAGGCAGCGCTCGCGCAAGCCGTGCGCCAGGTTCGCACCCTCTACGTCAACAATGCGTCGCTGGCGGCACAGGTGTCGCTGCGCCAGGCTGACATCGTCCGCGCGCAGAGCGATATCGCCCGTGCGCAGGATGACCTCAAGCGCCGGCAGGCGCTGTCGGGCAACGGTGCGGTGTCGAAGGAAGAACTCAACCACTCCGAGACCGCCCTGGCCAATGCCAAGAGCGCGCTCGCGGCCGCGCAGGCCAGTGTGCTTGCAGCACGCGAACAGCTCGCGAGCAACCAATCCCTGACCGAAGGCACCAGCGTGGAACAGCACCCGAGCGTTCAGGCCGCCGCGGCCAAGGTGCGCGAGGCCTATCTCGCCACGCAGCGCGTCGCGATGCCAGCGCCGGTCGAAGGCTACGTTGCCAAGCGCACGGTGCAACTCGGCCAGCGCGTGGCCGCCGGCACGCCGATGATGTCGATCGTTCCGCTCAACCAGTTGTGGGTCGATGCCAACTTCAAGGAAGTGCAACTTCGCAACATCCGCATCGACCAGCCCGTGAAGCTCACGGCCGACCTGTACGGCAAGAAAGTCGAGTACGACGGCCGCGTTGCCGGCCTCGGCGTCGGCACCGGCGCGGCCTTCGCGCTGTTGCCCGCGCAGAACGCTACCGGCAACTGGATCAAGGTGGTGCAGCGCGTGCCCGTGCGCATCGCGCTCGATCCGGAACAGCTCAAGGCAAATCCGCTGCGCGTCGGCCTCTCGATGGATGCCGAGATCGACGTGAGCCAGAAGGGCGGCAAGATGCTCGCCGACGCACCCCGTGACAGCGCGCTGGTCCAGACGCAGGTCTACAGCAAGCTCGACCATGGCGCAGACGCCGAAGTCGAACGCATCATCGCTGCGAACATGGGTCGCGATGTTCCGCGCAAGGCTCCGGCCTCGAACTCGAACAATCACGGCACCCCGGCCGCCTCGCAGGCTCAACCCGGCTGATCGAGCGGACCCGCGCGATGTCGAACGCCCCGGTTTCCCAACCGCTCCCGCCGCTCGAAGGCTCCGCCCGGCTGTGGGGCACGATCGCGCTCTCGGCCGCGACTTTCATGAACGTGCTCGACACGTCGATCGCCAACGTCTCGCTGCCGGCCATTGCCGGCGACCTGGGCGTCAGTTCGACCCAGGGCACCTGGGTCATCACCAGTTTCGCGGTGTCGAATGCGATTGCCGTGCCGCTCACGGGCTGGCTGACGCAGCGTTTCGGCCAGGTGCGCCTGTTCATGGCCAGCGTTCTGCTGTTCATCATCACCTCGTGGCTGTGCGGCCTGGCGCCAAACATGACGACGCTCATCGCGTTCCGAGCGCTGCAGGGCTTCGTCGCCGGTCCGATGATTCCGCTGTCGCAGACACTGCTGCTGTCGAGCTATCCGCGCGCGAAGGCTGGCCTCGCCATGGCCATGTGGTCGATGACCACGCTGGTGGCGCCCGTCATGGGGCCGCTGTTGGGCGGCTGGATCACCGACAACATCTCCTGGCCCTGGATCTTCTATATCAACATCCCCGTCGGCCTGCTTGCTGCGGCCATCACCTGGGGTCTCTACCGCAAGCGCGAAAGCGGTACGCGCAAGGTGCCGATCGACGGCATCGGACTCGCGCTGCTCGTCCTGTGGGTCGGCTCGCTTCAGCTCATGCTCGACAAGGGCAAGGAGCTCGACTGGTTCCATTCGCCAGTGATTCTCACGCTTGCGATCCTGGCCAGCGTCGGCTTCGCCTTTTTCCTGGTCTGGGAGCTGACCGACAAGCATCCGGTGGTGGACCTGTCGCTCTTCAAGCGGCGCAACTTCTGGTCGGGCGCCTTTGCGACGGCGGTGGCCTATGGCCTTTTCTTCGGCAACGTGGTCATCCTGCCGCTGTGGCTGCAGCAATTCATGGGCTACACGGCAACGCAGGCCGGCATGATCATGGCGCCCGTCGGCCTGCTGGCGATCTTCTTCTCGCCGATCGTCGGCCTGACCGTGGCCAAGGTCGATCCGCGCCGCTATGCGACCTTCTCGTTCCTCGTGTTCGCGCTGGTGCTGTGGATGCGGTCGAACTTCAACACGCAGGCCGATTTCTGGACCATCATGATCCCGACGATCATCCAGGGCGTGGCCATGGCGTTTTTCTTCATCCCACTGGTGACGATCACCTTGTCGGGCCTTACGCCTGATCGGATCCCGGCGGCGTCGGGCCTGTCGAACTTCCTGCGGATCACCGCAGGCGCGATCGGAACCTCGACCGCCACCACCGTGTGGGAGAACAGGGCGGCGCTGCACCACGCGCAGCTGGTCGAGTCGGTCACCCAGAGCAGCGGAGCCGCCAGCAGCGCCATGGCTGGCCTCGGAAGCAGCGGATTCAGTCCCGAACAGGTGCTCGGCCAGCTCAATCGCATGGTCGACCAGCAGGCGTTCATGCTCGCGTCCGGCGACGTGTTCTACGGCTCCGCCATCCTGTTCCTGGTCCTCATCCCCTTGGTCTGGCTCGCCAAACCCACCCGCGGCCCCGCCTCCGCCGACGCCGCCGCCGGGGCGCATTAGAGCCCACCCCCAGGCTCGCGCACTTCGTGTCGCTCTCCACCCCCTTGCAGGGGGCGCTGCCTGCGGCCCGGCAGAGCCGGTTCCACGGCAACCCACGCAACGCGGGGGCAAAGCGTGCCGAAACACACTCAGGGCAAGCGCAGCGAAGCTCGTTCGTGAAACACCGCGGAACCGGCTTTGCCGGGCCGCTGGTGTTGCCCCCGGTCGGGGGGAGGCGCTGCGACACGAAGTGCGCAAGCCTGGGGGCGAGCCAGGTAAGCATTTGCCCCAGTAGGCAAGTTTTTGCGGCGCTGCAAACAATGCGGTCGGCGCAACCATGGTGGTGCGCACAGATGGACTGCATGACTGATTTTTCCTGCCAGCACACGGGCGACCGCGCGAGATGAGCGACATCATTCTCGAAACACGCCAGCTCACCAAGGAATTCAAGGGCTTCACCGCGGTCAGCAACGTCAATCTTTCGGTCGTCCGGGGTTCGATTCACGCGCTGATCGGCCCGAACGGCGCCGGCAAGACGACCTGCTTCAACCTGCTGACGAAATTCCTCGAGCCAACCTCCGGGACCATCCTGTTCAACGGACAGGACATCACCAACGAACGTCCGGCGCAGATCGCGCGGCGCGGGATCATCCGATCGTTCCAGATCTCCGCGGTGTTTCCGCACCTCACGTTGCTGGAAAACGTGCGCCTGGGCCTGCAGCGAGCGCTCGGCACTTCCTACCACTTCTGGAAGAGCGAAAAGTCGCTCACGCCGCTGAATGATCGGGCCCGCGCATTGCTGGCCGAAGTGGGGCTCGAAGACCTGGCGGACGAACTGACGGTGAACCTGCCCTACGGCCGCAAGCGCGCGCTGGAAATCGCGACCACGCTGGCCATGGAGCCCGAACTGATGCTGCTCGACGAGCCCACGCAAGGCATGGGCCACGAAGACGTGCATCGCGTGGCCGATCTCATCAAGCGCGTGTCCGCCGGTCGTACCATCCTGATGGTGGAGCACAACATGAGCGTGGTCTCGACCATCGCCGACACCATCACGGTGCTGCAGCGCGGCGCCGTCCTGGCGGAGGGGCCCTACGCCGAAGTCTCCAAGAATCCGCAGGTCATGGAAGCCTACATGGGCACCACCGACGGCCAATTGCAGGGGGCCCACTGATGGCGACCCCCGCACTTGAAATCAAGGGACTGCAGGCTTGGTACGGCGAGTCGCACGTCCTGCACGGCGTCGACATGGTCGTGCAGCCCGGCGAAGTCGTCACGCTGCTGGGCCGCAACGGCGCCGGACGCACCACGACGATGCGCGCCGTCCTGGGCCTCACGGGCGCCCGCAAGGGCAGCATCAAGGTCAATGGCACCGAAACCATCGGCATGGCCACGCACCGCATCGCCCACCAGGGCATCGGCTATTGCCCGGAAGAGCGCGGCATCTTCGCCAGCCTCTCGTGCGAAGAGAACCTGCTGCTGCCGCCAGCCCTGAAAGGCGCGGGGCAGGGCATGTCGGTGGACGAGATCTACGCGATGTTTCCCAACCTGGCCGAGCGCCGCCACAGCCAGGGCACCCGACTGTCGGGCGGCGAGCAGCAGATGCTGGCGGTCGCGCGCATCCTGCGCACTGGCGCGAAGCTCCTGTTGCTCGACGAGATTTCCGAAGGGCTTGCGCCGGTGATCGTGCAGGCGCTCGCCCGCATGATCCACACGCTGCGCGGCAAGGGCTACACGGTGGTCATGGTCGAGCAGAACTTTCGCTTCGCCGCACCGCTGGCCGACCGCTTCTACGTGATGGAGCACGGTCGCATCGTCGAGAAGTTCGCTGCCGCCGAACTCGACGCCAAGATGCCGGTGCTCAACGAACTGCTCGGCGTTTGATTTTCTCAACCCCTTCGTTGGAATGGAGTTCCCCATGAAGAACCAACTCACCGCCTTGACACTGGCCGTCGCCGCCCTGGCACTCGCTTCGGGTGCGGCGCACGCGCAGGAGAAAGTGAAGATCGGCTTCGTCACCGACATGTCCAGCCTCTACGCCGACGTCGAAGGCAAGAATGGCGCGCTCGCCATCCAGATGGCGATCGACGACTTCGGTGGCAAGGTGCTGGGTCAGCCCATCGAACTCCTGACCGCCGACCACCAGAACAAAGCGGACATCGCGGCATCGAAGGCGCGCGAATGGATCGACACCGAGGGTGTGACGATGGTCTTCGGCGGCACGAATTCCGGAACCGCGCTCGCGACGGCCAAGGTGGCGCAGGAGAAGAAGCGCGTCTATTTCAACAACGGCGCGGCGACTTCCGCCCTGACCAACGAGCAGTGCAGCCCCTACACCGTGCACTACGCCTATGACACGGTGGCACTGGCGAAGGGCACCGGCGGCGCGGTAGTCGAACGGGGCGGCAAGAGCTGGTTCTTCCTGACGGCCGACTACGCCTTCGGCCACGCGCTCGAAGCCGACACCGCGGCGGTCGTGAAGGCCAAGGGCGGCACGGTGGTCGGGGCGGTGCGCCATCCGCTCAATGCATCGGATTTCTCGTCCTTCCTGCTGCAGGCGCAGAACTCGAAGGCGCAGATCCTCGGCCTCGCGAACGCGGGCGGCGACACCATCAACTCGATCAAGGCCGCGAAGGAATTCGGCATCGGCAAGACCATGAAGACGGCAGGCCTGCTGATCTTCCTGAGCGACGTGCACAGCCTCGGCCTCAAGAATACCGAAGGCCTGCTGCACACCACGAGCTGGTACTGGGACCTGAACGACGACACGCGCAAGTTCGCCAAGCGCTTCTTCGACAAGACCAAGCGCATGCCGACCGACGTTCAGGCCGCCGACTACTCGGCCACCATGACCTACCTGAAGGCCGTGCAGGCCGCCAAGACCACCGACGCCGACAAGGTGATGGCCCAACTCAAGAGCATGAAGCTCGACGACTTCTACGGCAAGGGCCAGATCCGCGCCGATGGCCGCTACGTGCACGACATGTACCTGGTCGAAGTGAAGTCGCCCGCGGAATCCAAGCAACCTTGGGACTACCTCAAGGTGAACGCCAAGCTGCCGGGCGACCAGGTCTTCACCACGAAGGCCGATTCCAAGTGCGCTCTTTGGAAATAGGGCTCGCCCCCAGGCTGCGCGCACTGCGTGTCGCTTCGCCTACCCCCTGCCGGGGGCGGGCCGGCCGCTTCGGGCGGCCGGGCGCGGCGGCCCCCCGACTAGATAGAAACGTTCCCCTACCAATCTGAGATAACCATGAAAAAGACAATCGCACTTACCGCCGTTTCCCTTGCCGTCGCGTTCGCGACCGGCGCCGTGCAGGCCCAGGAAAAGGTCAAGATCGGCTTCATCACCGACATGTCGAGCCTCTATGCCGACGTCGAAGGCAAGTTCGGCGCGACCGCGATCCAGATGGCGATCGATGACTTCGGCGGCAAGGTGAACGGCCTGCCGATCGAGCTGCTCACGGCCGACCACCAGAACAAGGCGGACATCGCGGCGTCCAAGGCGCGCGAGTGGATCGACACCGACAACCTCACGATGCTGTTCGGTGGCACGAACTCCGGCACCGGCCTGGCCATGGCAAAGGTGGCGCAGGAGAAGAAGCGTGTCTTCGTCGTCAACGGTGCCGGCAGCTCGGCGCTCACCAACGAGCAATGCAGCCCGTACACGGTTCACTACGCTTACGACACCGTGGCGCTCGCCAAGGGCACCGGCGGCGCGGTGGTGGCCAGCGGCGGCAAGAGCTGGTACTTCCTGACTGCGGACTATGCCTTCGGCGCCGCGCTCGAAGCTGACACCGCCAAGGTCGTCAAGGAAAAGGGCGGCACAGTGGTCGGCGGCGTCAAGCATCCGCTCAACGCATCGGACTTCTCATCCTTCCTGCTGCAGGCGCAGAACTCCAAGGCGCAGATTCTCGGCCTGGCCAACGCGGGCGGCGACACCATCAATGCGATCAAGGCCGCGAAGGAATTCGGCATCACCAAGACCATGAAGATGGCGGGCCTGCTGGTGTTCATCACCGACATCCACAGCCTGGGTCTGAAGAACACCGAAGGCCTGCTGCTCACCACCAGCTGGGACTGGAACCTCAACGAGCAGACACGCGCCTTCGGCAAGAAGTTCTTCGACAAGACCAAGCGCATGCCGACCGACATCCAGGCCGCCGACTACTCGGCCACCATGACCTACCTGAAGGCCGTGCAGGCTGCGAAGACCACCGATGCCGATAAGGTGATGGCCGAACTCAAGAAGATGCCGATCAACGACTTCTACGCCAAGGGCAACATCCGCCCGGACGGCCGCTTCGTACACGACATGTACCTGATGCAGGTCAAGTCGCCGTCCGAGTCGACGCAGCCGTGGGACTACTACAAAGTCGTTGCCAAGCTGCCCGGCGAGGAAGTCTTCACGACCAAGGCCGAAAGCAAATGCGCCGTATGGAAGTAACGCTCGCCCCCAGGCTGCGCGCACTGCGTGTCGCTACGCCAACCCCCTGCCGGGGGCGGGCCGGCCGCTTCGAGCGGCCGGGCGCGGCGGCCCTCTGGTGAAGAAGGTCGCTCCCGGTTGTTAAGACGTCCATGAACATTTCTCTTCCTGCCTTGTTGAGCCAGCTTCTGTTGGGGCTGGTCAACGGGTCGTTCTATGCCATCCTGAGCCTTGGGCTCGCGGTGATCTTCGGGCTGCTCAACGTCATCAACTTCGCGCACGGCGCGCTGTTCATGCTGGGCGCCGTGTCCACCTGGATGGCGATGAACTATTTCAACGTCAACTACTGGGTGATGCTGGTGGTGGCGCCGATCATCGTGGGGCTCTTCGGCGTGATCATCGAGCGCCTGCTGCTGCGCTGGATCTACAAGCTGGACCACCTCTACGGCCTTCTGCTCACGCTCGGCCTGACGTTGCTCATCGAAGGCGTGTTCCGTTCCATCTACGGTGTCTCCGGCCTGGCCTACGACACGCCGGACGCGCTGGAGAGTGCGACCGATCTCGGCTTCATGATCCTGCCCAACTACCGTGCCTGGGTGGTCGTTGCTTCGCTCGTCGTCTGCTTCGCGACCTGGTTCGTCATCGAGAAGACGCGGCTCGGCGCCTACCTGCGTGCCGGCACCGAGAACCCGCGGCTGGTGGAGGCCTTCGGCGTCAACGTGCCCCTGATGATCACGCTGACCTACGGCTTCGGCGTCGCGCTCGCGGCGTTCGCCGGCGTGCTCGCCGCGCCGGTGATCCAGATCTCGCCGCTGATGGGGCAGAACCTCATCATCGTGGTGTTCGCGGTGGTCGTGATCGGCGGCATGGGCTCGATCATGGGCGCCATCCTCACAGGGCTCGGGCTCGGCGTGATCGAGGGGCTGACCAAGGTGTTCTATCCGGAGGCTTCCTCCACCGTGGTGTTCGTGATCATGGTCATCGTGCTGTTGATTCGTCCCGCCGGCCTGTTCGGCAAAGAAAAATAAGACGGCAGCCGCATGAAGAAACTTTCTCTTGTCATCTACCTGCTGCTGCTCGTCGCGCTGATCGTGGCGCCGTTCGCCGGGGCCTATCCCGTGTTCGTGATGAAGCTCATGTGCTTCGCGCTCTTCGCATCGGCTTTCAACCTGCTGCTGGGCTACACCGGACTTCTGTCCTTCGGCCATGCGGCCTTTCTCGGCGGGTCGGCCTACGTCGCTGGCCATGCGATGAAGGTGTGGGGCCTGACGCCCGAACTCGGGCTCATTGCAGGCACGGTCACCGGCGCGCTGCTCGGCTGGCTCTTCGGTGTGCTGGCGATCCGTCGGCAGGGCATCTACTTCGCGATGATCACGCTGGCGCTCGCGCAGATGGTGTTCTTCGTCGCGCTGCAGGCCAAGTTCACCGGCGGGGAGGACGGCCTCCAGGGCGTACCGCGCGGCAAGCTGTTCGGTGTGATCGATCTGCAGAGCGACCTCACGATGTACTACGTGACGCTCGTGATCGTGGTGGCTGCCTTCCTGCTGATCGTGCGCACCATCCACTCGCCCTTCGGGCAGGTGTTGAAGGGCATCAAGGAAAACGAGCCGCGCGCGCTCTCGCTGGGTTACGACGTGAGCCGATTCAAGCTGCTGGCCTTCGTGATCTCGGCGGCACTGTCGGGCCTCGCCGGTTCGCTCAAGACGCTGGTGCTGGGCTTTGCCACGCTGTCCGACGTGCACTGGAGCGCCTCGGGCCAAGTCATCCTGATGACGCTGGTGGGCGGTCTCGGCACGCTGTCCGGTCCGCTCGTGGGCTCGGCCGTGGTGGTGTTGCTCGAGAACAAGATCGGCGAGCTTGGCCACCTGCTGGCACGCATCACCACCATCGACTGGTTCAACACGCTGGGCGAATCCGTCACGATGGTCACCGGTCTGATCTTCGTGATCTGCGTGCTGGCGTTCCGGCGCGGGATCATGGGCGAGATCATCGCCTTCATCGACCGCAGGCGCGGGGTGGCGAAGGGCTGAGCGGAGCTTTCAGCGGGCGTCGATGGGCAGGACGATGGTTTCACGCCGCCCTTGCAGGGCCTGCTGATGCATGGCGCGCAAGATGGCGTCAAGGTGCCGCGCAAAGCGCCGGGGCTGGAACAAGGATGAAGCCGGCACGCGTTCGGCCAGCGTGGCACGCAGGGCGTGGCGACGCGGCGCGTCCTGCGCCAGGGCAATCGCCAGTTGCGTGTAGCTGGCGCTGTCCGTGGTCACCAGTTCGGGCAATCCCACCGTATGTAGCAGGCTGGCCGCCATGCGGCTCACGAAGGTGCCGCCCGTGCGCGTGACCAGCGGCACGCCCGCGCGCAGAACGTCGCTGGCCGTGGTGCCGGAGTTGTACGGATAGGTATCGAGCGCGATATCTGCCAGCGCGATCCGGGCCTGATGCGCGGGCAGCGGCCGGCGTTGGGCGAAGACCAGGCGATCCGGCGCAACGCCGCGCCGGATGGTCTCATCGCGCAGGTTCCGGATCGCCGTCTCGGAGCCGGGAGGCGCCAGCCACAGCACGCTGCGCGGTACCGCCTGCAGTATGTGGCACCAATCGTCCCATAGCTGTGGGGTGAGCTTGAACACCTGGTTGAAGCTGCAGAACACCAATGCATCGTCGGGCAGGCCTTCGTCGGAGCGCGTCGGCGGGGCCGCCAGGGGCGTCAGCGCGCCGTTGGGCTGATAGCACTCGGGCATCAGGGCCAATGCTTCGCTGAAGTGGTGCGCCAGGGCGGGCGGCGTGGCGATGGCATCGCCGATCACGTAGTCGGCCAGGCGCGGCTCGCCCAGGCTGCCGATGTAGCCGATCCATGAGGCGATCACGGGGGCAGGCCGAAGGGCGGTGATGCCGAGTCGCGCATGGGTGGTGTAGCCGGTGAGGTCGACCAGCACGTCGATGCCGTCATCACGGATGCGCCGCGCGGCGTCGACGTCATCGATGGCGCCAATGTCCGTGAAGTGGTCCGCGGCCTCCTGCAACGCACGGCGCGGCGCGTCGTCGATCTGCGGGCCGTAGGCGTAGAGAAACACCTCGGATTGCGTCCGGTCATGGGACGCGATCACCTCGGTCACGAGATGCGCCACCGGATGGTTGCGGAAATCGGCAGACAGGTAGCCGATGCGCAGTGCGCCTTCGCGCGGCGAGGCGGCGCCAACCAGTGGCGGCTGTGCCAGGGCCCAGGCCCATTGCTGCCGTGCGAAGCGCAGCGCTGCGTCGCGCTGCAATCCGGCACTGCATTCCGGCAAGGCGAGCAGGTACAAGGGGGCGAGCTTGCTGGACTGATCCGTTTCCAGCGCTGCGATCAGGTCCTGGACCCTCGGCCGGTCCTCGGCATCCCAGTCCGCCAAAGTTCGACGCAAGCCCAGTGCATTCCCTGTGAATTGAGGACTTTGCGGCTGCAAGGCGATGGCCTCCCGGTAGTACCGCAGCGCTTCCTCGGGCCGGTGCTGGCGCTTGAGCAAGTCGGCCAGGTTGCCGATCGCCGGCAGGAATCGAGGGTCGAGTCGCAAGGCCTCTCGATAGCTTTGCTCGGCCGCTTCGAAATCCTTGCGGTTCTCCAGTTCGAAGCCCAGGTTGGTGTGGGCATTGGCGTAGTCGGGCTGCGCGGCCAGGGCCTGCCGGTAGCAGTTGATGGCCTCGTCCCGTCGCTCGGCCCGGAAGCTGCGCGCCAGGAGGTTGCCCAGGTTGTTCCAGGCCTTGGCCTGTCGAATGTCCAGGGCCACGGCACGTCGGTAGGCCGCTTCGGCTTCGTCGGACCGGTGCAGCGCGTTCAGCGTCATTCCGAGATTGGTATGAGATTCGGCGCCCGCGCCGGCCGCAACGGCCGCCTGGAGGTGGCGTTCGGAGCCCTCCATGTCCCCCCGCAGGAAGCAGATCGTACCCAGCAGCGACAGGCCATCCCGATGAGCGGGCGCTTGCGGCAGGAGCTTGTCTCGACAAAGTGCAGATGCCGCATCCAGCTTGTTCTGTCGGTACAGCGCCAAGGCCTGCGCATACAGGACGGCAGGCGTTGCCTGATTCGAAGCCGCCGCGAATCGGGAGAGCAGCGGATGGGGCTTGGCGGAGCGGACTCTTTTCATGGGCTTCCAGAGGCGAAGGCCTTGCGCAGTCTAGTGACCCGACGTCTTGTTCTGATCCGATTCAGGGCTCGTCAGCGGAAACGGGTAGCTTCCCGGGACCTATCGAGAACGCACTCTGGCACGCGAGGCGGTTTCCTCGCAATTCCGACGAATTGGCGGGATCGCCTTGCCGTTGGCCTCGCTACGGAGCCTTCGGATGCGTGCAAAGCTCCCTCTTCGAGAGGAGAAGAAGCGACGGTTTGGGATCAGTCTGATGGCTTGTGGCGGGCGGCCGTCCTACCATCGATATCTTGCTGTCACACAAGTCCGGGCCCTGAGCGCCCGGCGGCTTGCACCTCGCAAGCCTGCCCGCAGCGTCGCCCCGGGGGCGACGCTGCGAAGGCTCTCACCGACATTCAGAGCCGCAACGGCTGCGCGTAGCCGGTGAGTTCGAGATACCCGCGCCCCACCGCCTTGCCGCTCTCATCGAGCAATTCACTCAAGCCCTCCCAGTACACGGTGCCGGTCGAGCCCTGGCTGTCGAGTTCCTGGTCATCGAGCAGGGCGCGCACGGAAAACGTGCCGGCGGGCGTCCGGATGCGCCATCGAGTCGGATACACCGCCCGGGTTCGCGGGCTCGTCCATGTGCCTTCGGCGTCGAAGCGCGACGCATCCGGCCCGAACACCTGCTGATGTCCGTCGGCGGTGCGCAGCGAACCGCCGGTCCACAACGTCGATCCGTCGCGGCGCCGTATGCGAAAGGCCATCAACGCACTGCCGTCGAACAGATTCATCCCGATCCAGTCCCAGCCCGCCGCATCCGGGTGCAGGTAGGCGTCGCTCCACTCGTGATCGAGCCAGGCGCTGCCCTGTATGTCGAACCGTCGCCCCTGCAGGCTCAGGCTGCCCTTCGCCGCGAGATGGGGCTCGCTGTAGTAGTAGCTGGCCTGATCGGGGTCAGGGCCCTTTCGCGAGAGGCCCGCGCTGCCTTGGAGCATCACCGGCTGCGTGGGGTTGAAGCGCAGGTCTAGCGAGAATCCGTCGGCCGGCAGGCGGGCCGCGTAGCCTTGACCATCGCGCCGCAGGGTCCAGTCACGAAGGCGAACATCCGTATCGGTTTCGGACGCGGACGCCACGCCGAAGCCCGCGCGCGCGATGCGCTGGTCGTGCCACAGCTTGCGTCCTTCGAGATCGGTGATGGCCGCGTGCGCGAAGATCAGTTGCTTCGCCGCAAAGGCAGAGCGCATCGACTGCGTCGCTTCGACACGCGATCGAAAGAAGGTGAGCTGGAATCCGAATTCGCGCGCGCCAGCGTTCGCATGCCCTGTGATGTACCACCACTCGGTACGCAAGTCGGGATGGCTGCCGAAGTCACGCGGGAACTGCATGGTGCGCGGCGGCAATGCCCACGCTGCCGGCGCCCCGAGCGCGGACAACAGCACGGCGCGTCGCGACAAGCCATGGGCCCGCATGCTCATGTCATTCCCCGAGCGCGGCGTCGATCCGCCGCTGAGCTTCGCCGACATCACCGAAGGCCTGCTGCACCCACGCGGCATCGTGGTAGCTCGGCAGATAGCGTTCCCCCGAATCGCAGAGGAGCGACAGGATCGAGCCTTGCTTCCCGGCCTCGCGCATCTCGCGGGCGAGCGCCAGCATGCCGACGAAGTTGGTACCGGTAGACGGTCCGACCCTGCGACCGAGCAGCGTCGAAAGCGCACGCATGGCGGCAATCGAATCGACGTTCGGCACTTCCATCATCCGATCCACCAGCGTGCGCACGAAACTGGGCTCGACGCGCGGCCGTCCGATGCCTTCGATGCGCGACCCGGGTGCTGTCGACGAAGCATCGCCGCTCGCGTGATAGGCAGCGAACACCGAGCCTTCGGGGTCGACGACGCACACCTGCGTGTCATGGCAGCAATAGCGCACGTAGCGGCCGATGGTCGCGCTGGTGCCGCCGGTGCCCGCGCCCACCACGATCCACGCCGGCACCGGATGCCGCTCGCGCGTCATCTGCTGGAACATGCTCTCGGCGATGTTGTTGTTGCCGCGCCAGTCGGTGGCACGCTCCGCGTAGGTGAACTGGTCCATGTAGTGGCCGCCGCGGCGCTCGGCCAGGGCGCGCGCTTCTTCATACACCTCCCCTGCACGATCGACGAAGTGGCACTCCCCGCCATGGAAGGCGATCTGCGCCACCTTCTCCGGCGATGTGCTGCGTGGCATCACGGCGACGAAGGGCAAGCCGAGCAGCCGTGCGAAATACGCTTCGCTCACTGCGGTGGAACCGCTCGATGCTTCGACGATGGTGGTGCCTTCGCGGACCCAGCCATTGCAGAGCGCGTAGAGAAATAGCGAGCGCGCAAGCCGGTGCTTGAGACTGCCGGTCGGATGGGTCGATTCATCCTTCAGGTAGAGGTCGATGCCGGCCGACGCGAAGCCGGGCAGCCGCAGCGGTATCAGGTGCGTGTCGGCGCTGCGCCTGTAGTCGGCCTCGATGCGGAGGATCGCGGTGCCGAGCCAGCCGGCGCTGCAAGAGGAGGAGGCATTCATTGGCACATTCTCGGCCAATCGATTCAGAAGCAGCGCCTGCGCGCCATTGCAGCCTTCAACGTGCTTTGCCCCTGGCTCACCAGTCTTCCTTGACCGCCATCACCGCATCGTGCCCCGCCGCCGCGCGGCCGGCCAGCCATGCCGTGATCGTGCCTGCCGCCAGCACGGCCGCGCACAGCGCGGCGAGCCGGGCCCAGGGCACGAGAAGATCCATGGTCCAGTGGAAGCTCTGCGGGTTGACCACGTGCACCAGCACCACCGACACCGCCAGGCCCAGCACCAGTCCGGCGAAGGCGCCGATCGCGGTCCACGCCGCGCCTTCACCGGCCACGATCGCGAGGACCTGCGCGCGCGTGAAGCCCAGGTGTGCGAGCAACCCGAACTCCTTTCGCCGCGCCAGCACTTGCGCACTGAAGCTGGCGGCGATGCCGAACAGCCCGATGCCGATCGCCACGGCCTGCAGCCAGTAGGTGACGGCGAAGCTGCGATCGAAGATGCGCAGCGAAGTCGCCCTGATCTGGCCGACCGAGGCCATCTCGACCGGCTCGCTCGCACCGAGTTCGCGCGCTGCAAGTGTGCGCACGGCCTGCGCGGCCTGGCCGACATTCGTTCCCGGCGCGAGCCAGAGCCCGACATCGCTCACGTTGCGCTCGCCGGTAAGTCGCTCGAAGTCGCGCGCGTCCATCGTGATAGCGCCGAACTGTCGGACATAGTCGCGCCAGACACCGGCGACGAAGAAGACGGGTGGTGACGTCTGCTCGCCTGCTTTGCCGGGCGTCCAGACGCGCGCCAGCGGCTCGAAGATCCGGCCCGGCTTCGCGCCATACAACTCGACCATCGCCTCGCTGACGTAGATGCCGATCTGACCCGCCGGCACCGGAAATGCCGCCCCCAGCAAGGGCAGCGAGCGGCCGGCATCTTCGTCGAGACTGCGCGCAATGAGCATGACGGCAGGCCGTGACGGATCCAGCAGCAGCGGCCGCGTGCGCAACGTGCCCGTGCGCACGACGCCCGGCAAACGACCGAGCGACTGCACGAAGGCCGGAGCGAACGTCGCCTGCTCGCTCGTCGAGCTTCCACCGGCCGCACTGCGCACATAGAGGTCGGCCGGCAGCACCACGTCGAGCCAGCGCGTGACCGAATCGCGGAAGCTCGCGACCATGACCGTCAACGCGACCGCGAGACTGAGGCTCGCGACCACGCCGCTGACCGCCACCGCCGCCGTCCCGCGCATGCGTCGCGCGCGCTCGATCGCCAGCAGCGGCAATACGCGTCGCGCGAACAGGGGTGCGAGCCGGTCGTAGAGCAGGGCGATGAGCCACGGCAGCGCCGCGATGCCACCCACCAGCAGAAAGCCGACCGAGAGATAGGCCGCGATGGGAATGCCGAACACGGCGGGCGCCGTGGCCAGCGCCGCGCCGGCGGCAATCAGCAGCAGAGCCACGCGATGACCTGCGCCGCGTGCCGGTGCAGCGCCCAGGCCTTTCAGCGTCTGGGCTTCGGGCAGCGCCTGCGCGGCGCGTGCGGGCCACCAACCGCCGACGCCGGCCGCCAGCACACCGAGTGCACCGTAAAGCACCGCTGCGCCCGTGCTCCAGCGCAAGGTTGGCGCCACGCCTTCAAAGTAGCCGCCCCCGAGATCACCGCCCAGCACCTGCAGCGCAAACTGGGCGAGCGCGGCGCCCATCGCGATCCCGGCGATGCTGCCGATCAGGCCGAGCACGAGGGACTCGGCCAGCACCAGTCTCAGACGCTCGCGTGGCGTGACGCCGAGTACCCCCAGCAGCGCGAACTGCTGCGCCCGCTTGGCGACGCTCAGGGCCAGCACCGAGAACACCAGAAAGGCCCCGGTGAACAGGGCCACCAACGCGAGCACGGTGAGATTCACGCGGTAGGCGCGCGAGAGGTTGCTCACCCGCTGCGCCGCATCGCCTGGTTCCGCGATCTGGATACCCACCGGCCAGCCCGGTGACTCGCGCAGCGAGCGTATGAAGACCGCGCGGTCGGCGCCCGGTGCGAGCCGCAGGTCGACGCGGGTGAGTTGTCCGCCCCGGCCGAACAGGTCCTGCGCCGCGCCGATGTCCATCACCGCGAGCGAGGCACCGCCGGCGGCGACCTGCCCGGCGACATCGAGTGTCTGCCATTGGGCACCGACGCGTACCTGAACAGTCGTCGCGTTCTCTCCCAGCGACTTTCTGGCGGCAGCGTTGAGAAACACATGGCCCGGCGCCAGCAGCGCCAGCCGATCGCCGCCCTCGACGGGGCGCGGCATCAACGCGGGCGCGATGGTCGGCAACACCAGCGCATCGATGCCGACCACGCGCACCGGCACCCGCCGCTCGCCGGCCAGTGCCACGCCCTGCACCTCCAGCACCGGGCTGGCGAGCACCACTTGCGGATGCTGCGCCACCTGCGCGAAGACCGCCTCGGAGAAGCTGCCCTGCGCAGCACGCAGTTCGAGGTCCGGCTGACCGTTGACCGAGCGCACCGCGCTGGAGAATTCGTCCAGTGCCGAGGCGTTGATCAACTGCACCGAGAAAGCCAGTGCGACCCCGAGCATCACCGCGACGACCGCCGCCGCATTGCGCCATGGGTGGTGGCGCAGTTCCTGCCAGGAGAAAGTGGAAAGCAGCGCCTTCATGCGAAGCGATTCTCGCCTGCCGCGACTGCTAGCATCCGTCGGCTACAACAACGAGGAGACAACCCCCATGTTCCGTATCCGGCGCACGCTTGCGCTCGCGGCCTTCAGTGCCTGTCTTTGGAGCTCGATGTCCAACGCCCAGAACCCGCCTCCCGCATTGCCCGATCCCGCCACGACCACGGTCGATGCGATGGGCTGGATGCAGGGCTTTCCGCCTCCGCCGGACAAGCTGATCACCTTCGACAATCCGGCCGGCGGCGTCTATCCGCGCACGCGGTGGTCTTTCTCGCACGTTCGCGAAACCGTTCCGACGCGGAACGTGTGGCGCGGCGGCGGCCAGCCGAGTCCCTTGGCCGCCGCGCCGCGCGATCTCGACGGCTTGCCCTTCAAGACGCTGGGCGGCGTCGACATGACTTTCGGCCAGATGATCACCGGCACCTACACCGATGGGATCCTGGTGCTGCATCGCGGCCGCGTGGTCTACGAGAAGTACTTCGGCGCGCTCACGCCCGAGCGTCCGCATCTGGCAATGTCGGTCACCAAGTCCTTCGTCGGCACGCTGGCGGCCATCATGGTGGCCGAAGGCGCCCTCGACCCGGCCGCACCCGTCACCAGGTACATCCCCGAACTCAAGGATGGCGCGTACGGCGATGCCACCGTGCGCCAGGTGATGGACATGACCATCGGCGTGCACTACTCCGAGAACTATGCCGATCCCAAGGCGGAGATCTGGGACTACGCCCGCGCCGGCGGCATGTTGACGCAGGGCCCCAACTACACAGGGCCCAAGTCCTTCTACGAGTTCCTGGGCACGCTCAAGAAGGAGGGCGCGCACGACGAAGCATTCGCCTACAAGACGGTCAATGCCGAGGTGCTCGCCTGGATCCTGCGCCGGGCGAGCCAGAAATCACTCGCCGACCTCATGAGCGAGAAGATCTGGCGCCGCATCGGCGCCGAAGAGGACGCCTACTTCATGGTCGATCGCATAGGCACCGAATCCGGCGGCGGCGGGCTGAACACCACGCTGCGCGATCTCGCCCGTTTCGGCGAAACCATGCGCAACGACGGTCGTGCCAACGGGCAGCAAGCCATTCCCAAGGCGGTGGTCGAGGACATCCGCCGTGGCGGCGATCGCGCCAAGTTCGTCAAGGCCGGCTACCCGCTGCTGCAGGGCTGGTCGTATCGCGACATGTGGTGGGTCACGCACAACGCGCACGGCGCCTTCATGGCGCGGGGCATCCACGGGCAGAGCATCTACGTCGATCCCAAGGCGGAGATGGTGATCGTGCGCTACGCGGCGCATCCCATTGCCGCCAATGGCGCGAACGATCCGCTCACGCTGCCGGCATTCGATGCGGTGGCGAACTACCTGATGGCGCAATGACCTGCCTTCAAAGGCGGCTGGACACTGCGGCGAGGTAGGCGCGGACCGCCGGGCTGGCACTGAGCCCTGCCGCACGCGCGTAGGCCCGGCCTGCTTCTTCAGCGTCGCCGGCCTGGCCCAGCAGGTGAGCCCGGGCCGCCCAGTAGGGTTGGTAGTTGGCGACCTCGCCCGCGGCGAGCGTGTCGAGTGCACGCAGGCCTTCGGCCGGCCCCGCAGCCACGGCCACCGCACAGGCGCGACTGACCTGCGCGCCGATGCTCGGGCGCAAGGCAAGGAGGCCGTCGTACAGCGCCACCAATGCATCGGGCGGCACATGCGCGCCCAGGCGCCGCGCACAGTGTGCGGATTGGATCGCGGCCTCCATCTGGTAGGCGCCGACCGCGTTCATCGATGCCGCGGCGCGCAGCGCCTGCTCGGCCTGATCGCGCATCGGGCGATCCCAGCGTGCGGTGTCCTGCACATCGAGCGGCACGTAGTCGCCCATGTCACTGCGCCGTGCCGCCACGCGACTTTCGCAGAACAGCATCAGCGCGAGCAGGCCCAGCGGCTCGGGTTCGCGAGGCATCAGGCCGCAGAGGATGCGGCACAGGTCGATCGCCTCGGCCGTCAGGCCGCGCTGCGTGGCGTCGGCGCCATCGACATCGTCCCAGCCGGTGCCGTAGGCGGCATAGATGCCGTCCAGCACATCCTGCAGCCGCTGCGGCAGATCGCCCGCGCGCGGAAACTCGAAGGGGATGCCGGCGGCCCGGATGCGGGCCTTGGCGCGCACCATCCGCTGTCCGAGCGTGGCCGGCGCGATGAGGAAGGCGCCGGCCATCCGAACGGCGTCCAATCCCAGCACGGTCTGCAGCATCAGCGGTGCGCGGGCCGCCGCGTCGATGGCCGGGTGCGCGCAGACGAAGAGCAGGCGCAGCCGTTCGTCCGGCACGGCATCGCCGCCCGATGCCTCGTCGCCGAGTTCATCGGTCAGGAGCAGCAGGGTCTGCGTCGCTTCGTCCTGCACCCGACTGTGCCGCCAGGCGTCGAGGGTGCGGTTTCGCGCGACGCTCAACAGCCAGGCTTCGGGCCGCTCGGGCACGCCGTCCACCGGCCAGCGCTCGAGTGCACGCGCGAAGGCATCGGCGAGCGCGTCTTCCGATGCAGCGATGTCGCGCGTGCGCGCCGAGAGAATGGCCACCAGCCGCCCGTACGACTGTCGCGCGGCCTTCTCGGCGGCCGCGCGTGCTTCCTGAAGCTGAAGCGCCGGGCCGGTCACATGTCCGGCGTGGTGAAGACCGGGCGCACTTCCACGCCGCCGGTGCTTGCGCAGGGCGCGCGCGCCGCCCATTCGAGGGCCGCGTCGAGGTCCGGCACCTCGATGACGAAGTAGCCGCCGAGTTGCTCCTTCGTGTCGGCAAAGGGCCCGTCCTGCACCTGGCGCTTGTCGCCGCGCACGCGCAGTGTGGTGCCGGTCATCGGCGGGGTGAGGCCGTGGCCGTTCAGCACGACGCCCGATTGGCGGATCGCGCCCACGTAGGCCATCCAGCTGGCTCGATAGGCCTGCGCAGCAGCATCCTCCCGTTGGTCGAATTCCGACTGGGGCTGGTAGAACATCAACATGTATTGCATGGCAACTCCGAAACTTGAAGAACACGAGCAGGATCGCTCACACCAATGACGTAACGCAAGAGGGCATTTCGACAGGGCCCTCGCAAGTTTTTTGCGATGCGGAGGTAAGCTCCGCGCCATGCAGACACTCCCCAGCTACGACGACGTGATCGCTGCCGCCGCGCGGCTCGAAGGCCATGCCCACCGCACGCCGGTGCTGCGCTCGCGGACCGCGGACGCCCGCTGGGGCGCCGAGTTCTTCTTCAAGTGCGAGAACTTCCAGCGCATGGGCGCCTTCAAGTTTCGCGGCGCGTTCAACGCCCTGTCGAAGTTCGATGCCGCCCAGCGCAAGGCTGGCGTGATCGCCTTTTCGTCCGGCAACCACGCACAGGCCATCGCGCTCGCCGCGAGCATCCTCGGAATGCCGGCCGTCATCGTGATGCCCAACGACGCCCCGGCGGCCAAGCTCGCCGCCACGCGCGGGTACGGCGCCGAGGTGGTGCAGTACGACCGCTTCGCCGAAGACCGCGAGGCCCTCACGCGGCGCCTGGCCACCGAGCGCGGCATGACGCTGATCCCGCCCTACGACCATCCCGACGTGATCGCGGGGCAGGGCACGGCGGTAAAGGAACTGATCGAGGATGCCGGCCCGCTCGACGTGCTCTACATCTGCCTGGGCGGCGGCGGCCTGACGGGAGGCTCGGCGCTGTCGGCCCGCGCCCTGTCTCCGGACTGCAGGATCTTCGGCGTCGAGCCCGAGGCCGGCAACGACGGCCAGCAGTCGCTGCGTGCGGGCCACATCGTGCACATCGAGACGCCGAAGACCATCGCCGACGGCGCGCAGACCCAGCACCTGGGCGAATACACCTTCGGCATCATCCGCCGCGACGTGAACGACATCGTGACGGTGAGCGATGCGCAGCTTGTCGATGCGATGCGCTTCTTCGCCGAGCGCATGAAGATGGTGGTCGAGCCCACGGGCTGCCTTGCGTTCGCAGCTGCCTGCGCGGCAGGCGACGCGATTCGCGGCGCCCGCGTCGGCGTGATCATCAGTGGCGGCAATGTCGACCTGGAGCGCTACGCTGCGCTCCTTGCCGGCTCGGACGCCTAGCGTCGAATTCCTTCGGCACTCAGGTGCAGGATGCGGTCGGCGCGCGCCGCCGCGGCTTCCGAGTGCGTCACCAGCACCAGCGATGCGCCGTGCTCGCGCGTCTGCGCGATCAGCACGTCCATCACGCGGGCGGCGGTGGTCGGGTCGAGATTGCCGGTCGGCTCGTCGGCCAGCAGCAGCGAAGGGCGATGCACCAATGCGCGCGCGATGGCGACGCGCTGCAACTGGCCGCCGCTGAGTTCCTGCGGCAGTCGCTCGCCCAGTCCCGACAGCCCGACCGCATCGAGCATCTGCGCCACTCGCGCGTCGCCGGCGGGGCCTCGTTGGCCGAGCAGCATCAAGGGCAGCCCGACGTTCTGCGCGACATCGAGGTGCGGCAGCACGTGGAAGGCCTGGAAGACGAAGCCCACGTGCCGGCGGCGCCAGATCGCCCGCGCCTCGGCATCGAGCGCGCCGATGTCCGTTTCGTCGTGCGCGACGGTGCCCGAGTCCCAGCTGTCGAGCCCGGCCATGCAGTTGAGCAGGGTCGACTTGCCGACTCCCGATTCGCCGACGATCGCGACGAACTCGCCGGTCGCGACGTGGAGCGAAACATGCTCGAACACCGGCACGTCGCCATAGTGCTTGCCCAGGTCGGTGATGCGCAGCGTCATGCGATGTCGATCACCTGCCGCACGACCTGCGCGATGGCGTCCGGCGCTTCCGCGGCGATCACATGGCGCTGCGGCATGCTGCGCAGCCAGGTGATCTGGCGCTTGGCAAGCTGGCGCGTGGCCGCAATGCCGCGATCGCGCAGTTCGGTGATGGGCCATGCGCCGTCGAGCGCTTCCCAGGTCTGGCGATAGCCGACGCAGCGCATCGAGGGAAGGTCCGCGACAAGATCGCCCCGCGCGCGCAGCGCCTGAACCTCGGCGATGAAGCCGGCCGACAGCATCGCGTCGAATCGCGCGGCGATGCGTTCGTGCAGCCATGCGCGATCGGTGGGTTCCAGGGAGATGAACGCGGCGGCTTGCCAGCCACTGTCGCTGGCGCCCGCGGCATGAAAGCTCGACAGTGGTCGACCGCTGCTGTGCCAGACCTCCAGCGCGCGTTGGATGCGCTGGCTGTCGTTGGGCGCCAGCCGCGCGGCGGTGATGGCATCGACACCAGCGAGTCGGGCGTGCATCGCCGGCCAGCCGAGTTCGGCGGCGTCGGCTTCGAGCCGTTTGCGTACATCGGGGTCGGCCGCGGGCATGGCATCGATGCCGTCGGCGAGCGCCTTGAGGTAGAGCATCGTCCCGCCGACGAGCAGCGGCAGCCTGCCGCGTGCATTGATCTCGCCGATCAGCCGCTTTGCATCCTGCACGAAGGCGGCGGCGCTGTAGGTTTCGCTCGGATCGCGGATGTCGATCAGGTGGTGCGGGACTTCGGCGCGTTCCTGGGGTGTGGGCTTGGCGGTGCCGATGTCCATGCCGCGATAGACCAGTGCCGAATCGACGCTGACGATCTCGATCGGCCGCACGCGCGCGATGGCCAGCGCGGCC
The DNA here is from genome assembly GCF_056400665.1 of Variovorax sp. P5_A3. NCBI lineage: Bacteria > Pseudomonadati > Pseudomonadota > Betaproteobacteria > Burkholderiales > Comamonadaceae > Variovorax > Variovorax sp. P5_A3. The sequence goes on along the minus strand of NZ_JBFUKW010000001.1, from coordinate 210,164 downwards.
GCTGTCTTGCCCGACGCGGTGGGGCCAGCCAGCGCGACATGGCGCTGCGAGGCGGGGGTGGGTGACGGGGCGCGGGCACGCGGCGCGCTTTGCGAAGGGGCCGGTGCGGCAGGGGGCGGCATGCGCCCAAGGTTAACAAAGCCCGCGCGAAGAGCGCAGCGGCGCGTCAGATGGCCGGTCCGGGCTGGCGGATCTGGCGGTGCACCGCGGGCAGGGCGGCCGGCGGCGGCGCGGCGGCGGTGGTGTCGTCGTGCGCTGCCATCTCGTCGGGCGGCTCCTTCATGCGAAACAGCTGCGTGAGCGCCGCGCGGTACTGCACCTGCCCGATCGAATTGGCGTTGTGATGCGATCCGCCCTCGACGAGCACGAAGAGCTTGGGCACCGTTGCGGCGTCATACAGCTTGCGACCCAGGGTCGGATTGATCAGGCTGTCCGCCGCGCCATGCACCACGAGCAGGGGCGCGCCAATGTCCTTGACCTTGCTGATCGCCTCGAAGCGCTGCGTGATGAGGGGGCCGAACGGCAGCCAGCCCCACTTGAAGCTGCTCACCACATCGGCGATGGACGTGAAGGTGCTTTCGACGATAACGCCGCTTTCGTCGTTGACGCGGGAGGCCAGGTCGATCCCGATCGCGCCGCCGAGCGAATGGCCGAAGATGTAGCGAGGCTGCTTGGGATGGTGGGCGGCCAGCCAGGTCCACGCCGCGTAGGCATCCTCGCGGGCCGAGTCTTCCGAAGGCAGACCCTTGGAGCTCTTTCCGAAGCCGCGATAGTCGATCGCCAGCACCGAGAACCCCAGTTCATGCATGCGCCGCATCCGCGGCGCCGAGCCGGCCACGTTGTAGCGCGCGCCGTGCAGGTAGAGCAGCACGGGGGTGTCGGGCGACTCCGGTGCACCGCCGAGCCACAGCCCGTGCAGCCGCGCGGGCTCGCCGGTGAGCGAGGACTTGAAGTCGATCCAGACGTCGTCCATGCCCTGGCTCATCGCTTCCGAATTGCCCCAGCTTCGGTCGCTGGGCTGGAAGATCCACTCGCGCTGACGCTCGTCGAGGGTGGAACACCCGCCCGCCAACAGGGCGACCACGGCGGTAGCGGATGCGAACAGAGTCCAGGATTTCATGAAGGCTGAAAGACAGGCGAGAGGGCCGGAAAGTTCAACGAAAGACTTCATGCAACGTGCGTGCCCGGTCCGCCGATGACGCTCGAAAACCCTTGGTTTCAACCTCAATCCCGGCCAAATGGGTCGAATTCCATTGCCGGACGCGCTTCGAGCGCCTTCAGTCGGCAGGTTGTAAGCGAAGGAAAGAGGGCGCCTATCGGCCGCGCATGAACAGCGCGTCGAGCTCGCGCACCGAGAGCTGGCGCCAGGTCGGGCGGCCGTGGTTGCACTGGTCCGAGCGCTCGGTGGCTTCCATCTGGCGCAGCAGGGCGTTCATTTCGTCGAGGGTCAGCTTGCGGTTGGCGCGCACTGCGCCGTGGCAGGCCATGGTGGAGAGCAGTTCGTTCTGGGCGCGCTGCACGACGGTGCTGGCGTCGTGGTTGGCCAGTTCCGCAAGCACGCTCCGCGCGAGTTCGACAGGGTCGCCGTCGGCCAGCGTGCCGGGTACGGCGCGCACGGCCAGGGTGCGGGGCGAGAAGGGCGTGATTTCGAGTCCGAGCGATGGGAGCACGGCGGCGCATGCCTCGGCCGTCGCCACTTCCTGTGGCGTGGCTGCGAAGGTGGCCGGGATCAGCAGCGGCTGGCTGGTGATCGCGGCACCGTCCAGCTGGGTCTTGAGTCGCTCGTACACGATGCGTTCGTGCGCGGCGTGCATGTCGACGATCACCAGGCCCTGGGTGTTCTCGGCCAGGATGTAGATGCCCTGCAGTTGCGCCAGTGCGCGGCCCAGCGGCCAGGCTTCGGACTCGGCGGGCGTGGCGGATTGCGGTGGCGCGCTGGGCGAGAAGGGTTGCGGCGCCAACGGTGCGACCCAGCGGGTGTCCGCGACCATGGGCGCTTCGGCCGGCGCTTCCTTCCGATAGGCCGGCCACATGGCTGCGGCATCGCCGAGGCCGCGCTCCGCTGCGAACGGCATCGCGGGTTGGGTCCATGACGCCGAAGCCGGCAGCATGCGCGGCTTGAAGAAAGGCTCTGCCGGCGCGTCGGCCGCGTCGCCGGCGCGTGGCGCGGCGAGCGCATCCTCGATGGCGTGGCGCACCGCCTGGTGCACTTCCCGCCCGTCCCGGAAACGCACCTCGATCTTCGTCGGATGCACGTTGACGTCGACCCGCGCGGGATCGATCTCGAGGTACAGCGCATACACCGGCTGGCGCTGCCCGTGCAGCACGTCCTCGTAGGCGCTGCGAACCGCGTGGGCGAGCACCTTGTCGCGCACGAAGCGGCCGTTGACATAGAAGAACTGCTGGTCGGCCCGCGAGCGCGCGGCATCGGGAATGCCGGCACGGCCTGTCACGCGCACCGATCCGGCGACGTGGTCCACCGCGACGCTCTGCGTGACGAAGTCGTCGCCGAGCGTATCGGCGAGCCGTTGATCGCGTGATGCGGCGGAGCGCCACTGCTCGACCAGCTTGCCTTCGTGCCACATCGAGAAACCAACCTCGGGCCGCGCGAGGGCGTGGCGGCGCACGGCCTCGATGCAGTGCGCAAGCTCCGTCGCGTCGGTCTTCAGGAACTTGCGTCGCGCCGGCGTCGCGAAGAAAAGCTCGCGCACTTCGATGGTGGTGCCGTTCGCGCGCGCGACAGGCCGCAACTCGCCGGTACGCCCGTCGAGCAGGAAGGCGGCGTCGGCACCGGCGAAGCGCGAGAGGATGCTCAACTCCGCGATGGCGTTGATGGCTGCGAGCGCCTCGCCCCGGAAACCCATCGTGCCCACGGTCTCGAGATCGTCGAGGCTCGCGATCTTGCTGGTGGCATGGCGGCGCAGGGCCAGCGGCAGTTCATCGCGCGGCAGACCCTGGCCGTCGTCTTCCACCGAAATGAGGCGCACACCGCCTGCGGACAACCTGACCGTGACTTGCCGCGCGCCCGCATCGAGCGCGTTGTCGAGCAGTTCGCGTACCACGGACGCGGGGCGCTCCACGACTTCGCCGGCCGCGATCTGGCTGATCAGCTCGTCGGGAAGTTCGCGGATCGGACGGCGCGCAGCCGGGTCGATGGAAGAAGGGAGGGCGCTCACACGGACATTCTAGGAGCGCCCCGGACACTGTCGTGATAATGCCCGCCATGGAAATCATCTCCTTCCTCATTGACTTCATCCTGCACATCGACAAGCACCTCGAGGCATTCGTGATTGCCTACGGGCCGTGGGTGTATGGCTTGCTGTTCCTGATCGTGTTCGTCGAGACGGGGCTGGTCGTGATGCCTTTCCTGCCGGGCGACTCTCTTCTGTTCATCGTCGGTGCGCTCTGCGGCGCGGGGTTGATGAGCGTCGGGCTGGCGGTGCCCATCCTGCTTGCGGCCGCCATCCTGGGTGACCAGTGCAACTTCAGCATCGGGCGCTTTTTCGGCCCCAAGGTGTTTCAGTGGGAAAGCTCGCGCTTCTTCAATCGCAAGGCCTTCGACCAGGCGCATGCGTTCTATGAGCGATTCGGCGGCGTCACCATCATCCTTGCGCGCTTCATGCCTTTCATCCGCACCTTTGCGCCGTTCGTGGCGGGCGTCGCGGAAATGAACCGTGGCAAGTTCACCCTCTACAACATCGTGGGCGCGCTGTTGTGGGTGGTGGGCATCTGCACTGCGGGCTACTTCTTCGGCAACCTGCCACTGGTGAAGGAGCACCTGGAGAAGATCATCTGGGGGTTGATCCTCATCCCGGGCCTGATCGCGATCTATGGCGCCTGGCGCGCCCGCGGCGCATCGGCAGCGCACTGAAGCACTGATTCGCGCCGTCGGACCTACGGCCGCGTGCGCGGCGGTACACGCGCCGACAACGGCTGCGGAACGTATGCCGGATCGAAATGGCAGCCGTTGCCGAAGCGGGCCTCGAATTCCCTGCAGCTCGCTGCGATGCTGGCCGGCGTCGGCTTGCGGCCGTTGTCGATCCAGTCGAGCAACGCGGCGAACAGCGTGGGGTATTCGGCATCGCTCAGGTAGCTGTGCTCGGATTCGCGGCTGAAGGTCTGCACCAGGAGGTCCGCCGTGCCTGCGCGTTCGCGGGTACCGCGATAGACCGATTCGAGCTCGACGAAAGCCGTCGGATCGTCGATGGCATGCAAGCCCAGCGTGGGCACATTCACGCGGCCGGTCGGATCGCTGTCGGCCGCCAGCTTGCGTACGCCGGCGGGGTCCGCGCGATAGCGCAGCACCGCGGCGTTGAGCGCAATGTCGTCGTTGGACCCGCTGTACTTCACGCCGATGTTGCCGAACGGGTTGCCTCCATCGAGCCGCTCCTGCACGAGATCGCGAAAGAGAAAGGTCGCCCAGTTCATGTTGCCGACGAGCGAACGTTCGGGAATGCGAATGGTCTCGAGGAGTTGCTCGAGATTCGCGCGCTGTTGCGCGGTCCGGTCCGCGGGCGCCTTGCGCACACCGGTGCACTCGTCGATGCGGCGTGCCAGCTCGGCTGAAGTGAGCTTCGAATCCCGCGGGAGGCCTTGCCACAGCGGATACGCAGGCTCGCTCGGCAGGGGATGGTTGTTGCACACGTACTGGTACACGACGCGCAGGTCGAGCCGGTAGTCGTAGGCCTGCGTGCCCCCGCCGAGCACGCCGCTGGTGAGCAGCACGCCGTCATATGGACCCTTGCGGCCATCGACCGTCGCATAGAGTTCGGCGGCCTTGGCCGCGACGCCGGCACCGTAGCTTTGTCCGTGCAACAGGGTGCGACGCGGGGTGCCGAAGGCCTGGACGAACCGTGCCCGCAAGCGCTCGGTGTCTTCGGCGGCCATCGTGACGCCATAGCCGCCGCGCCGGTAGGTCGAGCCGGCCCATGCGTAGCCGGCTTTCACGGTGATGGCCCACCGTTGAAGATCTTCCGTGGCGCGCGCCATTGAAGGTGCGCCGAGTTCCGGTCCGCCATGCGCATGCATCACCAGCACCTGGTTCCAGTCGGCGGGAATGGCGACCCAGTAGAAGGCACCCGCGCTGTCCTGGCCGCTGTAGCAGCGCGTGCCGTCAGGGATGCCCTTGGGACACGGCGAGGTGGCGGGTGGCGGCGAGGCGTTCGCGGCTTGCGGGCCCGGCCCGGCATTGCGGGTGGTACTGCACGCGCCCAGAACGATGGCCGATGCAGCGATGAAGGTTCGAAGGATGCTTTTGCTTTGTCTCATGCCGCGTTTATACGTTCACGGCACCATGAAAAAGCGCGCCCGAAGGCGCGCTCTAAGGTCACGGCCCAAGTTCCTTGCTCAGTAGCGCGGACCGTTGTTGGGGTAGTAGGTGTTGTTCGGGTAGTAGGTGCGCTCAGCGTTACGCTCGTCGACGCTGCGGCCCACCTGGTTGCCGATCAGGCCGCCGACGGCTGCACCACCAACGGTACTTGCGGTATTGCCGCCGATTGCATGGCCGATCACCGCACCGCCTACGGCACCACCTGCAGTGCCGAGTTGCTGGTTGGGGCCACCCGCGCAGCCGGCCAACGTGAGAACGCAAGTGGCGGCTGCTGCCGAAATCCAGAGTCTTGTCTTCATGATGTCCACCTTTCAGTGATTTGGTGAATTCATTCTCTGGAGATCGCTCTGCCGGGATGTAGGAGAGCGCCCCAGTGCGGTGCCCGAAAGGGCGGTCGCATCTTGCGCGAATGCAGCGCTCGAAGCCTTCGACCGTGTGCTTACCGCCATCCGATCGATCCCGGGGATCGCATCATGGTGATTGCTATAAAGCGACAACAAAATCGCCTGCGTGTCTTCGAGGAGCACTGAGGCCCGCAGGCTTCGTCATACTTGGCTCCTCACGACAACAAGGAAATCCATGTCAGCAGGCGGTTATCACGTGCATGGCCCGCACGACCACGAGCTCGAGCACGCTGGTGCGCATGGCGACTCTGATTCGGCTTCTACTGGCCGCAAGAGCATGACCAGCCAAATTGCCGTATGCACTGCTGTCATCGCCACAGTAGGGGCGATTTTCTCGTATATGGGAGGGCTCACTCAAGCCAACGCGGGCCTCTACAAAAACAACGCCGGCATGAAGAAAACCGAGGCTTCCAACCAATGGAACTACTTCCAGTCGAAGAGCACGAAGCAATCGCTGGCTGAGTTCGCCAGGGATACGTCGCCCGATGACCGCAAGGAGAACTGGCAGGCGAAGATTTCGCGGTATGAGCAAGAGAAGGCTGAAATCCTGCTCGTCGCACAGAGGCTGGAGGCCGAGGCGACCGATTGGGACCAGAAATCGGAGGCGCAAATGCACGAGCATCACCGTTGGGCGCAAGCCACCACGGCCTTGCAGGTCTCCATCGCCTTGGCTGCCATGGCCTTGCTGACACGGAGAAAGTGGTTGGAGTGGGGAATGCTTGCAGTCGCAGGCGTCGGCCTCGTCGTTGGCGCTCTGGCAGCGATGCACGTTTGAACGCAGCGCTCGAAGGGCTATGAAGCTGTTGGCAAGCTTGTTGGCTGGCGCGATGACGACCTATGTCGCGCTTGTCGTGGTCGTCACCCATCTTCTGTGGGCACGATGAGGCTGGCCGAAGAACTCCCCGAAGTGTTCGAGCGCTTCGGCCGCGTGTCGGCCCGTCGCATGTTCGGCGGCCACGGCATCTTCCACGAGGGGCGCATGTTCGGCCTTGTGAGCGGCGAGCGCCTGTACCTCAAGACCGACGAGGAGAGCCGAGCCACGTTCGAGGCGAAAGGGCTCGCGCCCTTCGAGTACATGCGCTCGGGCAAGCTGACGCCAACGTCGTACGTAGAAGCGCCGCCCGAAATCTACGAAGACCGCGATGAAGCGGCACGCTGGGCCCGCCTGGCCTGGGAGGCCGTCCTGCGCAAGGGCGGCGCGGCGGCGCGACAGAAGCCGGCTGCCGGGAAGATGGCTGCGAAGAAGGCGCCTCAGAAGAAGCCGGCCGCGAAGAAGGCGTCAGTGGCGAAGTCTGCTTCGAAGAAGCGCTCCGGCGCGAAGCGCTGACCCGCTGTGCCTGCTGGCGCCGCAGCGGCGCATGCAACTAATTGGACCCCAAGGAGACATCAATGACGGTCAAGCGTATGGACAACGTCGGCATCGTGGTGGAAGACATCGATGCGGCCATCGAGTTCTTCATTGAACTCGGTCTCGAACTCGAGGGACGCGCCCCGGTTGAAGGAGACTGGGCGGGTGGCGTCACTGGATTGCGCGGCATGCGCGTCGAGATTGCCATGCTGCGTACGCCGGACGGTCATAGCCGGCTCGAGTTGTCCCGCTTCCTCGCGCCGCCTGTGGTCGCAGACCATCGCAGCGCCCCAGTGAACGCTCTCGGTTATCTCCGCGTCATGTTCACCGTGGAGGATATCGACGATACGCTCGCCCGCCTCGTTGACCGCGGCGCGAAGCTCGTGGGCGAAGTGGTTCAGTATCAAGGCATGTATCGGCTCTGCTATATCCGGGGGCCCGAAGGCATTCTCATTGGGCTCGCCCAACAACTCGGGCAGCAGGCCTCCCGAGAGAATCCCATAGGACATGAACGTTGAGAACTGAGGAATTGACGTGTTGCCCGTTGCAGTAAAGCAATTCGTGCGTCGGACCCTCCTGCAGGCTCATCGCGACCGGCGCTGCCCCGCGCTGTGGATTGCGCCCATTCAGCTTGCTTTGGCAACCAGGTGCTCGACCAGCGACTGAGCGGAGGGCGAGAGTTCGGAGGCATTGCGAAAGCAAACGACGAATCGGCGCTCGGCCCATGACTCCGCCAGCGGAATGATGCGCACCGCGTGAGCCGCGTCTTTCCGCCCGACGACCTCTCTGGGCACAAGGCTGATGGCGAGGCCCGCCGACACGACACGCAGCGCGGCTTCGAAATTGCTGACGACGATGCGGTTGACCAACGTGTGGCCGAGTTCCGCGGCAGCGCGTTGAAGCGACTGTTGGACGGCGCTGGTGACCGGCAAGCCGACCTGTTCGAAGTCAAGCGTGTCCTCGAATCGCAGGCGCTTGCGTTGCGCAAGCATGTGGCCTTGCGGTACGACGACACAGAGATGGTCGCTGCGATAGCTGCGAGACTGGAGCGTGCCGAGGTCGACGGCATCCCAGCACACGCCCAGCGACGCCAAACCTTCGCGCACACCGCGCACGATCTCCGGGCTGATCCTCTCCTCGAGGTCGACTTGCGTTGTCCGATGCGCCGGCATGTTGAGGAACGCCGCGACATCTTCGGCCAGCGATTCCGTCATGGCCGATACGCTCGCCAGGACGCGGACTTTGCCGCGTGTTCCGGCCACATAACTTTCCATGTCGCGCGCAATGCGCGCCGCGCTGTCGAGCATGCTGCGGGCGTGCTCCAGCACAGTGTTCCCAGCTGGTGTGGGGATCACGCCATGGCGCTTGCGCAGCAGGAGCGGCGTGCCCACTTGGTCTTCCAGTTGTGCCAATCGCTTGCTGATGGCGGAGCCGACGATGTGGGCCCGTTCGCCGGCGCGGGCCATGTTGCCCGTTTCGCAGACTGCGACGAACAGGCGCAAAGTGGTGAGGTCGAAGTCGCGCAAGATATTCCGGTTCGGAACTGTAGAGTTCCTAAATGGCGAAGATTTATCGATCGGGAAATTCTAGACTTCGACGACCGCCAGACGCAAGCCGCGCTAGGCGAACGAACAAGGAGACAGTGATGATTCCCTCTTCCCGGTTGCCACGGCGCGCCGTGATTCGCGAGGTCGGGCTGCGTGACGGCCTGCAAAGCATCGCTCGCGTGGTGCCAACGGCCGCCAAGCTCGAATGGATCCGCGACGCCTACGCGGCGGGCCAGCGCGAGATCGAGGTTGGCTCCTTCGTCCCGCCGCGACTGTTGCCGCAACTGGCCGATACGGCCGAGGTGCTGGCCTTTGCCAGGACCTTGCCCGGCCTCAGGGCGTCGGTGCTGGTGCCCAACCTCAAAGGGGCCGAGCGAGCGATGGAATGCGAGGCGGAGTTCATGCTGTTGCCTCTGTCGGCCAGCCACGCGCACAGCCTCGCCAATCTGCGCAAGACACCCGACGAAGTTGTCGTAGACATCGCGCGCATCGTGGACGCGCGGGACGCCAAAGGATCCCGCACGCAGATCGAGGTCGGCATCAGCACGGCCTTCGGCTGCACGATTCAGGGACGGGTGGAGTCTGACGAGGTGGTGCGACTGGTCAAGGCGGCCATCGATGTTGGCGCCGATGCCGTGGGCCTCGCCGACACGGTGGGCTATGCCGATCCCGGCATGGTGCGCTCGTTGTTCGAGGCCGTGCTAACGGTCGCTGGCGACAAGCTCAACTGCGCTCACTTCCACGACACGCGCGGCCTCGGCTTGGCCAATGTCTATGCGGCGCTGGAGTTGGGCATCACGCGTTTCGATGCCTGCATTGCGGGCATCGGCGGCTGCCCGCACGCGCCTGGCGCCAGCGGCAACGTGGCGACCGAAGATGTCGCGTACATGCTCGCCAGCATGGGCATCGAGACCGGTCAGGACTTCGACGCCCTGCTGGCCCTTCGCCGCAAGGTCGAACACTGGCTGGAGGGTGAGACCTTTCACGGCACGCTCTGGCGCGCCGGGCTTCCGAAGACTATGAAACGGGAGCAGCACGCATGAGCGAAGCAACCCAGGTCGCGCAGCCGTTGAAGGGCTTGCGAGTCATCGAGTTCACGCACATGGTGATGGGGCCCACATGCGGCATGGTGCTGGCCGACCTCGGCGCGGAAGTGATCAAGATCGAGCCAGTCGCCGGAGACCACAGCCGTCGCCTCGTGGGCGCCGGCGCGGGCTTCTTCCCGATGTTCAACCGGAACAAGAAAAGCATCGGCATCGACCTGCATACCGAGGAAGGCGCCGAGACCGCGCGCCGCCTTGCCGCAACGGCCGACGTGGTGGCCGAGAACTTCAAGCCAGGCACGATGGCGAAGTACGGTCTGGACTACGCATCGCTTTCCAAAGTCAATCCGCGCATCATTTATGCAAGCCACAAGGGCTTCCTGCCGGGGCCCTACGATCATCGAACGGCGCTGGACGAAGTGGTGCAGATGATGGGCGGCTTGGCCTACATGACCGGTCGACCCGGCGATCCGCTGCGCGCGGGCACCAGCGTGAACGACATCATGGGAGGGTTGTTCGGCGCCATCGCCGTCCTCGGCGCATTGATCCAGCGCGGCATCACAGGCCGCGGCATGGAAGTGCAATCCGCCCTGTACGAGAACAACGTGTTCCTGATGGGGCAGCACATGCTGCAGTTCGCGGTCACCGGCAAGCATCCGGCACCCATGCCCGCACGAGACAACCCCTGGTCGGTATATGACGTCTTCACGGTCAAGGACGGCGAACAGATCTTCCTGGCCGCGGTGAGCGATGCGCAATGGTCGACCTTCTGCGAAGCCTTGGGCTTCCAGGATCTCAAGGCCGAGCCCGCACTGGCGACCAACAACGAGAGGGTCGCGCACCGGCCGCGCTTGTTGAAGGCGATCGGCGAACGCATCGCGCATCGAAGCGCGGGTGAGCTTGCGCAGGTGATGGAAAAGGCCGGATTGCCCTTCGCCCCAATTCGCAAGCCAGAAGACCTGTACGACGATGAGCACCTGCTTGCCACCGGCGGGCTCGCGAACATGCGCCTGTCCGACGGCCCGCGAGCCGGTGAGACTGTCAAGACCGCGCTGTTCCCGATCACGCTGGAAGGTCAACGCCTCGGCGTACGCTTGAGTCCGCCGAGGCTAGGGGAGCACACTACGGAACTGCTCGGACAACTGGGCTTTGGCCCGGACGAAATGGAGGGCATGCGGTCTAGAAACGTGGTCGCATAGAGCCACACACGTCATTCCCAAGATTCATGGAGACAACCAATGATCTCAACGCGAAGCTTCTCGCGCCGCTCGATTCTGGCCGCATCGGCCGCGATCGCGGCCGGCGCATGGCACGTCACCGCGAGCGCACAGTCCGGCACGGTCCGCTTCATCCTTCCGAACGCAACCGGTTCGGGCGTCGACGCCATCACGCGCGCTGCCCAGCCGGCATTGTCGAAGGCGCTCAACGCGGCCGTGGTGGTCGAGAACCAGCCCGGAGCAGGCGGGGTGGTTGGACTGCAGACACTGGCGCGATCGGCTCCCGACGGCAACACGCTGTCGATCGTGTCCAACAACGTGGTCATCCTTCCGAGTGTGCTGAAGTCGGTGCCCTTCGACATGCCCGGCGATTTCACGCCCATCGCAGTGATCGGCGCGACGCCGATGGTGTTGGTGGTCAATCCGGCCAAGGTGTCGGCGACGAACAGCAAGGAGTTCATCGCGCTGCTCAAGAGCAAGCCGGGTGCTCTGAATTTCGCGTCCGGCGGCAACGGCACCATCCTGCATCTGGCGACCGAACTCTTCCTCGAGCAGGCCGGCGTCACGGCCAAGCACATACCCTACAAGGGCGTCGGCCCGATGGTCACGGACCTGATCGGCGGACAGGTCGAGTTCGGCACCGCTGCATTGCCGAGTGTCCAGTCGCACATCAAGAGCGGCGCGCTTCGCGCGATCGGCACGCTTGGCGCCCAGCGCACGCCAGCCGCGCCCGAAATACCGACTTTCGTCGAGCAGGGGTTGCCCAATCTCGTGGTGGACGCCTGGTTCGCCGTGATCGGGCCCAAGGGCATGTCGGCGGACAACGTCAAGAAGGCTCACGACGCCGTGGCGGCAGCGTTCTCGGACCCAGCTGTCATGGACGCGATGGCCAAGCAGGGAAATACCATCCGTATCGGCACCTCCGCCCAGGCCCAGTCTGAATTCAAGAGCGAACTGGCAAAGTATGCGAGCCTGGTAAAGAAGGCAGGGATCGAGCCCCAGTAGGCTCGCGCCTGCCACGGGAGAATCCGGCCATGCCAGCCAGTTCCTCAGCAGCCAGCAGCGGGTCACTTCAGTTCGCGCCGGGCGTGCTCTTCCTGAGCCAATCGCCTGAAGTGGTGCGCCGCGGCCTCCAGGGCGAAGCGATCCCGCTCGATGCGGCGCTCCCGCTGCGCGACGACGTATCGACTGACGAGATCACGCCGCTGCCAATCCTCACGCACTACGACGACCAGCTCGGCCGTTACCCCTACACCGGCTTCCGGGCAGGTGACGCATCGCCGATCGGCACCGACGCCATCCGCAGCCATCGCATCGAGGTGGTGGTCGCCGGCAAGCGCTACGGCAAGGGCTCCTCGCGCGAGCACAGCCCGGCCGCAGAGAAGCTCGCCGGCGTGCGACTCGTGATCGCCGAAAGCTTCGAGCGCATCTATCGCCAGAACGCCGACAACATCGGCCTGTTCACTTCGACCGACTTCGGCCTGATCGTGCGCATCCAGGCGGCCGAAGCGATTCCGCTCGACGACCTCGTGGCGGGCCGCGATGCGCTGGCGGCGGCAATCCTTCGCAGCGGTGGACTGCTGCGCTTTGGCCAGCAGCACATGCGGGCCATCACGACCGTGGCGGACGCGGCGAGCGGGCGCCCGCGCACGCTGTTCGAGAAGATCGTGGCGCGCCACGCGCTGGCCACCGAACTCACTGAAGCGCATCCCACGCCGGGCGACGGCGCCTTCGTGCGGGCCGACTGGCGATTCATCCATGAGTACTACACCGGCATGGCCGCGCACATGCTGCACGCGAGCTTCGGCCGACCCCTGGCGCTGCGCGACCCGGCTTCGATCATCGTGTTCGAAGACCACACCTCCTATGTAAAGGAAAGCCCTGCGCATGTGAGTGGCGGCCTGGTGCCCAACGTGCAGCGCATGGTCGAGGCGCAGCGCGCGTTCGCGGCCGGCTACGCGCTGCGCACGCATCGCACGCTGAGCGAGGACGAGGCGGCCTCCGACGACGGCAGCAACGTGGCGGGCATCTCGCACGCGATGATGGCCGAGCACTACGCGCTGCCGGGCCAGTTGGTTGTCGGCACCGATTCGCACACGCCGCACAGCGGTGCGCTGGGTTGCGTAGCCTTCGGCGTCGGCACGACCGACATGGCGAATGCCTTCGTGACCGGCGCGGTGCGACTGACGGTGCCGCAGTCACTACGCATCGTGCTCGACGGCCGCGTGCCGGCGGGCGTGACGGCCAAGGACATCGTGCTGCACCTGCTGGCGCTGCCGTTCATCCGCCGCGGAGGCGGCGTCGGTAAGGTGTTCGAGTTCTGCGGCGATGCGATCGCCGGCTTGTCCACCGACGAGCGCGCCACGCTCACCAACATGACGGCCGAACTCGGCGGCTTCACCGGCATCGTCGCGCCTGACGCCGAAACCCTGCGCTTCCTGCGCGAGCGCCGCGGCGTCGAGTTCGTGCTCGAGCCTTGGATGCACAGCGACAAGGGTGCCACCTACGCGGAGACCCTCCACGTCGACTGCGCTGTCGTCCCGCCGATGGTCGCCCGCCCCGGAGACCCCGGCAACGGAGTTCCGCTGGCCGAGGTGCCGCCGGTACGCATCGACATCGCTTACGGCGGCTCGTGCACCGCGGGCAAACGCGAGGATTTCGACCACTACCACGCAGTCTTGCGGTGGGCCGCCGACCGCGGATTGAGGGTTGCGCCGCACGTGCAGCTGTTCCTGCAGTTCGGCACCACGGCCGTGCGCGACCACTGTGTCGCCCAGGGCTACATGGACGCGTTCGAGAAAGTCGGCGCGCGCATGCTTCAGCCTTCGTGTGGAGCCTGCGGAAACTGTGGCCCGGGAGGCTCGACCCGGATCGAACAGATCACGGTGAGCGCGATCAACCGCAACTTCCCCGGCCGCGGCGGCCCCGGCCAAGTCTGGCTTGCGAGTCCGCCGACCGTGGCAGCGAGCGCGATCGCCGGCGAACTCGTTTCCTTTGAAAACCTGAAGGAGCGCCACGCCTGGCCGGCCGCGAGGCCAATGAGTTTTTGATCTGCCGGCCTCATACGGTCAAGCTGGCAGCCTAAGCGCGTAGCTGTCGAAGTCCGCTTCGCGGCGCACTCCGGACGCTCGGTCCTCAATTTCGAAAGTTCAACCTGGCGAATCGCCGGAGTTCCGAGGCGTCACAACCACGGAGGAACTCGATCATTCCAGCCTGAGCGCGCCCAGTCGCGCAATGATCAGGTCGTGCAGCGTCTGCGCAGCGACCGACAGACTGCCTTCGCGGCGCCGGACGATATATACGGTGCGCCTCAACGCCGGCAGCGGCAGCGGTCTTGTCACGAGCGTCTCGCGCTGAAAGTGAAACAGCGTGAGTGCCGGCACCGCGCTGATGCCCAACCCAGCCTCGACCAGCCCCATCACCGTTGCGAGATGCTCCACCTCGAAAGTGGCGTTGAGTCTCAACGGATGCAGTGCCGCGTCCAGCGACTGGCGCACGCTGCTGTTGCGCGCCATCTGGATGAAGGGCCAGGGCGCGAGCTTCTTCATCGTCAGGCGCGGCTCCGTCGCGAGTGGATGGTCCGCGCGGCACACGAGGTGAAACCGGTCGCTGCACAGCTTGCGCGCCAACAGATCGCTCGCTGATGCCGTACCGGCTTCTGACGAAGCCAGAGCGAAGTCCGCCTGCCCGCCACGCAACTGCGCGATACAGGCGTCGGAAAGCGCATCGTGCAATTCGATGGCAATGCCCGGCCACGCCTGCTGGAACTCCGCAAGGATCGCCGGCAGCCAGCCGGCGGCGAGCGAGGGCAACGCGGCGACGCGCACGCGGCCCTTGCGCCGCTCGACGTGGTCGGCGAGGTCCCTGATCGCGCCGACCACGTCGTCCATCAGGCGACGTGCCGAGCCCTCGAACAACCGCCCTTCGGGCGTCAACTGAACGCTACGCGTGTCGCGGTCGAACAGGCGCGTGCCCAGCGCATCCTCGAGGCCGCGGATCAATGCGCTGAACGCAGGCTGCGAGAGATGGCAACTCTGCGCCGCGCGCGTGAAGTTGCACTGGTCGGCCAGCGCAAGGAACGCGCGCAACTGTCGCGTCGAGAGGTCGGGTGTCTTCAATGCAGTGATCCGCAATACGGATGAATCGATCCGAACTTTCGATTTTACGAATGGAACGCACCGGCCTAGAGTCCATCCTCATGAATGCCATCGACCGCCCCCCGCTACTGATCGGCTGTGCCGCCGGTTTCTCCGGTGACCGCACCGACGCCGCCGGGCCGGTGGTCGATACGCTCATCGCCCGTCTCGAACGAGGCCCCGCCGACCAGCGCGCCTTCCTGATTTTCGAAACCCTGGCCGAGCGCACGCTGGCCCTGGCGCAACTGCGTCGCCGGGCCGACCCCGAAGCCGGGTACGAGCCGCTGCTCGATGCGATGCTGCGCCCGGTGCTCGCACGTTGCCTTGCGCACGGCATCCGGATCGTCAGCAACTTCGGTGCAGCCAATCCGCGTGCCGCAGCCCGGCACATCGCGCGCATGGCGCGTGAGCTCGGCGCCGAGCCGCCCCACATTGCGGTGGTCGAGGGCGATGACCTTTCGGCGCCGGCGCAACTCGCGCTGCTGCGGGAACAACTCGGCGCGAGGATGGATGGCATTCGTCTCGTCAGCGCCAATGCCTACATCGGCGCCGAGCCGATCGCTGCAGCGCTCGATGCCGGCGCGCAGATCGTGGTGTGCGGGCGCGTGGCCGATCCGTCACTCACCGTCGGGCCGGCGATGTCGCACTTCGGCTGGCGAAGTGACGATTGGGAGCGCCTCGGCCGCGCCACCATGGCGGGCCATCTTCTCGAATGCGGCGCGCAGGTCTGCGGCGGCTACTTCGCCGATCCTGGCTACAAGGATGTAGCGGGCCTGGAGGCGGTCGGCTTTCCGATCGCCGAGATCGATGCCGATGGCCGCTGCACGATCGGCAAGTCGGAGGGCACCGGAGGCCTGGTGACAGAGGCCACCGTCAAGGAACAACTGCTGTATGAGGTCCACGATCCAGCCGCGTACCTGACGCCCGATGTCGTCGCCGACATCTCCGAGGCGGAAGTCCGCGCGGTGGGTGCGGACCGCGTGGCGGTCACCGGTGTGCGTGGCCATGCGCGCCCGACGCACTACAAGGTCAACGTGTGCCATGAGGGCGGCTGGCTGGCCGAAGGCGAGATCTCGTATGCCGGGCCGCGTGCCGAGTCGCGCGCCCGGCTTGCCGCCGATGTGCTGAAGAAGCGCCTGGACGGCCTCGTGCTGCGCGTCGACCTCATCGG
The DNA here is from genome assembly GCF_056400665.1 of Variovorax sp. P5_A3. Taxonomy (NCBI): domain Bacteria; kingdom Pseudomonadati; phylum Pseudomonadota; class Betaproteobacteria; order Burkholderiales; family Comamonadaceae; genus Variovorax; species Variovorax sp. P5_A3. The sequence goes on along the minus strand of NZ_JBFUKW010000001.1, from coordinate 193,969 downwards.
CGCCGTCAGCGTATTGGGCGACGACGCCGGCCGGACGCTCGCGGCCACGCCCGACGCCGGCTTGCGCGACATCCGCCTGAGGGTCGCCGCAACGCACGAGGATCGCGCGCAAGCCGAGCGCCTCGCGCGTGAAGTCATGGCGCTCTACACCTGCGGCCCGGCCGGTGGTGGCGGGGTGCGGACCGCGCTCACGCCACGGCTCAACACGATCTCATGCCTCTTGCCGCGCGAGGCGGTGCCGGTGCGCTTCGCAAAGGTCGAGGAGGTGTCCGCATGAACAACGATATCGAGGTCGCCCTCTACCGCGCCGCGCACGGCCGCACAGGCGACAAGGGCGACCGCTCCAACATCAGCGTCATCGCATGGCATCCGGCCCTCTATCCGTTGCTGGTGGAGCAGGTCACGCCCGAAGCGGTGGCCGCGCAGTTCCAACATCGCGCGCCCGAGCGCGTGCAGCGCTTCCTGCTGCCCAGGCTCCACGCGATGAACTTCGTGCTCGATGGCGTGCTCGATGGCGGCGTGAACGACGCGCTGAACCTTGATACGCACGGAAAGGCGCTGTCCTTCCTGTTGCTCGATCTGCGCATTCGCGTTCCGCAGGAACTGGCATCGCTGCTCGTCGGCAGCGATGCGCACTGATTTCTCGATTTCACTTACCAACCCCTCTGGAGACACAACAATGAAACGCTTCCCCGTCACTGCGCTCGCCGCCGCACTGGCCATCGTCCCGCTGCTGGCACAGGCGCAGGCCTTCCCCGACAAGGCGATCACCTTCGTGGTTCCCTTCGCCGCGGGCACAGCCACCGACCAGATCGCCCGCGCGATCGGCAACGGCGTGACGGCGGAGACGAAGCAGCCCGTGGTGATCGACAACAAGGCGGGAGCGAGCGGCTTCATTGCCTCGCAGCAGGTGGCGAAGGCGCCCGCCGACGGCTACACGGTGCTGATCACCACGAACACCACGCACGCGGCCAATGAGCACCTCTTCAAGAAACTGCCGTACGACCCCGTGAAGGACTACGCGCCCATCGCCGCGCTCGGCAAGGGCGGCCAGATCATGGTGGTCAACCCATCGTTCCCGGCGAAGACTGTCGCCGAATTCGTCGCGCTGGCGAAGAAGGAGCCGGGCAAGTACAGCTTCGGCAGCGGCAGTTCGTCGAGCCGGATGGCGGGCGAACTGCTGCAACAGATGGCAGACATCAAGCTGCTGCATGTGCCCTACAAGAGCAACACGCTCGCGGTGACCGACCTTCTCGGCGGCCAGATCAACATGATGATCACCGACACCGCGACCGGCCTGCCACAGGTCAAGTCCGGCAAGCTGCGTGCGCTGGGTGTTTCAAGCTCGAAGCGCTCGCCGTTGGCGCCCGACGTACCGACCATCGCCGAAGCCGGCGTGAAGGGCTACGAGATGGGCTATTGGTTCGCCGCCTACGCGCCGGCGAAGACACCGCCCGCGGTGATCAAGCGGCTGAACGAGTTGCTGGTCAAGGCCGCGAAAAGCGAGGCGGCCAGGACGGCCTTCTACGAGCCCACCGGCACCGAAGTGTTCACAACTTCGCCGGAAGAGCTTGCGAAGTTCCAGGCCGCGGAATCGCGGAAGTGGGGAAGCATCGTGAAGGCGGCGGGCATCGAGGCCGAGTAACTCCGGCCTACCGCCCAACGGTCGACATGACCGTCGCCCGGCACCTCGGCTGCTCCGCGGGCGGCAGCAGCCGGCAGTTGTCCAGCGCGCGCTGCTGCATGTCGCTCAGCCGGGGCTGGTTGCGCCGCGGGGGAGGAGGCGGCTGTTGCCAGTGATGCGGCGGCGGCGCCTGCCAATGGTGAGGTGGCGACTGCCAGTGCTGCTGATGTCCCCTGCGAACCCAGCGGTGGCCGTTGCCACGCTGCCAGCCTCTGTCCCACATGCATCGCTCGAAATTGACGCCCCTGCGATCGCAGGCTCGCAGGTCGCGATCGAACTGAGGGGTGTTGTGCCATTGGGCCATGGCGGGCACCGAGGTCACAAGCCCTGCGATCGCCAGGAGGATTGACGAGATCACCTTGTTCATGGCTTCGGATTCTGCGCCCGAGGTCGACTCTCACGCGAGCTTTTCGGATGGCTACCCGAAGTCGCTGCTTCCATCATTTCCGCGCCCGGTCCTTGCGGTCGTACTTGCGCCAGTACTGGAATTCTTCCTCATGAACTTCGATGTCCAGTTCGGAGATCCTGGCCTGCAGGCGCTCCTGCACCTCGGACACGGCGCGGTTGTAGATGACCGGGCCGACTTCTTCCAGGAAGAAGCCGAGGAGCGCACCCGCGGCGATGTTGCCGATGGGTTCTTCCATGTTTTCCCGGAAATACCTCTCGATGGAGGAGATGGCCTCCTTCCGGGCTTCCTTGCTCAGTTCGATGGTCATGTAAACCTACCCTCCGTCCTTGTATGGTAGGGCCGATTCAGATGGCAAGTCAGGGCTCTTGCGGTCGATCCGCCCTTTCGAAGCGCGTGCGCACTGACCATTGGTCTGGCCACAATCGACCATGGATGAAGGAGCTCGTCATGACCGACGCCCAAAGTGCAACGCCGAATGCACTACGCATGGGCGGTGCGGGTTGGAGCCCTGGCATTCCGGAATGCCAGGCCTGGTTGAAGTTGTCGGGGTTGGCCCTGGAACCTCGTCATTTGACCGCGCCCGCTCAGTACCGCTGTGCCTCGACCATACTTGTTGCAGAGCCCTGGCCGGAAGTCTATGTGCGCAATGCTGAGCGCCAAGCAAGCTTCGAGCGGGCTACCCGTTCCTATGCGTCAACCGTGGCGGCGTATGTCGAGGCTGGGTATTCAACCTGCGTCATTCCAAAGGTTTCTGTGCAGGCGCGACTGGCGTTCGTCCTCGAACAAATGGCGAACATGATGTGAGGCTGTAGTCGGCCCAGATGCGGACCTTCGATGCCGCCGCTCGTTCGTAGGTTCGCGGCCCTGATGCGGCTCGCTGAAGTCACTTGGCACAATCAGACGTCAGCGCCATCGAACAAAAACACTTTCGTGCACTCAAAGGAATCGTTTGGACAGTTCGTTGTTGACCCGGCTGCTCGCGGCCGAATCCTTGATGGAAGCAATCTCGACGAACGTCGACCTCGCCGGCGCTCAGCTGCTTTCCGCGACCCCGAGACCCATCGACGCCCCCGGCTACCTTTCCGACTTGGTCGGTGTCACGCTGGCGTGGAATGCAACGACCAGCCTTCCGACGCACGCTGTGCTGAAGGCCTCGCATGTCGGATTTGGGCGAGAGGAATTGCCGTTCTACCAGACCATCGCGGGACGGCTGAACTGCCCCGTCGTTCCCCAGTACTTCGCTGGCGGGACCGATGAACTGACAGGGCGAACGTGGCTGCTGATGGAGGATTTGTCCGGCTCGCACGAACGCCCCAGCGAAGCCCCCTTGCCGCCGACTCTTGCGCGAAGCAAAAAACTGGTCGAAGCGTTGGCGCAGTTTCACGCCGCTGGATGGAACAACGCCGCCTGGCAAGACACCGGCCCCACGCTTTGGCAAAGACTTCGGTCGTCAGAGTGGCTGGAACCGGCTTCAGAGCGCTTGTTCAACCAGGCAGGCGATGCACTGGATAGCCGAGCAAGGGGCGTGTACGCACGATTCCTGAGTGACTTCCCTACGCTGGTGGAGCGCTCCGAACAACTGCAAGGGAAAACCTTGGTCCACGGCGACGCACATGTCTGGAACTGGATGCTGCCGCGCGATGCCACGATTGACATACCGAAGCTCATTGACTGGGACGGCTGGCATGTCGGTGTCGGCGTCTGGGACCTTGCCTACATGATGGCTCTGCAATGGGACCGAGAGGTTCGTCAGCGCTTCGAGAATCACCTGCTCGACCGCTACTACGCGGCGCTGGCGGCTTCAGGCGTGAGCGGCTACTCGCGCGAGGCGCTTCAGGAAGACTATCGGCTCGCGGTGCTTCTTCACCTGCGTACGCCTATCGCCCGATTTGCCAGGAAGATGTCGGCCTACGTCTGGTGGCCACAGCTTGTCCGGATTCAGCATGCGGTGGAAGACCTCGGCTGCATTGAAATGTTGAACTGAGCGCGAGTACATTGCGGCACAAGTCGGCGAGAAGCGGAACGGTCGGACGAAGCGCGTGCGCACTGACCACGTAGCAGGCAACAATCGGCCCAGAACCGGTCACTCGCACCCACGGCAAAATTCGAACGAGCTGGGGCAGAAACTGAACCATGAGCGGACGTAGCGCACGCCTGTCCCTTGATGACGGCGGAGTAGCTTATGCCTGAACCTCAGGCAGCTTGTAGTCCTTCAGCATTTCGCGCAACCGTGTCTTGAGGATCTTGCCGGTCGCGCCAATTGGAATGGCATCGACAAACACCACGTCGTCAGGCACTTGCCACTTGGCGGTCTTGCCTTCGTAGAACTTCAGCAGCTCTTCGCGCGTGACCTCCATATTTGGCTTTTTCACTACCGCGATGATCGGCCGCTCGTCCCACTTCGGATGGAACACGCCGATGCAAGCCGCCATGGCGACGGCCGGATGCGCAACGGCAATGTTCTCAATTTCGATCGAACTGATCCATTCGCCGCCGGACTTGATCACATCCTTGCTGCGGTCGGTGATCTGCAGGTAGCCGTCGGGATCGATGGTGGCGACGTCCCCAGTGGGGAACCAGCCGCGGTTCTGCTCGTCGCGGATGAGCGGATGGCCGCCCTCGCCCTTGAAGTATTCCTTGGAGATCCATGGCCCCTTGACCAGTAGGTCGCCGAAGGCCTTGGCGTCCCATGGCAGTTCCTCGCCATTGCCGTCGACGATCTTCATGTCGACGCCAAAGATGGCGCGGCCCTGCTTCATGCGGATTTTCAGCTGCGCATCGGGCGACAGGGACAGGTGTTTGTTTTTCAGCGTGCATAGCGTGCCGAGCGGGCTCATTTCGGTCATGCCCCAAGCATGTAGCACCTCTACTTTGTAGGCATCCTGGAAGGCACGAATCATGGCTGGCGGGCAGGCCGAGCCGCCGATCACGGTGCGGTTGAGCGTGGAGAACTTCAGCTCGTTGGCTTGCATGTGGCCCAGCATCATCTGCCATACGGTGGGCACGCCGGCAGCGAACGTCACGCTTTCGGCTTCGATGAGTTCGTAAACTGATTTGCCGTCGAGCGCCGGGCCGGGGAACACGATCTTTGCGCCTACCAGTGCGGCCGAGTATGGGATGCCCCAGGCGTTAACGTGGAACATGGGAACCACGGGCAGCACCGAGTCACGCGCGGAGATGCGCATCACGTCGGGTAGGGCAGCGGCATAGGCGTGCAGAAGCGTTGAGCGGTGGCTGTAGACGGCGGCTTTTGGATTACCGGTTGTGCCGCTCGTGTAGCACATGCTCGACGCCGAGGTCTCGTCGAAAGTCGGCCAGTCATAGTTGTTGGATCGACCGCTCATCCAGGCCTCGTAGCTCACGAGGTCTGGAATGCCGCTGTCGACCGGAACCTTGTCGGCGTCACATAGCGCAATCCATTTCCTGACGGTGCTGCACTTCCCATGCACCGCCTGCACCAGCGGCAGGAAGCTCAAATCAAAGCAAACGATCTGGTCTTCGGCGTGGTTGGCGATCCATGCGATCTGGTCAGGGTGGAGGCGCGGATTGATGGTGTGCAGCACGCGGCCTGTGCCGCTCACGCCGTAGTAGAGCTCCAGATGGCGGTAGCCGTTCCAAGCAAGCGTGGCCACTCGGTCGCTGAATAGAAGTTTCTCGCCGTCCAGCGCATTTGCGACCTGCCGTGCACGCGACGCGATCTTGCTCCAGGTGCTTCGGTGGATATCGCCCTCGACGCGGCACGAGACAATCTCGGTGTCGCTATGGTGGCGCTCGGCGAACTCGATCAGCGACGAGATCAAAAGTGGTTGGTCTTGCATCAAACCCAGCATGGATATCTCCTTTTTATAAAGTTGGCGTAGCGCTACAGACCACCTCGGGCAATCGTCCATGCTGTGCCTCAGAGAGAGCTACAAAACGATAGCTTGTGCAGGTCTATTCGATGTCGGATGCTTTTGTTCGGGCCATCAGGTCTACGGCGGGCTTAATCGCGCCCCTGCATCTCAGGCAATCGGACGCACCGCTGCAAACGAAATGGTCGAGCGATAAGCGCGTGCTGAGACCACTCAGCGAGGCTTACTCCGCGTTCGTGCGAGCGGGCAGTACCAACGCGCTTTTGTAGTTCTTCACTGCTTGTTCTGCTTCTGACCTCATGGCGCCAATGTCGGTCGCAGCAGTGAAAAAGTTGAATCCAAAATCGATACTTCTACGAATGCTGCTAGTGCCTGATGCGAGCAAACCAACAACCAAGCCTTGTCGTTTCGCGTGGCTCACGATGGTCGATACTGCAGCATCTAAGACTTCATCTTCAAAGAGCTTCGCCTTCGGGCGCCCGAGGGACATCGCCAAATCCATGGTGCCCAGATAGATCCCCGTCAGGCCGTCGACATCGGTAATGGCCTCGATGTTTTCCACGCCTCGGGCAGTCTCAATCATCGCGAACGTAGCGATAGTGGAGTTTGCTTGCTCCAAGTACTCACTTCCATACTGGCTGAAAGGCAGTGTTGGGCCGAAACTTCTCCGGCCAAGAGGAGGGTAGTAGGCGTACTCGACCAACCGTGCGGTTTGCTCACTCGTCTCAATCATTGGACAGGTAATACCCAAAGCGCCCGCGTCCAACATCTGCTGGATTACTCCTTCGTTCAGCGCTGGCACCCTGACCAGAGGGGTCACGTTCAAGCGGCTTAGCAACTGAAGCATCGGGATTGCCTCAGAGGAACCAATCAAGCCGTGTTGCAAATCGACCGTGACACAGTCGAAACCTTGAGATGCAAAAATCTCAGCACTAAATGTGCCCGGCATCATGCAATAACCGTTGCTCAACGCACCGCCGGCTGCGGCAGCACGTTGCTTAAGTGAGATGAGAGGGAGGCGCATTTTTCTCTTGTCAATTTCTACAGTATCAACGTGTGAAGGCCCGAGCCTTGAGCTCAGCGAGCTAACCGGTGAAGCGACGCTCCTCTTCATCCGCCTAGTGGAAGGGCAGCACCTACGGCTTGCTCATCGAACCGCGACATGAGTTCGGCGAAGGACAACAACTCGCCACCAATGGCGCTTGCCGCGACTGTAGGTGGACTGGCAAGCCATATCTGGCCCGGACCAGAGCGACCGGGAAAATTACGATTCTGCGCACTGACCGTGACCTGTTCGGGCCTCAGTGACGCTCCTGGACCAGTATTGGCACAAGCACCGCAGTCGGGTAGGAGAACGGTCGCGCCGACCCGCCTGAAGGTCTCCGAATAGCCGTTGGCTTCGCAGTAGTCGCGGACGGCCATCGTGCCGAACTGAAGATAGAACTCGACGCCTTCAGCTACCTTCAAGCCACGGTCTGCCGCCCATGATAGGACGGCGTGATAACCATCGAAGTCTTCACGCTTCCCACCAGTACATGACCCGGCAAAAGCGATGTTGATTTTCGGCCGCTCCGGAAGGCTCGATAAGGGTACCCCGTTTCCAGGATCGCCCGGAGCAGCAACCATCGGCGATAGCTCAGATGTCTCGACAACAATAGTGTCTGAATAGCTCGCGCCCTCGTCACTCTTCATCCAAGGCTCAAGCGTGAAATCAACGCCGCGCCGTTCGCGCAGGAACTCACAGGTCTTCTCGTCAGGTTCGACGATCCCTGCAAAGCCGCCGAGTTCTGCCACCATGTTCGTCAACGTCGCTCGTTCATCGATCGACAAGTGGCGCATGCTCGTGCCAGCGAATTCGAACACCTTTCCAAGTCCAAGGCCGCTACGAATTTTTGGATTGGCAAGTAGGCTCAACGCGAGGTCTTTGCCAGTAATGCCTGCGGGGACGTCGCCATTGAACTCGATGCGAATCGTTTCCGGCACAGTCAACCGCACTGCGCCGGTCAGCATGGCACTGGCCATGTCAGTTGTACCAACGCCAAATGCCAAACATCCAAGAGCGCCCGAGTGAGGCGTGTGGGAGTCAGTTCCCACCAAAACCTGGCCAGGGAGTGCGTATTTCTCGGCCATCAAGGGATGGCAGATACCCTCGGAGCCGCCAGCGCCTGGCAGGTACCCGTGTGAGCGGATCCCATACTCCTTCATGAACTCGCCGTGGGTATCGTGCATGACTCTCATGCCGACCGGGGGTTTTGCTGGAAAAAGGTACCTGGGATGCTGGCTGATATACGACGCGTGCTCGGCAAATCCTATGATTGAAGGCACGTCTACCAGCTTCAACGGCCGACCAAAAGTAGCGTGCATCATGTGAGCTGCCATTCCGGTGTAGACCTCGATGATGTAGCGCCAGTCCGCACGAATGAAAGCGCCTTGCCCTGGGATGAGGTCGGTGCTCGTATGACTTGTCTGGACTACGTGCCTCCGCAAAATCTTTTGCGTGAGTGTTAAAGGCTTGCTATCGTCTTCAGACACGGATTGGCTTTGAACCGATTGCAGGTGCTCACGACCGTAGAGCAGCAGCCCACCCATACGAAGGATTGACGCCGCCAGCTTGTCGCGCGGGGCAAGGAGTTCTTCGATCTCGATCTGCTCCCCACGCTGAATACGATCGACAAGACCCAGGTCGGTGGAGGTGTAGAGGCCAACGTTGTCAGCGTTCTGCCGATAAATTCGCTCGAAACTTTCTGCAATTACCAAGCGAATGCCGGCATACCGCTGTGCCATCGGGCTGTGCTCACGCGACGACCCCTTACCAAAACGACGACCACCTACGGTGACTGAAAAATTGCCCGCCAGCGCGGCATCCCTGCTAATAGGCTGAGTGTCCCCAGCGCTGAAACCTGTGTAGACGTAGCGACCTAATTCCTTATCGACGTGGATCAACGAAGGGCCAGGCGTGATCTCGTCGGTCGAAATATCATTGCGCAACTGTCCTGCATCGCTCAGGCTCAGGTTGGTGCCGCCCAACTGGGCTCGCACTTTGCCTTCGTCATTGCACAGAAAAAGAATGCGGCCAGGAAGTTCGAGGTGGGTCATTTATGTCTCTCCATCACTTCGAAGTCTATGTAGCGTGGCTGTTTCAAGAACTTCCCATTGCGCAGGCTACCGTTCGTCAAACGCGAAGCAACCTGGCGGCACTTGGCAAGAACAAGCAGCTTCCACACAAGCGGTGGCTTGCCATAACCACATCCGCAACGCGCGTGAGTAGGCCGACGGGCGCGTAGAACTTCGACTGAGGCTGAGCACGGCGGTGCCAGCGGATGGGGGATAGGCGCCACCTCCATGGCTTGACCTACCTTCTTGGGGTCTTCCCTCAGATCACCTTCCGCAAGCGTGGTCCCTACGCTCAGCGCTGCACCTTCCTCTGAGGCGTGCGCCACCCTCGCGAATGGCGAACGGGCGGTTGCGAAAACGGAAGCTTAGGACCGCACAAAGGACCCTACATTTTCATGGCGCACTTGAGGTCGGCAGTAAACAAACGCGCTAGTACTAGTGGATGAGCGTAGCCCACGATGAGCGCGCAGGTGTCCGGCGTATCGCATACACGAACAGTTCAGCTGAGCACGCGAACATAACGAAAGAGACAAGATGATCCAAAAGTTTTTCAGTTCTGGCCGTCGGTCCGCGGTTGTGGCCTTGCTGGCGTGCTTGCCCTTGGCCATGTCAGCCACGGCGTTCGCACAGGCCACTAGGAGCGGGCAACTTCGCCTTATCGTTCCAAATCAAGCAGGGTCAGGCAACGATGCCTTTGCGAGGGCGATATCGGGCGCTTTGACATCTGCGTTCGAGCGCCCTGTTGTTATCGACAACATTCCTGGTTCAGGCGGAATGATCGGCACGCAGCAGGTTGCTCGCGCTCCAAAAGACGGCTCGGTACTGGGTCTGGTTTCCTCAAACTTGGTCATCAACCCGTTTATTTACAAGTCTGCGCCGTTCGACGTTTCCCGAGATATCACAATCATCTCGGTCGTAGCTTCAGGTCCACTTGCTTTAGTCACCAACCCGAAGAAAATCAACGCCCGAACCACAAAAGAGCTGATCGCCGAGTTGAAGGCAGACCCTAAGAAATTCTCTTATGGCTCCGCAGGCAATGGAACGGCACTGCACTTGGCGGCTGAACACGTCCTTAACGAAGCGGGCGTGCAGATCCAACACATTCCCTACAAGGGGGCGTCTGCGGAGATGACGGACATCATGAGTGGGCAGGTCGACTTCGGAATGCTGCCGCTCGTTATGGTCGAGCCGCAGGTAAAGGCCGGAAGACTTCGTGCCATAGCGCTTACGTCGCCGCAGCGAAGTTCATTCATGCCCGACATCCCGACTTTCGCAGAGAGCGGATTGCCAGGCGTCAACCTCGATTCATGGATTGCAGTGATTGGGCCCGCCGGAATGGCAGCTCCGGTCGTCGCAGACACGTATCGAAGAGTTCAGAAAGCACTGTCGACGCCAGAGGTGCGCACCTATCAGCAAGCACAAGGCAGCCTACCCCCAACTCTAACGCTGGAGCAGTCGCGTGATTTCCTCACTAGCGAACTGGACAAGCACGGCAAGCTGGTCAAGCGTACTGGCGCAACGGTGGACTAAAGATCGCTTACGCGAGGTGTTTACCTGAATCTAACTTTCACTTCCAGCTCAGAAAATGCTCCATCGGAACAGCTCGTACATTTCAGGTGCCTGGCGGCAGAGTGCCACGGACGCACCTACCATTCCTGTTGTCAATCCCGCTACCGGCGAGGTTATAGGAACAGTTAGCCAGGCTTCCGCCACCGAAGTAAACCAAGCAGTCGAGGCTGCTGCAGCAGCGTTCAACGCATACTCACAAACTTCGCTCAAGGAGCGCCTGGGCTACCTACAAGCCATCGTCGCTGCGTATGAGAAGCGAATGGAGGATATGGCCCGCGCTATCACGCAGGATATGGGCGCTCCATATGCAAGCTTGTCCGTCAAGATGCAGGCTGCAATCGGGCTCGGACATTTCGCGACAGCTCTCCAGATTGCTCCGACGTACCCCTGGCAGGAGCTTCACGGTTCCACGCTCGTGGTGAGAGAGCCCGTAGGTGTCTGCGCTTTGATTACGCCTTGGAACTGGCCGATGAACCAGATCGCTTGCAAGGTCGCTCCTGCGCTGGTTAGCGGATGCACGATCGTTTTGAAGCCCAGTGAGCTGGCGCCAGCCTCCGCAAACGTCTTTGCCGAAATACTGCATGAAGCAAAGCTGCCCGCCGGTGTCTTCAACATGGTTCATGGGAAAGGCGAGGACATCGGACCAATTCTCTCCGCCCATCCGCTGGTCGACATGGTGTCGCTCACAGGATCTCAGCGTGCCGGGAGCGCCGTGTCTTCCTTCGCCGCAGCTTCGGTAAAGAAGGTCTCGCTGGAGCTGGGCGGCAAGTCTGCCAACATCATCCTGGAGGACGCCAATCTTGAAGAAGCTGTGACGCACGGCGTTATGGCGATGATGCATAACAGCGGTCAGAGCTGCAACGCGCCGTCGCGAATGCTTGTGCCTGCAAACCTCATTCAAGACGCTGAACGCATCGCGGCTGCCGCTGCAAACAAGCTTGTAGTTGGTGATCCGATGAGCAGCGAGACGGACGTTGGGCCAATCGCCAATGAGCGGCAGTACGAACGCGTTCAAGCTTTGATTCAGAAAGGTATCGACGAGGGCGCACTTCTTGTCGCCGGTGGGCTGGGACGACCCGATGGGTTGGGACTTGGCTTTTATGCAAAACCAACTGTGTTTAGCCGGGCGAGCAACAGCATGACGATCGCGTGCGAGGAGATTTTCGGACCGGTGTTGACCATGATTCCCTACGAGGATGAAGAGAGTGCGATCTCCATTGCCAACGACAGTCCGTATGGTCTCTCTGGATACGTGTATGGCGGCACGCTGGATCGAGCGAGCAAAGTTGCCTTGCGGCTGCGCACTGGCATGGTTCATCTGAACGGTGCCCCTCCAGATCTCGCGGCGCCTTTCGGCGGATACAAACAGTCCGGCGTCGGCCGCGAATGGGGCAGGGCGGGCCTTGATGAATTTGTGGAGACGAAGGCTGTTATGGGCGCGCAATCGAGCGGCGCGTGAAGCACCGGCGCGTCACTGAAGTTCATTAAGAGTACGGATAAATGATGTCATCACTTCCGTCGGCTGTTGTGCCGACCTCAGCCAGCTCAGCCAAAGACCGTGCGTATGCGCGGATATGTCTCAGGTTGCTGCCAGTTCTGATGTTCGCCTACATTGCCGCCCAGTTGGATCGGGTCAACGTGGGCTTTGCTAAGGCGCAGATGCAGTCGGCGCTTGAGTTTAGCGACGCTGTATACGGGTTGGGGGCTGGCATCTTTTTTATCGGCTACTTCATATTTGAGGTTCCGAGCTCCGCAATCTTGGCGCGTGTTGGGGCAAGGCGCTGGCTTGCGCGAATCGTGATTAGCTGGGCCATTCTCTCCGCGCTGACGGCGTTCGTTCAGACAGCAGGACAGTTCTATGCCGTGCGGTTTCTAATTGGCGCAGCTGAAGCTGGGTTCGCCCCGGGTGTGATTTACTACCTCAGCACCTGGTTTCCAAACGCACGCCGAGGTCGCGCGACATCATATTTCGGCACCGCGATACCTCTCGCTTTCATCATTGGTGCGCCGGTATCGGGCTGGATACTCCACTCCTTCGCTGGCTCGACGAGCATGCAGCCTTGGCAGTGGCTCTTCGTTCTGGAAGCGATTCCAGCCTTGGTTGCTGGGGTGCTGCTACTTGGCTTTCTGGATGACAGTGTTGGCGCAGCGAAGTGGCTTTCCAAAGCAGACAGAGAGACGGTTGAAGATGACCTTAGAGCCGACAATCAGGAAAAAATCGCGGGCGTTCCGCTGGCGAGTATGTTTCGAATGCCTGCGGTTTGGAAGCTGTCGTTCATTTGCTTTTGCCTCATTATGGGCCTCTATGGTCTGAACTTTTGGATGCCATCGCTCATCATGCGTTCAGGCGTAAGCGACGAATTCACCGTTGGTCTATTGACTGCAATCCCCTATACGGTTGCGCTAGCTGCCATTCTCGTGACCGGCCGAACTGCAGACAAGACGCGTATGCGCAGAGCTCACTTTTCGGGAGCGATGATTGCGGGTGCGCTTGGACTATCTGGCGCCATGGCTGTTGGCGGAGGACCTGGTGCGACGGTGCTTCTGCTCTCTATTGCAGCAGCAGGCCTGTTGTCTGCGACGGTCTTGATCTGGGCCTTTCCGACGGCCATGATGCACGGCGCAACGGCTGCGGTTGGCATTGCCATTGTGAATTCGCTTGGCAACCTCGCAGGGTTTGTATCGCCGTTCGCAGTTGGGTGGCTCAATGTGCGAACTGGTAGACCTGAGCTTGGGATGTACCTTGTGTCGGCATTTGTCGCTATTGGTTCTATCGCTGCGTATAGGCTGCCGGCTCGGGTGGTGGACAAGTAGTTTTCAACCGCAACTACACGCATTACGTAGCTGCGAGGATCAAGCGCTTGCATAGGAGGCGCTGGCCGGTCACCTCGGCCACGCAATCAGACCTCATTCCTGGCTCCTGTGCGTGCTGGCTCGCGAAGCCAGCATCCGGCCCGCGCAGCCTTAATCCAGCTTGATCGCCATCGGTTTTACAATGGTTTCCCAGAAGGCGACTTGTTCGCGGCTGAACGTAGTGGCCGCTTGGCCAGTCTTCAGAAAAACCTGGGCGCCAATTGTTTCGAGCTTCGCTTTAGCTTCTGGTGACTCAAGCGATACTTGCGCAGCCTGCGCCAGGCGAGTCATCGCGCCTTCAGGTGTACCTGCTGGGACGGCAAGAGCAAACCACAGAGAGATCGGAACGTTCTTGATTTCGAGTTCATCAAGGGTGGGGACGGCCGGCAGTTGGGACATCCGCTTCTCGGTGGCGACTGCAAGAATCTTGATCCGTCCGGACTCAGCGAAGGCTCTTGCCGAGCCGAAGTCAACTAATGCGGCTCCGATAGTTCCAGTGGACAGGTCCGTCAGAATGCTGCCCATTCCGCGATAGGGCACGTGCAGCATTTTCGTGCCGGTCCGCGTTTGGAGCAGTTCCATTCCGACGTGCAAAGGCGAGCCAACCCCTGGGGAACCGTAGCTAATCTTTCCTGGGTTGTCCTTTGAAGACTGGATGAATTCCTGGAAATTCTTGCTTGGGCTGTCGCCTGGGACTGCCAAAACAAGCGGTATTCGTACGAGCGTGGCAACGATTTTCAGATCCTTGGGTGCCGAGTAGGGCAGCTTGCTAAAGATCAGATGCGCGGTTGTAAACAGAGAGTTATCAATCGTCAAGACGGTGTAGCCATCCGGGGCGGACTGGGCAACATAACCAGTTCCAATCGTTCCTGCGGCCCCTGTGCGGTTGTCGACCACAACAGCCTGGTTCAGAGTTTTAGCCATACCTGCCGATACGATCCGTGTGACCGCGTCCATGCCGCCGCCTGCCGGGACGGGGACCACCCACTTAATCGGCCTGTCAGGGTAAGTGGCTGTCTGCGCCAATGCGTCCGCTCCAAGCGCCGCGAGGATGGCGGAGGACAGGACGGTCAAAATGGTTTTCGCCACGACACGACGGCCAAGCTGGGTTCTTGAATGGTTCAAGCTTTGTCTCCTGGGTTTTTTCCGCACCAGGCGGTACTGTTTGGCCATCCTATTTTCCCGGCGCCCTGCCACGTTGATCATTTGCCAGGTGCGCGTTCGCAAACGGAGAAGGTCCTACGTAGCTGATTCGCGGATTAGCAGGTGCACGCTGGCGAAGAAGAACTGTTGAGCGTCCGAAGCACCATAGAGTGTTGGGATATGGAAGACCTTCACATTCAAGAACCAAAGTTGGAGTTTCACGGCGAAAAGCTTTCACGACCTGAAAGCGTGCTTGTGACGGAGAGCGGCCGGGTGTTCGTTTCTGATCACGAGGCTGGTGTTCTTGAGCTGGGGTGCTCACGCCAGCCTTTGATTGACCCACCGAAAGACTTCGTCTCCAACGGCTTCGCGCTCCTTGAAAGCGGCGATTTCTTGATCGCCAACTTGGGGGGTGAAGGGGGCGTCTGGAAACTGGACGCGTCGCGCCGCCCGTTGCCGTTCCTCATGAACGTGGAGCGGCAAAGCATGAGCAACACCAACTTCGTCATGCTCGATCACAAGGGCAGGCTCTGGATAACGGTATGCACACGCCAAACGCCGAGAGAGCTGGGGTTCGACCGTCATATTGCTGACGGCTACATCGCAGTCGTTGATCCACAAGGGGCGCGCGTTGTTGCTGATGGGCTGGCTTTTGCTAATGAGTGCCGTGTGCACCCTAGTGGCGATTGGCTCTATGTGAACGAGTCGGTTGGGCGTCGACTTGTCCGCTTTAGGATCTACGAGGAGTCGGGCCGCGTGACCTTAGGTGCCAAAGAATGCGTCCATGAATTCAACGACGGAGACTTTCCGGACGGCCTGGCGTTCGACTGCCTTGGTGGCGTCTGGGTGGCATGTGTGATCTCGAACCGCGTAATCCGCATTTCACCCTCTGGGGAAAAGCAGGTTGTGCTGGACGACTCGGACCCTGAACTCAATGCACTTGCCGAGACCGTTTACGCCAGGTCCGGTGTCGAAAAATCTGTATTCGAGATGGGGATGCGACGCGGTTTGCGAAATGTGTCCAGCGTTGCCTTTGGAGGAGCCGACCTGCGCACCGTTTACCTTGGCTCTCTCGGCGGTGACCGCTTGGCAAGCTTCCGTTCCGAAGTTGCCGGTCACCGGCTTGCGCATTGGCAGTTTGGAAGTTGAATTTGCGCGCGAGTATCGCGTTACCTCGAATTTCTGGTGTCGGTGAGAAATGTAGTCAGCGTTGTCACTGCGACGGAGTGAGGACGTGATGCAAGTGTGAGGATGCACAAGTCTCGCTCCGCCCACTTGTCCGTGATCGGGATTGAGCGGACCCGCTCTGCGTCTTCATAAGGCCACACCATCCCCGACGGTTGTATCGCCACGCCGAGGCCGGCCCGGACGAGGCTGCGAGCAGCTTCGCCAGAGGCAACTCGATACCTGGGCTGATATTTCATCTTCAGTTGTGCTGCTGCGTGTTCCAGCAGCCGGGTCATTCCGCTCTTTTTGCCACTGCCGATGAGATCGGTCCCCAGCAGGTCTCGAAACGTAAACTTTTCCGTATTGGCGAGAGGATGCAGGACACTGACTACTGCCACGAGGCGGTCGGTGCGATAAGGCTGGATCGATAGTTTGGGCGACGGGTCGAGTGGAGGCGAGCAGATTCCGACGTCGGCCACGCCGGACGCCACAGCGTGCTCGACCTCAACTGAATCGCCCTCGTCAATGTCCAGCGTCACTGCTGGAAAGTTGCGGGTGAATGTGCCCAGATCCTCGGCTAAGTATTCTGCAAGCGCGGAGGCGTTGGCCCAAAGTCTCACATGTCCCTGAACACCCACGACGAAGTCACCAAGTTCATGGTGGAGGTCGTCGATGGCAGTCAGGATGCGCTTGACATGTGAATCAACTATCGCGCCTGCCGCTGTCAAGCGCGTGCCTTTCGGATCGCGGTACATCAGCCTAAAGCCGAGCGTGTCCTCCAGCTGCTGAATTCGCTTCGTGACGGCTGAGGGAGCAATTGACTCGCGGACAGCAGCGCGCCCGATGTTTCGCTCTTCGGTAATCGAAGCAAACAAGCGCAACGTCATGAGATCCAATTTGCGGATCCACGTGCCCACGTTCATTGGGACCATTCGCGCTCCATCTTCCTTGGGTTCATTCGACATTTCTGCTCCCGTCAACAAGCGCAGTGAAACATTGCAAAGCCGTCCACTTCACGCGCCTAGGGGGGCGGAGGTAGAGGTCGCGGGCCGGTTGGAGCAAATTCAGGACCTTCCTATCAGGCGTTTAACCCGCACTGGCATTTAGCGACCATCCGGCCTGATCTCGGGGGCGGGGGTTAGGGAAACACCTTGCGCCTCGGCGGCCCTTTGTTGCGCATCTATTGCGCCCTTGAAGCCCGGTCGCGCCTGTAGACGTTCCCAATATGCCGCCACCGACGAGGTGAAGCGCCCTGCCAGGTCAAGGTGTTGGGCCAGCAGCAGCGCATAGCCGACCGACACATCCGCCGCAGTAAAGCGCCCCGCGCAGAGGTGGTCGCGCTCCGCGAGCAGCGGCTCCAGCGTTCGTAAGCGCGCCAGGAACCATTTGGCATAGTCTTCAGCGACCTGCGGCTGCTTTCGTTCCGCAGGTTCGAAGTGCGCATACCGCAACACGAGCGTTTGAGGAAACGTCAAGGTCGCCTCACCGAAATGGAGATAGTTGAGGTACGAACCGAAATCTGGCTCTTCATGGCCTACATCCAGTTGGCCTGCCGAGAAGCGAGCAGCCAGGTACTGGCAGATCGCGGCCGATTCGGTCATTCGTATGGCGCCCTCGGAAAGCATCGGCACTGTCCCGAGGGGGTTGACCTCAAGGTACTGCCGCGACAGAACTCGCGGCGGAAAGGGCAGCATCTTAAGCTCGTAGGCCAGCCCGATTTCTTCGAGCATCCAAAGAGGGCGGAACGAGCGTGCGCTGACGCAGTGATGCAGGGTGATCATCGGGGAGAGGTCTGATACGGCGCCGAGTCCGCCGCTTCAGTTTACCGTGGGGTTGACCCAGTGGCGTACCCAACTGTGGCAGCAATTGCGTCAGCAACGTTGATGTCCGATTCCGTCATGCCCTGCGGCAGCACGATCACCCCGTCTTCATCCGCAACCAACCGTGCACCCGGGGGAAATGTGATCCCGCCAAAATGAACCGGGAGGTCTATTTCGCCCATTCCGCCCATGTTGGCCCGGCGAGGGATCGTTCCGAGAGCTTTCACCCCGATGTTCATGTCGTCGATCTCCGCTCGATCTCTGATCATGCCGTTGACAACCACACCTGCCCACCCGTTGCGAGTGACGAGGCCGGCCATGACGTCTCCAAAGAGTGCACGCCATTCCAATGCACCTGCGTCGATGACGAGTACCTGTCCATCGCCCGCTTGATTGACCAGGACGCGAAGGGCGCTGAGCCCATCTGTGTATCGCGCTGTGCGGATAGCGCCGGCAAACGCCCTAATTTGGCCATATCCCACAAACGGTAAAGCGCAGGCCTGCGCCTGCTCACATGCGTCACAAAGGTCGGTTGTTTTGATGCTCATGTACATATCGTAGGTCCACGAGACTTTTTTCGCCGAGTGCCCGCGATGTCAGCGGCGGCCCCAGAAGGTTGGTTCAGGTAGATGCACTTGGGAACGCCATGAAGAAACAGAGCCACACCCCTGGAGTTCCGCTTGCTCGCCCATACTGAGCTCGCCCTAAAGCCGCCGAGCCGGTGGTCGAGTACGTAAGCCCGATCTGGTTCGCTTAGCCGACTCTCGCACCTTGAGTGTTTACATACAGCGAATAGAGCCCTTGCCCTGCCGCCATGAAAAGCCAATTTCGTTGCCGCCCGCCAAAACACACGTTTGCGCACCGCTCAGGCATGAATGCAAAAAGCCGGTCGGAACTGACGCCGCTCAGAGGTATTGACTTCCCTCGGGATCAACGGCGAATGTCGGCTGTCTGGCCACCAATTTGGCGAGCTCTATGACCGCAACGGGCTGCGGATTCACGGACCTGGCGATAGCCGTTGTTCAATACGGATCCGTGAACTGAGCTCGCGCAGCGATGAATCCTTGGTGCGCAAGCTGTTGATTCACTTGATTCGCAAGCCTGACAAGCTCGCAGGATTTCACGCTGGCTATACTTTGTTCGTCACGTCAAAAAAGGCGTGACTGGGATTGGCGTCCCGATGCAGCACTGCGACGAAAGCCGCAGCCACTACCGCAGTAGTCCTGCGGCTTCGTTGTTCGTGCCCCTTTTTTGGCGGCTCGAGCGGGGAGCCGCGAGGCTCGCCGGTTCTCGCAGGAGCTGCCCGGTACGCCAACCCGTTCGAGTCGCCGCCCCTGATTGGCGTCGGGTGCGGCGGTTTTTGCAAACTGCAGCTTCTGGAGGCCAAACTTGGTCCACCCTACTTGCGCGCCCGCGCGCCACCCCGACGTTCCCCTCACGGGCGAGAACGCTTTTTCCAAACCCGCAGATCAACGCGCCGCACTGGCCAGGCAAGCCGCAGTCGAGCGCACCGCAGTGCACGAGGCATACCGCGCCCTCGTTTGCGCCCGTGAAATTTTCGCCAGGGCGCAAGCGTCGCGCAGGCGCATGGGCCGAATCCAACGAAGTGAGGTGGAGGCCCTCGCCGCACTTGTCCACGCGGAATTCGAGCGTCGCGCCGCGGCGCTCCAGACAACCCTGGATGCGATGGTCGACCTTCGAACGGACTGACCGCTCAAAGGCACCGACTCACAACTGCCGGCTGCGCGCCAGCGGCGGGTTCTGCGCAAAGTAGCGCTGGATGCCGCGCATCAGCGCATCCGCCAGGTCTTCCTGGTAGGCCGTGCTGCGCAGCTTGGTCTCTTCCTCGGGGTTGCTGATGAAGGCCGTCTCGACCAGCACGCTGGGAATGTCCGGCGCCTTGAGGACCGCGAAACCCGCCTGCTCGACCTGCGGCTTGTGCAGGCGTGCGCCGATGCTGCGGATCTCGCCCAGCATCGCGCCGCCGAGCTTCAGGCTGTCGTTGATCTGCGCGGTGGTGCTCATGTCGAGCAACGCGCGCTGCACTTGCGCCTCGTGATTGCCGACGTTCACGCCGCCGACCGTGTCGGCCTGGTTTTCCTTGTTCGCGAGCCAGCGGGCCGCGCTGCTCGATGCGCCACCCTGGCTCAGCGCGAACACGCTCGCGCCCTTCGCCTCGGGTGTCGTGAAGGCATCGGCGTGGATGCTGACGAACAGGTCGGCCTGCACGCGGCGCGCCTTCTGCACGCGCACGCCGAGGGGGACGAAGAAATCCGCGTCGCGCGTCAGAAAGGCGCGCATCGGGTTGCCGTTGACGCTGCTCGCGTTGATGCGCTCGCGCAACCGATGTGCGATCTGCAGCACAATGTCCTTCTCGCGCGTGCCGTTCGGACCCATGGCGCCGGGGTCTTCGCCGCCGTGGCCCGGATCGAGCGCGACGATGATGATGCGGTCGGTCTGGCTCGCCGTGGCGACGCTGCGTCCGGTGGTGGGCGGAGGAGGCGCCGCCGGAGCGCTCCCCGTCGACGGCAGGGGAATGGGCAACGGGCCGACCGGCGCCGTCGGACGATTGGCCTGAGTGACCGTCACCGACGGGGTCGGGCGGGCGGATTGCTGCGCCATGAGGTCACCCAGCGGATCGGCGGCCTGGGTGCCGGAGCGCGAGGGCGCGGATGCGTCGGCGGGGGCTGCGCTGGCCATCGCCGTCTTGGGCGCATCGCGCAGTCGCTCGGTGATCAGCGCTTCAAGCGGATCGGCGGCCTGCTGTGGATAGAGGTCGAGCACCAGCCTGTCCCTGTACGCCGCGACGGGCGCCAGCGAGAACACCTGCGGCGCCACCGACTGCTTGAGGTCGAAGACGATGCGCACGACACCCGGCGCGAACTGCCCGACGCGCAGGCCGTTGATGAACGGATCGTCGGGCTTGATCTTTCCGACCAGTTCGCGCAACGCGGGATTGAGGTCGATGCCGTTGATGTCCACCGCCAGTCGCGGCGGGCTGCCGACCACGAGCTGCTGCGAATTCAGGCGGCCGTCGGATTCGATGGTCACGCGGGTGTAGTCGGAAGCGGGCCATACGCGCACCGCGACGATGGTCGCGCCGCGGGCAATCTCGTGGATGCCCAGCAGCAATGCAATGCTGCCGCCTTGCAGCAGCGCGCGTCGCTTCAGTCCGTCCGCTCTCATGCAGCGTCGGCAAGCAACCGGCTGCCGCGCTGCGTGTGGGCGCGGAGGGTCACGGTGCGGGTGTCGTCGATCATTGCTTCTATTTTAATAGCGAGGTCCGCAAGCGGAATGCGCCCCGCAGCGTTTTCAGGCCATTCCGCCAGCTTTACACCCGGGCCGGCGAAGATGTCGCGGAAGCCGGCATCCTCCCACTCGCGCGGATCGCTGAAGCGGTAGAAGTCGAAATGGAAGATGGCGAGTCCGTCGGGCGCCTCGTGCGGCTCCACGACTGCATAGGTCGGACTCTTGATGCGGCCCGTGATGCCCAGCGCCCGCAGCAGATGGCGCACGAAAGTCGTCTTGCCCGCGCCCAGGTCGCCCTGCAGCGAGATGAAGGCGTCGCGGAGCGCCGGTGACCCGGCAAGCGCGAGCGCCAACGCGTCCGTGTCGTCTTCGGTGCGCCAGATCCGCGTGGCGGTATGCGTTTCTACAATCGGCATGTGATCGGCAGCCATCAACTCGTGATTCGGATTCAGGCTTTGGCCCGGGAGCTCGGATTCTCCCAAATCGGGATCGCGGGTGTCGATCTCTCGAGCGCAGAGCCGGGCCTGATGCATTGGCTGGCGGAAGGGTTTCACGGCGACATGCACTACATGGCCGCGCACGGCACGCGGCGCGCGCGGCCGGCGGAACTGGTGCCCGGCACCGTGTCGGTGATCACCGCGCGCATGGATTACCTCCCGCGCGCCACGCCCGACGATTGGCAGGCGGTGGAGTTCGCGCGGCTTCGACGGCCGGGCGAAGGCATCGTGTCGGTCTATGCGCGCGGTCGCGACTATCACAAGGTGCTGCGTTCGCGGCTGTCGAAGCTGGCCGATCGCATTGCCGACGAGGTCGGCCCCTTCGGCCACCGCGCCTTCACCGATTCCGCGCCGGTGCTCGAAGCCGAGCTTGCTTCGCGCAGCGGCCAGGGCTGGCGCGGCAAGCACACCCTGGTGCTGGATCGGGATGCCGGCTCGATGTTCTTCCTCGGCGAGATCTACGTCGACATGGCACTGCCGCCGAGCGACCCGGTCACGCCGCACTGCGGCAGTTGCAGCGCCTGCATCGACGTGTGCCCGACGCAGGCGATCATCTCGCCGCACCGGCTCGACGCGCGGCGATGCATCTCGTACCTGACGATCGAACATGCCGGGTCGATTCCGCTCGAATTGCGGCCGCTGATGGCCAACCGCATCTACGGATGCGACGATTGCCAGCTGATCTGTCCCTGGAACAAGTTCGCGAAGAAGAGCGCGCTGCCCGATTTCGACCCGCGCGACGGGCTGACCGGGCGGCATCTGGGCGAACTCTTCGCATGGAGCGAGCAGGACTTCCTGCGCTACACCGAAGGCAGCCCGATCCGGCGCATCGGCCACGAGCGGTGGCTGCGCAACGTGGCGGTGGCGCTGGGCAATGCGCTGCGCGCGGGGGATGAGGGCGCGCGCACGGCACTGGCCACGCGCCGCGAGCACCCGAGCGCACTCGTGCGGGAACACGTCGAATGGGCGCTCGGGTTCAGTGCCGGATGATCGCGGAGATCTGCGCGGTTCCCGAATCCAGGGAGCGCATCGAACTCAGGCGAATCGAGCCGTACTTGAGCGCTGGGTTGTTGATCAGCTTGCCGCTGAAATGGCCGTTGAAGCGCGTGTCCCGGCAGCCTGCGACCGTCAGTTCGACCGTGGCATTCGCGGGCGACACGTAGTCCATGCTCGATCCCGTCAGGGTGCAGGTGGCTTCGGGGACGTTGCCATGCACGCGGCCGTCGGCGTCGATCTGAAGCACGCCGGGGTAGACCTCCGGCGGGCCTTGCGCGCCCGTGTCCTGCTGCACGACGTAGAACAGGAAGGGGCCGTTCCAGGCACCCTGGTATCGGGTGTACTCCTGTGCCTGCACTGCGCCGGCAAGCGATGCTGCTAGAACGGCCAGGAGGTAGCGGCGCATGGGAGCATCGTAGCCGTTGAAATGCCGGGCTAGCGCGCGAGCGCCAGCGCGAAGGGCAGGCTCAACACGCCGAGCACCGTCGAGAGCGTCACCAGCCCCGCCACGAAGGCGCCGTTGTAGCCCATGCGCGCGGCCAGCACGTAGGCGCTCGACGCGGTGGGCACCGCCGAGAACGTCATCAGCACCGCCGCCTGCGCGGGATGCAGCCTGAGCACGACCGCGAGCCCCCAGCCGATCAGCGGCAGCACCAGGTGCCGGATCGTGAGCACCGACACGGCCAGCACCTTGCCCTGCGCGAGCGTCGCGAACTGCATGCCTGCGCCGGCCGCCATCAGCCCGAGGGCAAGCGATGCCGCGCCGATACGCGACAGCGTCGGTTCGAGCCAGGTCGGCACGCCGAGGCCGAGCAGGTTGGCGATGAGGCCGGTCACGGTGGCGATGATCAGCGGGTTGCGCGCTAGCTGGCGCGCGAAGCCGGTCTGCGCGTGTCGCGCCATCGGCCACACGGCGGCGATGTTGAACATCGGCACGCAGACGCCGATCAGCACCGCGATCATCAGCAGGCCCTCTGCCCCTGCCACACGCTCGGCCAGGGCCAGGCAGATGAACGAGTTGAAGCGAAAGGCGACCTGCGCGCTGGCCGCGTGGTCGCGACGGTCGATGTACCGGCCGATGCCCGGACTGAAGGGCAGGGCGTAGGCCAGCGTGATGCCGCTGAGCCCGACACCCACGCCCGCGGTCAGCAGGTTCGATGTCGCCGCGAAATCGAGCGGGCTGCGCACGATCGAATGAAACAGCAGCACCGGGAAGAGGAAGTAATACACCAGGCTTTCGACCTGTATCCATACCTGGCGGTTGAGCGCCGTGTAGCGGCACAACAGCCAGCCGCAGGCGATGAGGGAGAAGTCGGGGAAGAGCAGCTGCGCATAGTTCACCCGTTCGA
This sequence comes from Variovorax sp. P5_A3, assembly GCF_056400665.1. Classification (NCBI taxonomy): domain Bacteria; kingdom Pseudomonadati; phylum Pseudomonadota; class Betaproteobacteria; order Burkholderiales; family Comamonadaceae; genus Variovorax; species Variovorax sp. P5_A3. The sequence goes on along the minus strand of NZ_JBFUKW010000001.1, from coordinate 170,268 downwards.
GGATATCCGGCGCATGGCGTGGGTTATCCACGAGGTGCCGCGGCGAACGACCCGTTAGCATCCGGGCTTTGATCATCGGCCCAAGGAGGCTATTCAATGCAACGTCGTCAATGGAATGCGTTCGCCGGCGCCGCCGCGCTGTTCGCATTCGCGGGGTCCAGCTGGGCGCAGGGTTATCCGAACAAGCCCGTCGAACTTTCGGTGCCCTTCGCACCGGGCGGCACCACGGACATCGTGGCGCGCGTGATCTCGGAACCGCTGGGCAAGGCACTGGGCCAGCCGGTGGTGGTCATCAACAGGGCGGGCGGCGGCGGCATCGTCGGCGCAGCCGAAACGGCACGGGCCACCCCTGACGGCTACAAGCTCGGCGTCGCGACGGTGTCGAGCACGGCGGCCAATCCGGCGATCAACCCGAAGACGCCGTACGACCCGATCAACGACTTCACGCCGATCGTCAACATCGCGGCCACACCCAACATCATCGCGGTGCACCCGAGCTTCCCGGCCAAGAATTACGCCGAGTTCGTCGCCGAGCTGAAGAAGAACCCCGGCAAGTACTCGTACGCCTCGTCGGGCACGGGCGGCATCGGGCACCTGCTGATGGAGCTCTACAAGAGCCTCACGAACACCTACGTCACGCACATCCCGTACCGCGGCGCCGGACCGGCGCTGAACGACGTGGTGGCCGGACAGGTGGCGATCATGTTCGACAACATCCCTTCGGCGCTGCCCTTCATCCAGACCGGCAAGCTGGTGCCGATCGTGGTGTCGGCGCCGCAGCGCCTCGCCGCGCTGCCCAATGTGCCGACCTTCAAGGAAGTCGGCCTGGAGCCGGTGAACCGCATGGCCTACTACGGCATCCTGGGTCCGAAGGGCCTGCCGAAGGATGTGGTCGACAAGGTCAACGCGGGCGTGAAGAAATCGGTCGAGGATCCGGCCGTGCGCAAGCGCATCGAGGACACGGGCTCGCTGATCGTTGCCAACACGCCGGAACAGTTCGCGGCGCAGATCAAGGCCGAGTACGAGGTGTACAAGCAGGTCGTGGTCAAGCAGAAGCTGCAGCTCGACTGATCCGGGGCGCCATCGCTCGAAGCCGCCCCCGCCCGGGCGGCTTTTTCTTTTGTTATCTTGCATCGCATGACCGCGGCCACCGAAACGCCTACCGAGACGCCTGAAATCGACGACTTCATCGACGCCCTGTGGCTCGAGGACGGTCTCTCGAAGAACACGCTGGCCGCCTATCGACGCGATCTGGAGCTGTTCGCGCACTGGATGAGGGCCGAGCGCGACAAGGGGCTGGATGCCGCCCTGGAGAACGACCTTCAGGCCTACATGGGCGTGCGTCTCTCCGACAAGGGCAAGGCGACTTCGGCAAATCGGCGGCTTACCGTGTTCAAGCGCTACTACCGCTGGGCGCTGCGCGAACAGCGCATCAGCGCCGATCCCACCCTGCGGCTCGCGCCGGCCCGGCAGATGCCGCGTGCGATCAAGACCTTGTCGGAAAAGCAGGTCGACGATCTGCTGGCGGCGCCGGACGTCGATACGCCGCTGGGCTTGCGAGATCGCGCGATGCTCGAACTGATGTATGCGAGCGGGCTTCGCGTGAGCGAACTGGTGGAGCTCAAGGTGTTCGAGCTGAGCCTCAACGATGGCGTTCTGCGAGTGCTCGGCAAGGGGAGCAAGGAGCGGCTCGTGCCTTTCGGTGGCGAGGCGCGCCGCTGGATCGAGCGCTACCTGCACGGCTCACGCCCCCTCATCCTGGACGGCCAGCAGACGCCGGATCTGTTCGTCACGAATCGCGGTTCGGGCATGACGCGGATGATGTTCTGGGTCATCGTGAAGAAGAACGCGCTGGCGGCCGGCATCCATGTGCCGCTTTCGCCGCACACGCTCCGCCATGCCTTTGCGACGCACTTGCTGAACCACGGCGCCGACTTGCGCGCGGTGCAATTGCTGCTCGGCCATGCGGATATTTCGACGACCACGATCTACACGCACGTCGCACGCGAGCGACTGAAACAGCTGCATGCGCAGCACCATCCGCGAGGCTGACTTCGCGCTTTCGTCATTCGCTGGAGAATCGGATATCCGTTCGTGGAGTCGTATCGATGCCTTTGAGTTTTTCCCGCCGAACCCTGGTCCTTGCCCTGGGTCTTGCAATGTCCGCAGGCGCTTCGCAGGCGCAGGTCATTCCCAGGACGATCCGCCTCGTCGTCGCCTATCCGGCCGGCGGCGTCAGCGATGTCGTTGCGCGCGCGCTGGCCGACAAGCTCTCGGCACAGCTCGGCAGCACGCTGGTGGTCGAGAACAAGGCGGGCGCCAGCGGAACCATCGGCATGGACGCCGTCGCCAAGGCTGCACCGGATGGCGCCACGCTGGGCTTTTCCGCTGTCAGCCCACTGGTCCTGAATCCGCACCTCGGCAAGTCGCCCTTCGATCCGCTCAAGGACATCGCGCCGGTGGTCAGCGTCATGTACTCGCCGGTGCTGCTGCTGGCGACGCCCGCGACGGGCATGCGCGATCTCAAGTCCTTGCTCGATGACGCCAGGGCGCGGCCCGGTGCGGTGCGTTGGGCGACCTCGGGCCAGGCGTCGCTGGGCCACGTCGTGCTCGAACAGCTGCGTGCGGCGGAAAAGGTCGACATCACGCACATCCCTTACAAGGGCGGCGGGCAGCAGCTGAACGACGCCGTGGGAGGACAGTTCGAGATCCTGTCGACCAACGCCGGACCGGCGGTGGCTGCGCAGATCAAGTCGGGGAGGCTGCGCCCGCTGGCGGTCGGGGCGCCGACGCGTCTCGACACCCTGCCGAAGGTGGCGACGCTGGCGGAGCTGGGCTATCCCGCGGCGAACGTGTCTTCGCTTTTCGGCGTGTTCGCGCCGGCGGGGACGCCGTCGATCCTGATCGAGAAATACAACGCCGAGATCAACCGGGCGCTGGCCAGCCCCGATCTGCGCGCCAAGCTGGAGCAGACCGACAACGTGCCGACCGGCGGCCGCGTCGAGGAGTTCACCAACGAGATCGCCGATGAGTTCGAGAGCAACGGCCGCATCGTGCGAGCGGCGGGAATACGGGCGGAGTAGGAGAGCCCAGGCTCACGTTTGCGACAGCGCCTGCAACTCTTCGTCGGTAAAGCCAGCCTGTGCGCGCGCCTCCAGGTTGAACGGTGCCCTGAGTCGCGGCGCTTCGTGGCGGCGGTAGAGCACGCGGTAGTGCGCGATCGGGTCGAGGCCCTCACGCTCGCAGAGCCAGCGGTACCAGCGATTGCCGATCGCCACGTGCCCGACTTCGTCGCGCAGGATGATGTCGAGGATCGCGCAGGCCGCCAGCGCGTCCGGCGTGTTCACGCGGCGCAGCTTGGCCTGGATCAGGGGCGTCGCGTCGAGTCCGCGCGCTTCGAGCGTGCGAGGCACCAGGGCCATGCGGGCGACCACATCGTCCTTCGTCTTCTCGCACATGTTCCACAGGCCGTCGTGGCCGGTGAAGTCGCCGTAGCTGTAGCCCATGCCGCGCAGGTGCTCGTGAAGCAGCGTGAAGTGCTGGGCTTCCTCGTCGGCCACGCGCAGCCAGTCGCGGTAGTAGGCTTCTGGCATGCCGTCGAAACGCCAGGCGGCGTCGAGTGCGAGGTTGATCGCGTTGAATTCGATGTGACAGATCGAATGGATCAGCGCGGCCCGGCCTTCGGGCGTGAAGGGCGAGCGCTTTTCGACCTCGGTGGCCGAGACGCGAAGCGGTCGCTCGGGGCGGCCCGGCACGCCGGCTTCGTCGCCCGTCGTCCGGATTGACCCCAACGGGATCGGATGCAGAGTCGAAGCCGCCACCGTGGCGCGCGTGGCGGCCACCTTGAGCTCGGGATCGGTGAGGCGCAGTGCGGCCAGGGCGCCGTGGCGGGGGTGCATCCCTACAATTCTAGTTTTCGACCTCTGGAGAGACCGCGATGGCACTTTACGAACTCGATGGCGTGGCACCTCAACTCGGCGAAGGCGCGTGGGTCGCCGACAGCGCGCAGGTCATCGGCGATGTGGTGCTGGCCGAGAACGCGAGCATCTGGTTCGGCGCCGTGGCGCGCGGCGACACCGAGAAGCTGCGGATCGGGCGCAACAGCAATGTGCAGGACCTGTCGGTGCTGCACGCCGATCATGGCTTCCCGCTGACCATCGGCGAGAACGTCACGGTCGGCCACCAGGTCATGCTGCATGGCTGCACGATCGGTGACAACTCGCTGGTCGGCATCCAGGCGGTGATCTTGAATAACGCGAAGATCGGCCGCAATTCGATCGTTGGTGCCGGCAGCGTGGTGACCGAGGGCAAGGAGTTTCCTGACAACTCGCTCATCATCGGCTCGCCAGCCAAGGTGGTGCGCACGCTGGACGATGCCACCGCCGCGAAGCTCCGGCAGACTGCCGGGCACTATGTGGAAAACGGCCGTCGCTTCGCGAAGGGCCTCAAGAAAATCGCCTGAATCGGCGGGAGAGCGAGTCCCCATTGAGCGAATTGCACAAGTTCCTGTTCGACGGCCTGCCGGTGCGCGGCATGATCGTCCACCTGACCGATGCCTGGCAGGAGGTCCTGGCGCGCCGCGCTTCGAACACCGGCACCGGCGCGTATCCGCCCCCCGTGGCGGAACTGCTGGGTGAAATGACGGCCGCGGCCACGCTGATGCAGGCCAACATCAAGTTCAACGGCGCGCTCATCCTCCAGATCTTCGGTGATGGCCCGGTCAAGATCGCGGTCGCCGAAGTGAAGCCCGACCTGAGCCTGCGCGCCACCGCCAAGGTGGTGGGCGAGCTCTCGGCTGATGCGCGCCTGCCCGACATGGTGAACGTCCACAACAAGGGCCGTTGCGCGATCACGCTCGACCCCAAGGACAAGCTCCCGGGCCAGCAGCCCTACCAGGGCGTGGTACCGCTGTTCGGCGACCACGGCGAAAAGCTCGAACGGCTCAGCGACGTGCTGCAGCACTACATGCTGCAAAGCGAACAGCTCGACACGACGCTCGTGCTCGCGGCGGACGACAAGGTGGCGGCGGGCCTGCTGATCCAGCGCCTGCCCGTCAAGGGCGAAGCCAATCTCGAAGGCACATCCCGCAGCGACAACGACCAGGCCAACGAGGACGAGATCGGCCGAAACGAGGACTACAACCGCATCTCGATCCTGGCGTCGAGCCTGACGCGCGACGAACTGCTCACGCTGGATGTGGACACGATCCTGCGTCGCCTGTTCTGGGAAGAGAAGCTGCTGCGCTTCGAACCGCAAGCCGGCTTGCTGGGGCCGCACTTCGCGTGCACCTGCGGACGCGCGCGGGTGGCGAACATGATTCGCGGACTCGGCGCCGAGGAGGCGGACGGCATCCTCGCCGAGCGCGGTGACATCGAGGTCGGATGCGATTTCTGCGGCAAGCAGTACCGTTTCGATGCGGTCGATGCCGCGCAGATCTTCACCGCGCCGGGCGACCAGATGCCCGGCACGCCGGTGGTCCAGTAGGACCGGTCCACTGCGCTACGGAACCTGCACCTCGGCCAAGGCCAGGGAATCGGCGTCGTGGCCTCCCGCGACCAGGACGTTGCCACCCGACAGCAGTGTTGCCGTGTGGAAGTAGCGAGCGGTCGCCATGGAGCCTGTCGCCGTCCATTGGCCGGAGGCGGGGTCGTAGAGCTCGGCCGTCTCCCAGACAGTGACGTTGTCGTAGCCGCCCGCGACCATGACCTTGCCGGCCAGCAGAAGCGTCGCGGTTTGAGCCGTGCGTGGCGTGCTCATGGAGCCCGTGAGCGTCCATTGGCCGGTCGCGGGATCGTAGAGCTCCGCTGACGACAACGAAGACCCACCGCCGAATCCGCCTGCGACGAGCACCTTGCCGCCGGGCAGCGGCGTCGCGGTGTGGGTCAAGCGCGCGGTGTTCAGGGGGCCGGTGGACGTCCACTGGCCCGTTGCGGGGTCGTACAACTCCGCCGATGCCAGCGTGCTGCCGCCAAAGCCGCCTGCGACCAATACCTTGCCGCTCTGCAGCAAGGTTGCGGTGTGGAGGCTACGGGCGGCGGTCATTGACGAGGTGGCTGCCCATGTGGCAACCCATGTGCCGTTGGTGGGGTCGTACAACTCCGCCGTGGCGAGGTAGACGCCGTTGAATCCGCCGGTCACCAGCACCTTGCCATTTGGCAGCAGCGTCGCGGTGTGGCCGCTTCGAGCGGTGCTCATGGTGCCGGCCGACGTCCACAAGCCGGTGGCGGGATCGTAGAGTTCCGCCGAGGCGCGATAGCCGCCGGTGTACTCGCCGCCCGCGACAAGGATCCGGCCATCCGGCAGCACGGTCGCGGTGTGGAAGAAGCGCGAGTTGGCCATGGTGCTGAGTGACGTCCACTGATTCAGGGCCGGCGAATACACCTGTGCCGTGGCGAGCGTACCGCTCTCGTTGTATCCGCCGGCCACCAGCACGTTGCCATTCGGCAGCAGGGACGCGGTGTGGTTTGTGCGAGCGGCGTTCATCGAGCCCGCGCCCGTCCACGAACCCCCAGGCAGCACCGTGATGCTGAGTTTTGCGGTGACTTGACCCGACTCGTTGCTGCCCGTCACGGTATAGACGGTGGCTGGCTGGGGGCCCAACGGCGTGCCCGAGATGACACCGGCGATGGTGTCGATGCTCAGCCCCTGGGGCAATGACGGTGCGACGGAGAAGGCGCTGATTGCGCCGCCGGTGCTGTGTGGATGGTTGGGCGAGGTCGGCCGGCCTTCGGCATAGAGCGCGCTGGGTTCCTGATAGCTCAGTGACGCAGGCGGTGCCACGGGGGGATTGCGAATCTCGATTCGCACCACGGCGCGGGTCGAGCCAGCGCTGTTGCGCGCGGTCACCGTGAAGTTGGCAGGTGCGGCGGCTCCGAGGGGCGTCCCGGAAATGACGCCGGTGGCCGGGTCCAGCACCAGTCCGTCTGGCAGCGCGGGCTGCACGGCAAAGCCGCTCGCGTCGCCGCCCTCCAGCGTGGGGACGTTCGGCGGGATGGGCTGGCCGACGGTGTAGACGGCATCGTAGTTCTCGAAGCTCAGGTTCGTGGGCGGCAGCGTGCTGGCCGTGACCGAGATCTGGACGCCGGTGGTGACGGAACCGGCGAGGTTGGTGCCGGTGACCGTGTAGACGGCCAGGGTGGCCAGCACCTGCGGCGTGCCGCTGATGATGCCGGTGACTGGATCGATCCGGAGGCCGTCGGGCAGCGCGGGGGCGACACTGTAGCGAACGATGCGGCCGCCGCTGTTGCCGGGGACGTTGGGTTCGATCGGATGGCCCACCGGGTAGACGACCGCATCGCGCTCGAAGTGCAGTCCTGCCGGGGGCAGCAGGGGCGAGTTCAGGCCATTGCCCCATGGATCGAAGCCGCTGCCGCCTCCACCGCCGCATGCATTCAGGCACACCAGCGTCAGCAAACCGATCAGGCCCCATGCCAGCAGGCGGAGCGTGTCTTGCCACGACGTTGTCTTCATACGGACTCCATCCCTCAGGACGGTCGCCAGTATGCGCCCGGCGCTTCTGCTTTTGCGCTCAGGGCGCGGATCGCGTGGGCCCGGTCTCGAATCTGCTGAACCGGATGTCCGGCGCGCTCGTGTTGTGGCGCGATGGCACTGTCCGGCCGAACCGGACCTCGGCCGCTTCGAGCGTGGAGACAGAGAGCAGATCCCGGGTCTGCGGGGCCGAGGTGGGCGTGGTTCGCCAACCCAGTGCGCTCATGTCCGCGTTGTCCGCGGCCACGTACATCGAGCGCAGCATCGCGAACGGCTGGTTCTGGCGCGTCGGCGGCCGTAGCGATACATCGAGGGCCGTCCGGGTCCGGCTGATCTCCGCGACTTTCACATCCGCGTGCCCGCCATCGGCGAAGCGCACGTGGAAGGCGAGTGGCTGTGTCCTGACCTCGATCGAGGCGATATTCACCACCGGCCGGCCATCCGTTTCCACAGGGCCCATCAGGAAGGACGAGCCGTAGACACCGTCTCCGAAGCGCGCCAGCGGCAGCGGCTTGAGGCGCCAGTAGCCATCGGCCGGATACATCACCAGCGCCTCAAGCGGCTTGGAACCGGCCTTCTTGGCGTAGACCTGCAGCAGGTGGATGTCGTCTTCGGAGCGCTTGCCGACGCGCACCGGCACTCTGTGCGGCCGCCAGAAACTGGGCAGCGTGATACCGACGATCATCCATTCCTTGCTGTCGTGAAGCACCACGCGGCGCGGCTTGAAGGTGTAGCTCGGATCGGTGGGATGCGCGCCGCCGTCGAAGTTGCAGTTGGAGAAGTCGGGTGCGGTGACGTCGGCCTGGATGTCGGCCAGATACGGTGGCTGCAGCGCTTCGACACGGAAGCGTGCGATGCCTTGGCCGCGGAGGGTCAGGGAGACGTTGTCCTCCTCGGCGCAGGCGGTGGGTTTTGTCTGGTTCTCGACGGTCACACTGGCCGGTGTGGCCCAGGCGGACGCGCAGACGAAGGACGCCGCGGCCATCGAAGCGGCCAGGCGAAGAAGGTGCGATGAACTTGCCATGGGTATTGGAGGGATCACGAAGGGCGGCGGGCCACGAGGTCGGTGAACAGCCTGTGCTCGCACGTGGGATCGGAGCACTTGTCGCACGGCCAGAACCAGGGGCGCTGGTCGGCGTCGGAGCGACCGCGGCCCGACGCATTGGCGGCGGCTTCCGCGCTGAAGTTGATCGCATTCCAGGCATTGGCCAGTCGCTCCGGGCCACGGCCGTGGATCACGGCGTAGGGTGCTCCGGCGCCCGCGAGGGCCGTGCGCAATGCGGCGTCGGCGCGGTCGCGCTGGCCTTCGTCGTCGGCGGGCGGCAAGTCGAGCGCCATGAGCAGCGTGATCGCGTAGCCGCGATGCGCGGCCAGCGCCTTCGCGTACAAGGTGTTGTCGTCGAAGAGGATGTCGCTGTCGACCGCGCTCATCAGGGCCGTCGTGTCGGCCACGACAACGCTGCGCTCGGCAGCCGCTGCGATGCAAAGCGTCTGCTCGCGCGCGATGGCGGCCAGGTCGGATGTGCCGGGAGTGCGGCGCTCGCGGACTCGCCATTCATGCGAGAGGTCCGCCACCAGCGTCGCAGTCATGCCGCGCAGCGAAAGCCGTGCAGCGAGCGCGTTCGCGAGATCGGTCTTTCCCGTGCCCTTGGCGCCGAGCAACGCGATGACGCAGCCGGCAGGGAGATCAGGCGTCATGCGGCCGCCGGGATCGAAGCCATTCAGTGCGTGATTTGCACGAACACTTCGTTGGGCTTGACCATGCCAAGCTCCTGCCGGGCACGCTCCTCGACCATCTCCAGGCCTTCCTTGAGGTCGTTGACCTCGTTGGCGAGCCTTTCGTTGTTCAAGGCGGCGCGGGCGTTGGCCTCTTTCTGGTCGGCCAGTTTCTCCTGCAGTTGCGCCACATCGCGCACGCTGCCGCGCCCGGTCCACAGCTGCCACTGGAGGATCAGCAGCAGGAGGACCAGGATGATCGGGACGATGCGTGAACGCATGGCGCCTGATCCTGGGGAGATCAGCGCAGGTTATAGAAAGCAGCGCGACCTGGGTAGCTGGCGACGTCGCCGAGGTCTTCTTCGATGCGCAAGAGTTGGTTGTACTTGGCGATGCGGTCGGAGCGCGACAGCGAGCCGGTCTTGATCTGGCCGGCGTTGGTGCCCACCGCGATGTCGGCGATGGTGCTGTCTTCGGTCTCGCCCGAGCGGTGGCTGATCACGGCCGTGTAGCCCGCGCGCTTGGCCATCTCGATGGCGGCGAAGGTCTCCGTCAGGGTGCCGATCTGGTTGATCTTGATGAGGATCGAGTTGGCGATGCCCTTGTCGATGCCTTCCTGGAGGATCTTCGTGTTGGTCACGAACAGGTCGTCGCCGACCAGTTGCACGCGCTTGCCAAGGCGTTCGGTCAGGTGCTTCCAGCCGTCCCAGTCGCCTTCGTGCATGCCGTCCTCGATGCTGATGATCGGGTACTTGTCGACCCAGGTCGCGAGCATGTCGGTCCAGCTTTCGGCGGTGAGGCTGAGGTTCTCGCCGGAGAGCACGTACTGGCCGTCCTTGTAGAACTCGCTGGCGGCGCAGTCCAGGCCCAGCGCGATCTGTTCGCCTGCGGTGTAGCCGGCCTTGTCGATCGCTTCGAGGATCAGCTGGATCGCCGCTTCATGGCTCTCGACGCTCGGCGCGAAACCCCCTTCGTCGCCCACCGCGGTGCTGATGCCGCGGTCGCCCAGGATCTTCTTGAGTGCGTGGAACACTTCGGCGCCATAGCGCACGGCCTCGCGGAAGCTCTTGGCGCCCACGGGGATGATCATGAACTCCTGCAGGTCCAGGCTGTTGTTGGCGTGCGCGCCGCCGTTGATGACGTTCATCATCGGCACCGGCAGTTGCATGCCGCCCATGCCGCCGAAGTAGCGGTACAGCGGCAGGCCGGATTCCTCGGCGGCCGCGCGGGCCACGGCCATCGACACGGCCAGCGTCGCGTTGGCGCCCAGGCGCGCCTTGTTGTCGGTGCCGTCGAGGTCGTTCAGCGTGCGGTCGAGAAAGGCCTGCTCGCTGGCATCGAGGCCCAGCACGGCTTCGGAGATTTCGGTATTGATGTTCTCGACGGCCTTGAGCACGCCCTTGCCGAGATAGCGGCTCTTGTCGCCGTCGCGCAGCTCGATCGCTTCGCGCGATCCGGTCGATGCGCCCGAGGGGACGGCTGCGCGCCCCATGGTGCCCGATTCGAGCAGCACGTCGCACTCGACGGTGGGGTTGCCGCGGCTGTCGAGGATTTCGCGCCCGACGATGTCAACGATTGCACTCATTGTTCTCTTACTCCGAAAAAAACCTGGTAATCACACACCACACACACAGCCCCAAATCATGCCACTGCCCGTCCAGGGATACCGCAGAACCGGCTCCGCCGGGCTGCCGGTATCGCCCCCTGCAAGGGGGTGGGCGGCTACACGAAGTGAGCAAGCCTGGGGGTTAGCCAATCAAACACCTTCGACCACGATCATTCGCATCACCGCCGCGCCTTGACGCGCTGCGCGTGCCTTGCCGTACTCGGGCGAATCATTGAATTTCTTCGCTGCCTCGACCGTCGGAAACTTGAGGAGCACCAGGCGCTGGGGATGCCAGTCACCTTCGAGCACCTCGACCTTGCCGCCACGCACGCAGACCTCGGCGCCGTGCGCCTTCATGGCCTCGGTGGACCACTTCTTGTACTCCTCGTACTGCGTCGGATTCGTGACTTCGACGTTCGCGATGATGTAGGCACTCGTCATTGCTGGAATATGTCCTCTAGGAATGCGTTTTTCTTGGTGACGCTGTCGAGTGCCAACAACGTTTCGAGCAAGGCCTTCATGTGCTTGAGCGGCACCGCATTCGGGCCGTCGCTCAATGCCTTGGCGGGATCGGGATGGGTTTCCATGAAGAGGCCCGCCACGCCCACCGCGACGGCGGCGCGCGACAGCACCGGCACCATCTCGCGCTGGCCGCCGGAACTCGTGCCCTGGCCGCCGGGCAGCTGCACCGAATGCGTGGCGTCGAACACCACCGGCGCGCCCGTCTCGCGCATGATCGCGAGCGAGCGCATATCGGAGACGAGGTTGTTGTACCCGAAGCTCGCGCCGCGTTCGCAGGCCATGAAGCTGTCTTCGGGCAGGCCCTTCTCCTTGGCTGCCGCACGCGCCTTGTCGATCACGTTCTTCATGTCGTGAGGCGCGAGGAACTGGCCCTTCTTGATGTTGACGGGCTTGCCCGACTGCGCCACCGCGCGGATGAAGTCGGTCTGCCGGCAGAGGAAGGCCGGCGTCTGCAGCACGTCCACCACCTTCGCGGCGGCCGTGATGTCGTCTTCGGTGTGGACGTCGGTCAGCACCGGCAGACCTAGCTCGCGTTTCACCTTGGCCAGGATGTCCAGGCCCTTGTCACGGCCGGGGCCCCGAAAGCTGGTGCCTGACGAGCGGTTGGCCTTGTCGAAGCTGCTCTTGAAGATGAAGGGGATACCGAGCGAGGAGGTGATTTCCTTGAGCGTGCCGGCGGTGTCCATCTGCAACTGTTCGGACTCGACCACGCAAGGACCCGCGATCAGGAAAAAGGGCTTGTCCAGCCCGATGTCGAATCCGCACAGCTTCATGCAACCACCTTCAGTGCCTTCTTGTCCGCGCCTTGATGCTCGAGCGCAGCCTTGATGAATGCGTTGAACAACGGATGACCGCTCCATGGCGTCGACTTGAACTCGGGGTGGAACTGCACGCCCATGAACCAGGGGTGCACGTTCTGGGGAAGTTCGACGATTTCCGTCAGGTGCTCGCGCTGGGTCAGCGCCGAAATCACCAGGCCGGCCCTGCGCAGTTCGTCCAGGTAGTTGACGTTGGCCTCGTAGCGATGGCGATGGCGCTCGGTCACGACGTCGCCGTAAATGCTGTGCGCGAGGGTGCCTGGCGCCACGTCGGAGCTTTGCGCGCCGAGGCGCATCGTGCCGCCCAGGTCGGACTTCTCGTCGCGGGTCTTGACGGTGCCGTCGTTGTCCTTCCACTCGGTGATCAGCGCGATCACGGGGCAGGGTGTCTCGGGGTCGAACTCGGTGCTGTTGGCGTTCTTGAGGCCGGCCACGTTGCGGGCGTACTCGATGGTCGCGACCTGCATGCCGAGGCAGATGCCCAGGTATGGCACCTTGGTTTCGCGGGCGAAGCGGGCCGCCGCGATCTTGCCCTCGACACCGCGCTGGCCGAAGCCGCCGGGAACGAGGATCGCGTCGTACTTGGAAAGGCGTGCGACGTCTTCGCGGGTGATGGTTTCCGAATCGACGTAGTCGATCTTCACGCGGGCGTGGTTCTTCATGCCGGCGTGGCGCAGCGCCTCGTTCAGCGACTTGTAGCTGTCGGAAAGGTCGACGTACTTGCCGACCATCGCGATGGCCACTTCCTTCTGCGGGTGCTCGACCTCGTAGACCAGGTCGTCCCAGCGCGAGAGCTTGGCCGGCGGCGTGTTGATGCGCAGCTTGTCGCAGATCAGGCCGTCCAGGCCCTGCTCGTGCAGCATGCGCGGCACCTTGTAGATGGTGTCCACGTCCCACATCGAGATCACGCCCCACTCGGGGACGTTCGAGAAGAGCGAGATCTTGGCGCGCTCGTCGTCGGGGATCGGGCGGTCGGCGCGGCACAGCAGGGCGTCGGCCTGGATGCCGATCTCGCGCAGTTTCTGCGCCGTGTGCTGCGTGGGCTTGGTCTTGAGTTCGCCGGCCGCGGCGATCCAGGGCACGTAGCTCAGATGCACGAAGGCGGAGTTGTTCGGGCCCATGCGCAGGCTCATCTGGCGCACGGCCTCGAGGAAAGGCAGCGACTCGATGTCGCCTACCGTGCCGCCGATCTCGACGATCGCCACGTCGACCTCGTGCGGCGTGCCGATGCCGGCGCCGCGCTTGACGTATTCCTGGATCTCGTTGGTGATGTGCGGGATCACCTGCACCGTCTTGCCGAGGTAGTCGCCGCGGCGCTCCTTCTCGAGCACAGACTTGTAGATCTGGCCGGTGGTGAAGTTGTTGGCGCGCCGCATGCGCGTCGTGATGAAGCGCTCGTAGTGGCCTAGATCGAGGTCGGTTTCGGCGCCGTCGTCGGTGACGAAGACTTCGCCGTGCTGGAAGGGAGACATCGTGCCGGGGTCGACGTTGATGTAGGGATCCAGCTTGATGAGGGTGACTTTGAGGCCGCGCGATTCGAGGATCGCGGCGAGCGAGGCGGAGGCGATTCCCTTGCCCAGGGAAGACACCACACCACCGGTGACGAAGACGAATTTGGTCATGCCAGTTCCGAACGTGCAGGTCCGGGAAGTGGGAAATGCAGATTATAGGTGCGCCCCCCAGCCCTTCCGGCGCAAAGGCTTGATTCGCGAGGGCCGCCGCGCCCGGCAGCCCGAAGCGGCCGGCCCGCCCCCGGTCGGGGGGAGGCGTACGACACGAAGTGCGGAAGCCTGGGGGTGAGCAACAATACGCCCATGGAACTCGCGGGCAAACACATCCTTCTCGGGCTCACCGGCGGCATCGCCTGCTACAAGTCGGCGGAGTTCTGCCGACTGCTGGTCAAGGCCGGCGCCACCGTGCAGGTCGTGATGACCGAGGCGGCCACGCAATTCATCACGCCGGTGACGATGCAGGCGCTTTCCGGGCGTCCCGTCTACACCTCGCAGTGGGATGTGCGCGAGGCCAACAACATGCCTCACATCAACCTCAGTCGCGAGGCCGATGCGATCGTCCTTGCGCCCGCCAGTGCCGATTTCATCGCACGGCTGGTGCAAGGCCGCTCCGACGAGCTGCTGAGCCTCATGTGCCTTGCGCGCCCGATGGACCGGGTGCCCCTGCTCATCGCGCCCGCCATGAACCGCGAGATGTGGATCCATCCGGCGACGCAGCGCAACCTGCGGCAGGTCGACGCCGATGGCGCCCGGGTGCTGGGCGTGGGCAACGGCTGGCAGGCCTGCGGAGAGACGGGCGACGGTCGCATGCTCGAACCCGATCAATTGCTCGACGAAGTCATTGCCCAGTTCCAGCCGAAGGTGCTCGCGGGCCAGCACGTGGTCGTCACGGCCGGGCCGACCTTCGAGGCGCTCGATCCGATCCGCGGCATCACGAACCATTCATCCGGAAAGATGGGCTTCGCCATCGCCCGCGCGGCCCGTGATGCCGGCGCCGAGGTCACGCTGGTGGCCGGTCCGGTGCACCTGCCGACGCCGCGGGGTGTCCGCCGCGTCGACGTGCTCTCGGCGCAGCAGATGCTCGAAGCGACGCTGCAATCGGTCCAGACCGCATCGATCTTTGTCGCGACGGCTGCCGTTGCCGACTGGCGACCCGCCGCCCACAGCGAGCACAAGATCAAGAAGGACGGCAGCGGCCAACCGCCGGCGCTGCAATTCGTCGAGAACGAAGACATCCTCCTGGCCGTGGCGCAGAGCCCGCGAGCCAAGGGCGGCCAACTGTTCTGCGTCGGCTTCGCGGCCGAAAGCGAGAATCTCGCGGAACATGCCAAGGCCAAGCGTGAGCGCAAGGGCATACCGCTGCTGGTCGGCAACATCGGACCGCTCACCTTCGGGCAGGATCACAACAGCCTGCTGCTGGTCGATGCCAAGGGCGTGCGGGAATTGCCGCGCGCACCCAAGCTCACGCTCGCGCGCGAACTGGTCACCGAGATTGCGGCGCGCCTGCCGCCGGGGCGCCGTCCCTGAACCCACATCCATGAATCAACAGCAACCGCAAAGCCAAAGGCGCAATCAGTGAAAGTCGACGTCCGAATCCTCGATCCCCGCATGCAGGACCAACTGCCGGCCTACGCAACCCCCGGCAGCGCCGGCCTGGACCTGAGGGCATGCCTCGATGCGCCCATCACCCTGGAGCCGAATGCCTGGCAACTGGTGGGGACCGGCATCGCGATCCACCTGGCAGATCCGGGGTACGCGGCGCTGATCCTCCCGCGCTCGGGGCTGGGCCACAAGCATGGCATCGTGCTGGGCAATCTGGTTGGCCTGATCGACAGCGACTACCAGGGCGAACTCAAGGTCAGTGCATGGAATCGCAGCGACACGCCCTTCGTGCTCCAGCCGATGGAGCGTCTGGCGCAACTGGTGATCGTGCCGGTGGTGCAGGCGCAATTTCACGTCGTGGCCGAGTTTCCGCGCAGCGAGCGAGGCGAAGGCGGCTACGGTTCCACCGGCAAGCACTGAAGTTTCCTGGGCTCCGCCGCTGTTGTAGGCCCGCTCCTTCAGCTTCACGCAGGGCGTACTCACGCGTAAAGAATGGAACCTCGGACGCTCGCGAGCGTCTCAGGTTTGAACATGTGGCCGATGTCATCGCGCGCGCCTGCGCTGCGTTATTCCACATGCAGGGTGCGCATCGGACGCGCCGCCTACGAGGAACCACACCATGAAAATCTCCATCCGCTCGCTTTCGATCACTGCTTCTCTTCTGGCGCTGGCTACGCTGACCGCCTGCGTGGCGCCGGCACCCGTCTACCAGACCTCGCGCTATCCGTACCAGCCGGTGCAACCGGTCGCGCAGGGCCCATACGTCGAATACGGCCGCGTGGCCAATATCGAGGTGATCCGCAGCCAGACCGCAGGTACGCCCACGACGGGCGGTGGTGCGATTGCCGGCGGCCTGATCGGTGGCGTGCTGGGCAACCAGGTCGGCAGCGGCAACGGCCGTGCGGCGGCCACTGCGCTGGGCGTGGTGGGCGGTGCATTGCTGGGCAACAACGTCGAGGCCAATCGCAACGGCCCGCGCGCCTATGAGAGCTATCGCGTCTCGATCCAGACCGACAACGGCGGCTATCGCGCCTTCGATGTGCCTTCGCCCGGCGACCTGCGCGTCGGCGATCGCGTTCGCATCGACAACGGGCAGATTTCGCGCTTCTGATTCGCGATGATCCACTATCGAAAAAGCCGGGCACGCCCGGCTTTTTCATGCCCGAAGGGCGGCCTCAGTGCAACAGGTCGTTGCCGGGTGCCGTGGGCGGCACCTTGAAAAAACCCGTGCCCGCCGTGCCGCGTCCGATCTCTTCCTCTGTTGCTTCGCGCACCGACTTCACCGTCATGTCGAGCCGGATCGCAATGCCCGCCAGGGGATGGTTGCCATCCAGCACGAGGTGGTCAGGGTAGATCTCGCTCACGGTGTAGAGCACGTCCTTGGGCATGTCGGGATTCACCCCTTGCGGCAGTGCAGCCCCGTCGAAGGTCATGCCTTCCTCGGTGCCTTCGGGGAAGAGGTTGCGAGGTTCGAGAAAGAGCAACTGGTCGTTGAAGTCGCCGAAAGCCTGTTCGGGTTCGAGCTGGAGCTGCACCCGGGCGCCGGGGCCATGGCCCATGAGCGCGGCCTCGATGGCCTCGAAAAGGTCGTCGCCGCCGACCACGAATTCCACAGGGTCGTCGAGCACGTCCAGCACTTCGCCCAGCGTATCTTTCAACGTCCAGGTCAGGCCGACCACGCATTGTTCAGTGATTTCCATAAGCGAGAATTCTCCCATGGAGATTGATCAACCCTTGCCCCTGCTCGGTGGACTGAGCGCCCAGCAGTTCATGCGACGCCACTGGCAGAAAAAGCCGTTGCTGGTTCGCCAGGCCGTGCCCGACATGGTGCCACCGATTCCGCGTGCGGAGCTGTTCGATCTGGCGGCGCGGGAGGACGTCGAGTCGCGGCTCATCCGGCATGGAAAGGCGGGCTGGACGCTGAAGCAGGGTCCCTTTGCGCGCCGGGCGCTACCGTCGCTCAAGCAGCCCGCCTGGACGCTGCTGGTCCAGGGCGCCGACCTGCATCACCAAGGTGTTCATGAATTGTTGCAGCAGTTCCGATTTGTTCCCGATGCGCGGCTCGATGACGTGATGATCAGCTACGCGAGCGATGCCGGCGGCGTCGGCCCGCATTTCGACAGCTACGACGTGTTCCTTTTGCAGGCGCAAGGACAGCGCCGCTGGTCGATCGGCAAGCAACGCGATCTGCGCCTGCAGCCGAACGTCCCGCTCAAGATCCTGTCCAACTTCGAGCCGGAGCAAAGCTTCGTGCTGGAGGCGGGCGACATGCTCTATCTGCCGCCGCGCTATGCGCACGATGGCGTCGCGGTCGGCGATGACTGCATGACCTATTCGATCGGCCTTCGCTCCCCGGCCGCTGCGCCGCTCGGCGCGGACCTGCTCGCGCGCATCGCGGAGGCGCAGGCCGATGCCGTGCAGGATGCGGCGGCACAGGCCGCGGTGCACTACCGCGATCCTTTGCAGCCTGCGCTCGACACGCCTGCGGCGATGCCGTCCGCATTGCAGGCCTTTGCCCGCGAGGCGGTGCTGACCGTCATGCGCGATGGCGACATCATCGACCGGGCGCTCGGCGAGTCGATGACCGAACCCAAGCCCACGGTCTGGTTCGACCAGGGAGAAGCGCCGGCCGAACTGAACCTCGTCTCGCTCGATCGCCGCACGCGCATGCTCTACGACGAGCGGCATCTCTACATCAATGGCGAGAGCTTTCGCGCCTCGGGCCGCGATGCCAGGCTGATGCGGCGTCTCGCGGACCAACGGCAGCTGGGGCCTCGCGATCTCGTCGGTGCCAGCGAAGGCGCACTCGCTCTCTTGAGCGACTGGTGTGAAGCGGGGTGGGTCCATGCCGAATGAAGATGCCGGCCCCGATCTGCCCCAGGGCGCGTTCGACGGGCGCCTTGCATTTCGCGAGCACCTGCAGACAGTCCTCGCCGCAGCGGCACGGCACAACTGGCGCGAAATCATCCTGAGCGACCCGGACTTCGACGACTGGCCGCTGGGCGAGCGCGCGATCGTCGATGCGCTCCAGGCCTGGGCGGCTGCCGGGCGCAGCTTCGTCCTGCTGGCGCAGCGATTCGATCTCTTCGAGCGCGAACATGCGCGCTTCGTGACGTGGCGGCGCATGTGGAGCCACATCATCGAGTGCCGCGCGTGCAACGGACCGGGCTTGCCGGAGGTGCCGAGCGCCATCTGGACGCCGTCGTGGTTTCTTCATCGCATCGACATCGACCATGGCCGCGGCGTCTGCGGTAGCGCGCCGGAGGGACGGCGTGCCGTGCGCGAGCGCATCGACGAATGCCTTCGGCATGCACGGCCGGGCTTTGCGGCATCGACGCTGGGCTTGTAAGCCAATGCCGCGAATCGCACCGCAAGACACATTCTGCCCAGGGTGGAGGTCTAGAATTTTTTCTTTGAGACCTTCATCCAAAGGAGCCACGTAATGAAGAAGTCTGTATTGATTGCTTCGCTGATTGCCGCTGCCGCACTGACTGCATGCGGCAAGAAGGACGAGCCGCCGGCCGTGGTCGCGCCGCCGCCCGCTGCCGCCCCGGCACCAGCGCCCGACGCGGCTGCCACACCGTCTCCCAATGCATCTTCCGCAATCGATGCGGCCAACGCCGCTACCGAGGCCGCCAAGAAGCAGGCAGAGACCCCGCCGGCCAAGCCCTGAGCCTTGCTTCACCAACGAGACAGGCCGCCTTCGGGCGGCCTTTTTCATGCGCTCAGAGATCGAGCCACTGTGAGCCATCCGCAGCCGTGGCGGTGAGCATCTCGTTCTCGTTCGAACCCAGCGCCTCGGCCATCACGCGTCGCACGATCTCGGGCCTGTTGTTCTGCTCGCTCAGATGCGCGCCCAGCACGTGGCGCAGGCCGGAATGCAGCACCGCTTTCGCGATCGCTGCCGCGGCCGTGTTCGAGAGATGGCCGTAGTTGCCGCCCACGCGCTGCTTGAGGAAAGGGGGATACGCTGATCCGGCCAGCATGTCGCCGTCGTGGTTGAACTCGAGCAGCAATGCATCGAGGCGCATGAGGCGGCCCAGCACAT
This sequence comes from Variovorax sp. P5_A3, assembly GCF_056400665.1. Lineage (NCBI taxonomy): Bacteria > Pseudomonadati > Pseudomonadota > Betaproteobacteria > Burkholderiales > Comamonadaceae > Variovorax > Variovorax sp. P5_A3. Next base: position 150,957 of record NZ_JBFUKW010000001.1, on the reverse strand, counting down.
GCGGCGTGGCGTGCCCGAGGTCGGTCAGCACGCCGAGGCTGCGAGCGCCGTCCGTGCAGCGCAATTGCAGCGGCTCGCGCGCATCGTGAGGGACCGTGAAGGGCTGAACGATGAGGTCGCCGACTTGTATGTCGACGCCGTCTCGCGCGAGATGCAGACGTCCCTTGAAATCGCGCCCGCCGGTTGCCAGCCATGTGCCTTCGCTCATCCACACGGGAATGCGCTCCCGTCGCGAGAGCGCATGCGCGCATCCGATGTGGTCGCCGTGCTCGTGCGTGATGAAGATCGCGTCGATGTCCGACGCCACGAGACCGGCGCGGGCGAGCCGGACATCGAGGTGGCGCAGCGTGAAGCCGCAGTCGATCAGGAGCCTCGAAGTCCGGCCGCCGCTGGTCGCTTCGACCAGCGTGGCGTTGCCGGTGCTGCCGCTGCCCAGACTGCGGAAGCGCAGCATTGGCAACGACCTTACTTGAGGTCGTCAGCGATCACCTGGACGATGCGCTGCGCATTCGCCGTCTTGTCCGGCGCACCGTTGCCATCCAGCACCGACACCGTGCTGCTCGTCTCCCCGCCCTTGACCAGGATGCGGAACTTGAGCGGCGCGTCGTTCTTGCTCGAACCGAAGGTGAACAGCTTGCCGAAGAAGCCCGGGTCGCTCTTGTTCGGATTCGGCGGCACGTAGCGGACGAAGTAGGTGCCCGCGGCGCGGTCGCGGTCTTCGACGGTGAAGCCGGTGCGATCCAGTGCCAGGCCCACGCGGCGCCAAGCGCGCTCGAAGCCTTCGCTGATCTGCACCACCGGCTGGCCTTCGACGTTGGCGACGCGTGCGGTCTGCGCAGGAGCGCCGGCGGCAGCGATCACCTTCGATTGTTCTTGCGAAACGCCGAGCTTCACCATCAGGCGACGCAGGAATTCGGCTTCGAGTTCGGGGTCGCTGGGGCGGGGCTGCCAGATCGTCTGGTCCTGGCGCGAGCTGCTGTAGACCTCTTGCATGCCCCGGTGGCTGACGAAGATCTCGGTGCCGTTGGGCGTGCGCTCCATGCGCGTGCGGAAGCGATCGAGTTCACCGGTCGAGTACATCGATTCGACCAGCTTGCCGAGCGTGCCGCGGATGATGTCCTGCGGCAGCTTGGCGCGATTCTCGGCCCAGTCGGTTTCCATGATGCCGAGGTTGCGCTGCTCCGTGGTGATCAGGAAGCCGCTTTCTTGCCAGAAGTCCTTGACGGGATCCCAGAGCTGGTCTGGCGGCCGGTTGATGACCAGCCAGCGCTGCGTACCCGAGCGCTCCATGCGCACGTCGCCGATGTTGCTGACCGCGGTCGGAACGCCGGGTGCGTTCGAAAGACCCGCCTGGTAGCTGTTGGCCGTGACGGCACCGCCCGGCACCGCATAGCGGTTGTCGCGCGACAGCTGCGTCAGGTCCGGCGGCACTTCGAGGGAGGGGGCCTTGCCCGCGCTCTTGTAGTCGATCTTGTCGCTCTCGAGGGCGGAGCACGCGGCGAGGCTGGCCAGAAGCGCCAGCAGTGCGAATCGCGAAATGGTGTTCAACGTCGTCTTCCTTCTTGGAATATCTAACTCAATCGATGGGCCGCAGCGCCCGCAGTTTCAGAGCGCCGTCCGGGCAAAAGGTTGCCGGCGTTCGCGAACGGCGCGGTAAAGATGGATCAGTCCTTGAGCAAGCCGCTGGCGCGCAGCGCGGACTCGACCACAGGACGGCCTGATTCGGCGAGAGGGGTCAGCGGCAGGCGCAGCGCGCCGCCACACAGGCCCATCCGCGCCATGGCCCACTTGACCGGAATTGGATTGGGTTCGACGAAGAGATGGCGATGCAGGGGCATCAGCTCGAACTGGATCTGCATCGCGCGACGGACGTCCCCGGCGATGGCAACCATGCAAAGCTCGTGCATCTTGCGGGGCGCGACGTTGGCCGTCACGCTGATGTTGCCCTGGCCGCCGCACAGCATCAGGGCGACCGCGGTCGGGTCATCGCCGGAGTACACGGCGAAGGACTTCGGCAGGTCGCGGATGAGCCACTGCGCGCGCTCGATGTTGCCGGTCGCTTCCTTGATGCCGATGATGCCGGGCACCTGGGCGAGGCGAAGCACGGTGTCGTGCGCCATATCGGCGACGGTGCGGCCGGGTACGTTGTACAGCACGGTGGGCAGGTCACCGACGGCTTCGGCGATCGCCTTGAAGTGCTGGTACTGCCCTTCCTGGGTGGGCTTGTTGTAGTAGGGCACGACCTGGAGCTGGCAATCGGCGCCCACGCCCTTGGCGAACTTGGCGAGTTCGATGGCTTCCTTGGTGGAATTGGCGCCGCAGCCTGCCATCACGGGAACGCGACCGCGCGCCTGTTCGACCGAGACGCGGATGATCTCGCAATGCTCCTCGACGTCGACGGTCGGCGACTCGCCGGTGGTGCCGACCACGCCGAGACAATCGGTGCCTTCGTCGATGTGCCAGTCGATCAGCCGGCGCAGGGCGGGATAGTCGACACTGCCGTCGTCAAGCATCGGCGTGACGAGCGCGACGATGCTGCCTGTCAGTTGCTCCAAGGGAATCTCTTTGTCGGTGGACGAAAAGCAGACATTCTACTAACTCGGCCCGGTTGCGCCGCCCGGATCGGGCCGGGCGGGCGGGGGCGCGAGGAGGCCCTAGGCTGCCCCGAGCAGATGGCGAGCCGGGGTCGAACCCGAGGGGGACTCTGGCCGGACGGCCGCGATTCGCTGGACGAAGCGGTCCGGCGCAGGGAGAAACCCGTCCTCGTACGCGACAACGCGCAGATCCGCGCAGACGGCGAGCAACTCGCCCGGCTGCAGCAGGAAGTCCGGCCGGGACGGCTTGCCGACCGTCTCGTTGCCCGCGGCGAAGGTTTCGTAGAGAAGCACGCCGCCGGGTGCGACGGCCGCCACGATGTCGGCCAGCCGGGGCCGCCAGAGGTATCTGGTGACGACGACCGCACCGAAAACCTGCCCCGCGAAGGGCCAGGGCCCGGATTCGATGTCGGCCAGCACCGTGCGGCCGTAGGGCGCTGCGGCTTCGATCGCTTCCGGCGAACTGTCCACGCCGGTCGCGGGATGGCCGCGCTCGGCCAGCCATCGCATGTGCCGGCCGGAGCCGCACGCCACGTCCAATACGGTGGCGGCGGGCTCCAACAGGTGGGACCAGCGCACGATCCAGGGCGAGGGGGCCAGCGTCGAATGGTTCAAAAGCAGGCCCAGATCTGGTCGACCAACGTCACGAGGAATGCCGGGCGCGTGTAGAGCGCAAACACCGCCGCAAGCGCCAGCGCCGCCGCGCCGAGCCAGCCGGCCTGCACGAGTCGATGACGCGTCGGATCGGTCATGCGCGGATCAGGCCGGTTGCGGCGTCGGACGCGCGATGGCGTTTTCCTTCACCGGCAGGTTGATCAGCGCCGCCGCGACGCCCAGCGCGATCGCGATGTACCAGACCACGTCGTAACTGCCGGTGCGGTCGTAGAGATAGCCGCCGAGCCAGACGCCCAGGAACGACCCGACCTGGTGGCTCAGGAACACGACGCCGCCCAGCATGGACAGGTGGGCGACGCCGAAGATCTGGGCCACGAGGCCGCTGGTCAGCGGCACGGTCGAGAGCCAAAGGAAGCCCATCACGCTCGCGAACACGTACACCGTCAGCGGCGAGATCGGCACGATCAGGAAGAGCCCGATCGCCACAGCCCGGCTGAAGTAGATCGTCGCCAGCAGCTTGCGCTTGGCGAGCCGCGCACCGAGGGAGCCGGCAACGTAGGTGCCGAAGACGTTGAACAGCCCGATCAGCGCCAGCGCATAGCTGGCGACTTCGGGCGACAGCCCCTTGTCGCGCAGATAGCTCGGCATGTGCACGCCGATGAACACCACCTGGAAACCGCAGACGAAATAGCCGGCCGTCAGCAGCACGAAGCTGGGGTAGCCGAAGGCCTCGCGCACCGCCTGCATGATCGTCTGGCTGCGGCGCACGCTGGTCGTCTGGTGGCGGGGCTCGCGCAGGCCGAAAGCCAGCGGCACGATGACGAGGACCATCGCGGCCAGGACCAGCAGTGCCGTCTGCCACCCGAGGCGGGCGATCAGCTGACCCTCTACCGGCACCATGAGGAACTGCCCGAAAGAGCCGGCCGCCGCCGCCACCCCCATGGCCCAGGAGCGCTTCTCAGCCGGGATCTGCCGACCGATGACGCCATAGATGACGGCGTAGGTCGTGCCGGCCTGCGCGGCGCCGATCAGCACGCCCGCCGTGAGCGCGAACATCAGCGGCGTGGCGGACCAGGCCATGCCGGCCAGGCCGAGGGCATACAGCACGGCCCCCGCCAGCAGCACGCGAAAAGCCCCGAGCTTGTCCGCCAGCATCCCTGCGAACACGCCGATCACGCCCCACGAGAGGTTCTGGATAGCGATCGCCAGCGAAAACGCCTGCCGCGACCAGCCCTGTTCCTGCGTGATCGGCTGGAGCCACAGACCGAAGCCGTGGCGGATGCCCATCGACAGCGTGACGATCATGGCGCCGCAAATGAGAACCTGCTTGAGGCTGAGAGGTTGGCTGGGGGAGGAGGTCATCCCGGGCAATGTACCCAAAAGCCGTGCCCGGCGTCGGCGGCGGGCCGGCGGCGATTGTTGAAATTTTCGAGTGGCTTTGATGCGGCCGGCGAATCTCGCGAATCGGGTCCGAAGACCACGCCTAGAATCCCGCGCCATGGCAAGCAAGGAACCAGGCAGTTACGGCGAGGCGTCGATTCGCGTCCTCAAGGGCCTCGAGCCCGTCAAGCAGCGGCCGGGCATGTACACCCGCACCGACAACCCGCTGCACATCATCCAGGAAGTGCTGGACAACGCCGCCGACGAGGCGCTGGCGGGGTACGGCAAGAAGATCAAGGTCGTTCTCCACGCCGACGGTTCCGTCAGCGTCGAGGACGACGGCCGCGGCATTCCTTTCGGATTGCACCCGGAGGAAAAGGCCCCCGTGGTCGAACTGGTGTTCACCCGGCTCCACGCGGGCGGCAAGTTCGACAAGGGTTCAGGTGGCGCCTACAGCTTCTCGGGCGGCCTGCACGGCGTGGGCGTGTCGGTGACCAATGCGCTTTCGAAGCGCCTGGAAGTGACGTCCTACCGTGAAGGATCGGTAGCGCAGCTCGCCTTTTCGGCCGGCGATGTGGTCGAGCAGCTGAAAGTGCGCCCACAGGAAAGCACAGCCGCGTCGAACGGCGACGGCCCGCGCGACCGCCGGCAGGGCACCACTGTGCGTGCCTGGCCCGACGCCAAGTATTTCGAATCCCCGGCGCTGCCGATCCACGAACTCACGCACCTGCTGCGCAGCAAGGCAGTGCTGATGCCCGGCGTCACGGTCACGTTGGTGGTCGAGAAGACCAAGGAAACCCAGACCTGGCTCTACAAGGGCGGCCTGCGCGACTACCTGATGCAGACGCTCAACGGCGATCCGGTGATCCCGCTCTTCGAAGGCGCGGGCCATGCCGACAAGAATGCCGACAACTTCGCAGAGGGCGAGGGCGCTGAATGGTGCGTGGCCTTCACCGAAGACGGCCAGCCGGTGCGCGAGAGCTACGTCAACCTGATCCCGACCAGCGCCGGCGGCACGCACGAGAGCGGGCTGCGCGATGGTCTCTTCAATGCGGTCAAGAGCTTCATCGAACTCCATTCGCTCCTGCCCAAGGGCGTGAAGCTGCTGCCCGAAGACGTTTTCGCGCGGGCTTCGTACGTGCTTTCGGCCAAGGTGCTCGATCCGCAGTTCCAGGGGCAGATCAAGGAACGGCTCAACTCGCGCGATGCAGTGCGCCTCGTGTCGAGCTTCGTGCGGCCCGCGCTGGAACTGTGGCTCAACCAGCACGTCGACTATGGCCGGAAGCTCGCCGAACTGGCGATCAAGGCTGCGCAGACACGCCAGAAGGCCGGCCAGAAGGTCGAGAAGCGCAAAGGTTCCGGCGTGGCCGTGCTGCCGGGCAAGCTGACCGATTGCGAGAGCAAGGACATCGCCCACAACGAAGTCTTCCTGGTCGAAGGCGACTCTGCCGGCGGCAGCGCCAAGATGGGCCGCGACAAGGAGAGCCAGGCCATCCTGCCCCTGCGCGGCAAGGTGCTCAATACGTGGGAAGTCGAGCGCGACCGCCTCTTCGCCAACACCGAAATCCACGACATCTCCGTCGCGATCGGCGTCGATCCGCACGGACCGGAAGACACGCCCGACATGACGGGCCTGCGCTACGGCAAGGTCTGCATCCTGAGCGATGCCGACGTGGACGGATCGCACATCCAGGTGCTGCTGCTGACGCTGTTCTTCCGGCACTTCCCGAAGCTGATCGAGACCGGCCATGTGTACGTGGCCAAGCCGCCGCTGTTCCGCGTCGACGCACCGGCACGCGGCAAGAAGCCCGCGTCGAAGGTCTACGCGCTGGACGAGGGCGAACTCACTGCCATCCTCGACAAGCTGCGCAAGGACGGCGTGCGCGAAGGTGCCTGGAGCATCAGCCGCTTCAAGGGGCTGGGTGAAATGAGCGCGGAGCAGTTGTGGGAGACCACGCTCAATCCCGACACCCGTCGCCTGCTGCAAGTGCGCCTGGGCCGCTTCGACGTGCAGGGCACGCAGGGCGAGATCACCAAGCTCATGGGCAAGGGCGAGGCCGCTGCGCGCCGCGAGCTGATGGAATTGCGCGCGGACGACGTCGAAGTGGACGTCTGAGCGCCTGCATGGCAGCCTGAACAAATTGTGACGCTGCCGTTTCCTGCGCAGAGTTCCTTCGCGTCATAGTGCCGGATGGCCTTCGTGATGAAAGTGCTCGGGTGCGTACTGGCACTGCTGCTGATCTCGCCGCAGATGGCCCGCGCCGCCGACATCTTCGGCTACATCGACTCCAAGGGTGTGGCGCACTTTGCTTCCGAGAAGCTCGACGAGCGCTACCAGCTCTTCTTTCGGGGCGGCCAGAGTTTCGATACCGCGAACGGCATCGGGCCGATGGGACGAGGGCGCAAGGGTGCGATCGACGGCAAGGTCCCGCAGGCTTCGCAGACGCTGCTGGCGTTGTTCGAGGCCTCGCCCAGCCACAAGGTCGCGAAGTCCGCGCTGCGCGACGCATCGCGCAAGCACGACATCGACTACGAACTGCTGCAGGCGTTGATCGCGACGGAGTCGGGTTTCGATGCGCAGGCAGTGTCGCCCAAGGGCGCGCTCGGCCTCATGCAGGTGATGCCTGCGACGGCGCAGCGCTACGGGGTCGCGGCGGACAAGCGAGCGAGCATCGAAGTCAAGCTCTTCGATCCGCGCATCAACATCGCAACCGGTTCGCGCTACCTGCGCGACCTGATCGCGATGTTCCCGGGCCAGATCGAACTGGCGCTCGCGGCCTACAACGCGGGCGAGGGCGCCGTCCAGCGCGCCGGCAACAAGATTCCGAACTACCGCGAGACGCAGGACTACGTGCAGACGGTGCTGCAGCTCTACGCCTATCTCAAGCCCTCGGCGGCACTGGGCCGTGGCAAGGGCCCATCGCGCATTCACATGGAAATGACGGTTCCCAAGGGCGGGGCCCTCGGTCGTGGCAATATGCCGCCCGCCTCCGGGTTGTTGCCGGCGATGCCGCCCATGCCCGAGACGCCACCCGCGGTGCCCTGAGGCATCTGTTGGCCAGCGATTCATTTTTTTCCTAACTTTTTTCCATGGACTCCCAACCTACGCTCGATCTCCAGAGCCCCGAAGAAGACGGCGCGCTCACGCTGGCCGACTACGCGCAGACCGCCTACCTCGAGTACGCACTGAGCGTCGTCAAGGGCCGCGCCTTGCCCGACGTCAGCGACGGCCAGAAGCCGGTGCAGCGGCGCATCCTCTATTCGATGTCGCGCATGGGCCTCGGCTATGGCGGCACCAACAACACGGTGGGCGCCAAGCCCGTCAAGAGCGCGCGCGTCGTCGGCGACGTGCTGGGCCGCTTCCACCCGCACAGCGACCAGGCCGCCTACGACGCGCTGGTGCGCATGGCGCAGGACTTTTCGCAGCGCTATCCGCTGGTCGACGGACAGGGCAACTTCGGCAGCCGCGACGGCGATGGTGCCGCGGCCATGCGCTACACCGAAGCGCGCCTCGCTCGCATCACCAGCCTGCTGCTCGACGAGATCGACGAAGGCACGGTCGATTTCATTCCCAACTACGACGGCTCCACCGAGGAACCGCGACTGCTTCCCGCACGTCTGCCCTTCGCGCTGCTCAATGGCGCGAGCGGGATCGCGGTCGGCCTGGCAACCGAGATCCCGAGCCACAACCTGCGCGAGATCGCCGATGCCTGCGTGGCGCTGATCAAGAGCAACGGCAAGCTGTCGGACGAGGAACTGTTGACGCTCGTGCCCGGCCCTGACTATCCGGGTGGCGCGCAGATCATCAGCAGCGCTGCCGATATCGCCGACGCCTACCGCACCGGTCGCGGTTCGCTCAAGGTGCGCGCGCGCTGGAAGATCGAGGAACTCGCACGCGGCCAGTGGCAACTGGTCGTCAACGAACTTCCCCCAGGCGTCAGCACGCAGAAGGTGCTGGAAGAAATCGAGGAACTCACCAACCCCAAGATCCGCGCCGGCAAGAAGGCACTCTCGGCCGAGCAGACGCAGTTGAAGGCCGCGGTGCTCTCTGTGCTCGACGTGGTCCGCGACGAGTCGAGCAAGGACGCTGCAGTGCGGCTGGTGTTCGAGCCCAAGACATCGCGCATCAGCCAGGACGAACTCATCACCACGCTGCTGTCGCAGACGTCGCTGGAAACCTCGTCTTCCATCAACCTGACGATGGTCGGCATCGACGGCAAGCCCACGCAGAAGTCGCTGCGGCAGATGCTCAACGAGTGGATCGCCTTCCGCGAGATCACCGTCGAGAAACGCTCGCGCCATCGGCTCGGCAAGGTGGAAGACCGCATCCACATCCTCGAAGGCCGGCAACTGGTGTTGCTGAACATCGACGAAGTGATCGCCATCATCCGCGCTGCAGAGGACCCGAAGGCCGCGCTGATCGCGCGCTTCAACCTGAGTGAGCGACAGGCCGAGGACATCCTTGAAATCCGCCTGCGCCAACTGGCGCGGCTGGAAGCCATCAAGATCGAGCAGGAACTCAAGAGCCTGCGCGAAGAGCAGAAGAAGCTGGAGGACATCCTCGGCAGCCCCGCTGCGCTGCGCCGCCTGCTGGTGAAGGAAATCGAGACCGATGCGAAGAACTTCGAGGACGCGCGCCGCACGCTGATCCAGGCCGAGAAGCGCGCCGTCGCCGAAGTGCGCGTGGTCGATGAACCGGTCACGGTCATCGTTTCGCAGAAGGGGTGGGTCCGCACGCAGAAGGGCTGGGCCAGCGAGCGCGCAGCCGGAGCGGCAGCGCCCGAATACAGCTTCAAGTCCGGCGATGCGCTCTACGGCGCCTTCGAGTGCCGCTCGGTCGACACGCTGCTCGTGTTCGGCACGGCCAAGGACAAGGCCGTGCGCGTCTACAGCGTGCCCGTGGCCTCGCTGCCCGGGGGGCGCGGCGACGGCCAGCCCGTCACGACGCTGATCGACCTGGACAGCGGCACGCACGTGGCGCATTACTTCGCGGGACCGCTCGGCGCGAACCTGCTCTTGTCGAGCAGCGGCGGCTACGGCTTCATCGCGGCGGTCGAGAACATGATCTCGCGCCAGCGCGGCGGCAAGGCCTTCATCGACGTCGGCGAGGGCGAGCAGATGTGCCGGCCTTCGCTGGTCGGCGGCGCGGGCGGCGCCGAGCCGCAACCGGCGGCCACGCATGTGGCCTGCGCATCGACGGGCGGTCGCATCCTCACCTTCGAGATCGGCGAACTCAAGGCATTGCCGAAGGGCGGGCGGGGGCTCACGCTCATCGACCTCGAGGCCAAGGACACGCTTGCCGGCGCAGCCGCCTACACGCGCAGTGTGAAGATCGAAGGGATCGGCCGCGGCGGCAAGGAGCGCGAGGAGACGCTGGAGATCCGCACGCTCAACAACGCGCGCGGCAGTCGCGCGCGCAAGGGCAAGGCGGCGGATCTCGGCTTCAAGCCGGCGAGCGTCGTGCGCGTCCTGTAATCCGGCGCGCGGGAGCACAGATGGAAATCGGAATCCTGGGTCTCGTCATCGCCGTGGTCAGCGGCCTCGCGAGCTTCGCGGTGGGCCGCTGGTTGTCGAAGAGGCGGCGACAGAAGAAGATCGAGCAAGCCCGAGCGATCGCGGAAGCCGGGCAGAGCCGGCAGGTCCGGCGCGCGCGAGAACGTCAGCGCCGGCGCTGATTCGCGCGACGCGCCTGGACCATGAGGTTCACGGCTTCGTGGCCGCGGATTCGTCCCTGAACGCCTTCTCTCCGGCGTCGGACACCTCGACCCACTTCTTGTCGGGCGCTGCATCCGCGACGTAGCTGTCGTGCCAGTTCCACCATTTGTAGGGCGGCGTCTGGGGATAGCCCTCGGGCGAGTCTTCCCACACTTCCTGGCGACCGAGCGGCGTGATGTCGAGGTAGTTCCAGGTGCCCCCCATCTGCTCGTCGCCGCGGCTGCTGATGAAGTAGGTGCGGAACACGCGGTCCCCGTCGCGGTAGAACACATTCGTGCCGTGCCACTCGCCGACGCCGAAGTCGGCGTCGAAGCTGTCGGTCACGGTGAACCACGGCATCTCCCAGCCCATCCGCGCCTTCAGCCGCGCGATATCGGCCTGAGGCGCACGGGAGAGGAACACGAGGGTGGTGTCACGGGCGTTCAGGTGCGCGACGTGGGCGACCTGGTCGGCCACCATGGAGCAGCCCCGGCAGGCCTGCTCGGGCCAGCCGAACACGCCCGGCTCGTAGAAGGCGCGGTAGACGATCAATTGGCGCCGGCCGTCGAACAGGTCGAGGAGACTGGCTTTGCCCGCGGGCCCTTCGAATGCATAGGTCTTTTCCACGGCCATCCACGGCATTCGCCGGCGCTCGGCGGCCAAGGCGTCGCGGGCGCGGGTGTGGGCCTTTTCCTTGACGAGCAACTCCTGGCGAGCAGCTTCCCACGCTTGCGGTGACACGACCGGTGGAGTGTGCATGGCGGGCTGTCCCTCCGTGCGTTCGGTCTCGGCTGAAGTCGACATGGCTTTTCTCCTGATCTGGGTGAAGTTACAGGGTCTGGAGCAAAGTCTGGCACCGGAATTCAAACGCAGGGAGTAACAAGTGTGGCGCCATTCCGCTGGAACGGAGCGACCGCTGGCTCACCAGGCCGAGAGCGCCCGGAGCAGACCGGTCTTGACCTCAGGCGCCGCGAAGCTCGCTTCGATCGAGTTGCGCGCCAGGGAGCGCAAGTCGTCGTCCGACCAACCGAAGGCCCGCCTGCACAAGGCGTATTCGCCCACGAGGCTGGCACCCAGCAGCACGGGATCATCGGTGTTGATGGATACGATGGCGCCGGCGCGGCGCAGGCGATCGATCGGGTGCTCCTCGATCGATGCATACACGCCCAATCTGAGATTGGAAGTCGGACAGATTCCGATGGGTATCTGGCGGTCGACCAGCAGGTCGAGCACCGCAGGATCCTCGATCGCGCGCACGCCGTGATCGATGCGATCGGCACCGAGCAACTCGATGGCGTCGCGCACGCCTTCCGGTCCGCTGGACTCGCCGGCATGCACCGTACGGCCCAGCCCATTGGCGCCGGCGCGTCGGAACGCCTCCGCGAAACGTGGGCCGGTGCGTCCGGCGGCGGCTTCGTTGCCATCGATCGAGAGCGCCACGACGCGCGGATGTCGAAGATCCACCAGCAAGTCGACCAGCTCGGCCGCAGCAGCGGACGATTGCGTGCGCAGCAGGCTGACGCACAAGCCCACCGGCGGCAGGCCGTCCTGCTCCGCGGCGGCGAAGCCGGCATCGATCGCGTCGATCATGGCGGGCAGGCGACCGTGCCACCCCTTCCAATGGGTCGGATTGAAGATCACGTCCGCGTAGCCCGCGCCGGCGTCGGCGAGCCGCTTGCTGAAGCCGTAGCTCAGTTCGGCAAGGCGCTCACGTGTCGATGCAAGACCGCAAGCCCAGTCGAGAAAGTGAAGGAAGTCCGCCAAGCCTTCGAACTCCAGCAAGCGATCGCGAGGTCTCGGCATGGACACGCCTGCCTGAATCGCCCATTGCTCCAGGACGGCGGGCTCGAAGCAGCCTTCAAGGTGGGCGTGCACTTCTGCCTTCGGCAAGGCACGCAGTCGGTCGAGGGGGGAGGTGGGGAAGTCGGACATTGAACGCTCGTGGTTGCGTCGGCGCCCGTTGCGCCGGGTCGCCAGTCTCGTGCAATGAAGGCGCTGCGTCATACGTCGGCGCGCATATCCGGTATGGGCCGATGCCCATCGACTCAGAACTTTGCCGGGGATGAAAACGGCTGAGTCGCGTCCACCACGAACATGACCAGGGCGCGCAGGTCTGTCGAGCCGCTGCTCGATACCTGCATCGGCATTCCGCCGTGGTGGCCCGCCTCTGGCTGGCCGGCCCCGATGCGCATTACGCCATCGGGGCCCCGGATGCTCTGCTCTCCCGCGAGGACCAGGAAGGCCTCGTTGCCGGGGTGGGTGTGCACGGGCGTCATGCTGCCCGGAGGACCGCTGGCTTCGTTGATCCGAAGGAGATACTGCGGCGCGGTGACCCTGGGTATCGGCCCGACCTCCGCGACCTTGACGCCACCGGCAGACGACCCACCCGCCGGGCCGAGCGTGAAAAGCCAGACCTTGCCCTCTGCCTCGGCGACCAGGGCCCAGGCGTTGGCTGCGGCCTGGGCCTGTGTGACCGAAGCGAAGTTCTCGACTCGCCAGAAGATTTGTCCCGCCGGCAGTTCCGCCACTTTCCTTTCGGCCAACGCCGCGATGACGAGCGGTTGTTGTGCAAGCGCCGCAGTTGGCCGCGCACTCGCGCCCCATGCGAGGACTAGGACCACAACGATGAGAAACCGCTTCATCCGGAAAACCTCGCTATCGCCAGCATGGGCGCATCACGCGGCAGGATGCGCACCGGCCCCTGACAGCGACCTGACTTCTCCCGGCGCGTTACTTCAGCCCTTGCCACCACCGCACATTCGTGCGCGGCTTGCCGACGGTCAGCACCTCGCCGATGACCGGTGTGGCGAGTTCGATCTTCTGGCCCTCCGACAGGTCGGCGATGCGGTCCAGCGGATCGTGCCAGGTGTGGAAGGCAAGATCGAAGGTGCTGTTGTGCACGGAGAAGAGCACCTTGCCGCGCAGGTCCTGGAAGGCCTTCACGCTCTGTTCGGGCGTCATGTGCACCGAAGGCCAATAGGCGTCGTAGGCGCCGTTCTCCATCATCGCCACGTCGAAGCCGCCGAAGCGTTCGCCGATCTCGGCGAATCCCTTGAAGTAGCCGGAGTCGCCGCTGTAGAAGATGCGCTGGTCGCCGCTCTGGATAACCCACGACGCCCACAGCGTGCTGTCGCGGTCGTTCAGGGTCCGTCCCGAGAAATGCTGGGCAGGCGTAGCGGTGAGTTGCACGCCGTCGTGCTGTCCGGATTGCCACCAGTCGAATTCGGTGACGCGATCGGACGGCACGCCCAGCTCCACCAGCCGCGCGCCCACGGCGAGCGGCACGAAGTAGTGGTGGACCCGCTGTGCGAGGTATTCGATCGTCGCGGTGTCCAGATGGTCGTAGTGGTCGTGCGAGAGGATCAGTCCCTCGATCAGCGGCAACTGCTCGAGCTTGAGCGGCGGCTGGTGGAAGCGCTTGGGGCCGACCCATTGGAACGGGGACGCGCGCTCGCTGAAGACCGGGTCGATCAACCAGAACTTCCCGTGCAGCTTGAGCAGGTGTGAAGAGTGCCCCAGGCGGATCACGTGATTGGCCTGCGGGTCCAGCGCCTCCAGTTGCGCTGTGGTGAGGGGGCGCACGGGAATCGGGTCGGTCGGCACGGTGTCGGTCTTGGTGCCGACGAGAAACCGGGTCCAGATCTTCCACGGCTTCTCCGACGGGAGGGCATCGGGGTTGGGTGGATTCTGGAAGACGCAGCCCTTGAACTGCGGGGATGCGGCATAGGGTGACTCGCAGGCGCCGTGGCTTGCGCAACTGGCGAGGAGGAAGCAGAGGGCGGCAGCGAGGGTTCCGCACCAGCGAACTATCGGGGCCGCGCGCATGGCTAGTCCGAACCGGGCCGCCACACTCTCGCCAGCACACCCAGCTTGGTGCGCAGCGTGTGTCGCTCGTCGGACAGTGCATCGATGAAGTCGGAAAGCCGCTTCGACTTGACCATGGTGTAGACCGTGAGCCAGGTCGTGAACGCAAAGGTCACGCCGAACCACAGCAGCTTGCGCCACATCGGCGAGTCCGCCTCGGCCAGGAGGTTCATGCCGAGGAAGCCGGTCGTGATGGTGCCGATCAGGCCGAACAGCGTGACCACCGTGAGTCGCACGACGGTGTTCGCCTGCCGGCGAAGGCTGTCCGCGTCGAGGTAGGTGTTCATGTCGGCGATCCGCTCCTTGACCTCCTCGTAGAGCGGATCGAGGCCGAGGTGCGTGGTGCACAGGTGCGACAGCGCGCGCACCTGCGCCTGCTCGGAGATCTCATGGAACCAGTAGCGGTGCGTGAAGCGCAGGAAGCCCTCGAAGCTTGCGCGGATCGCACGCTTGAAGCGCTTGACGCTCGCGACGTCGTGGATGTCGAGGTTTCGCAAGGCCTCGACGAGCCGGTCCGAATACATCAGCAGCGCCGCCTTCTGGAAGTGCGCGATGAGGAAGAGCAGGAAGTGCTGGTGACGGAATTGCGCCAGCACGCCGCGGTCGCGACAGCAGAAGAAATCGGCATGCGCATCGCCAATCACGATGAGTGCGCGACCGTTGCACAGGTAGCGAGTGTTCGGCGCGGAACCGGCGTCGACCCAGAAGCGGTCGTAACAGTAGCGCTGCTCGAAGTCCGCCACGTGCTCCTCCGCGTAGGGCAGGGGGCCGGTGCCGCTGGTGGCCGGCTCGGCCGCGCCGGTCACCAGCGCAAGCCGGATGAAGTCGCTGCGCGAGAGCTTGCGTGGATCGTCGAGTGCGAGATAGGCCATGACCGGCATGCGGTAGTACTCGATCTGGCGGAAGCGCAGCGCGCCGGCTTCGTCGGAATGGTCGCTCACGAGCGGACGCATGAGCCACGCCCAATGCGCGGCGAGTCGTGGTGCACGGTGCTCCGCGACGTGCGACAGGAAGGCCTCGCGCTGCTGCGCATCGGAGCTCGACAGCACGCTGCCATCGGCGGCCAGCCACTCGACGCTGCTCATGCAATGCAGCGCCTGGCCTCGCGCATCCCATCCGCCCGGATAGGCACGACCGAAGCGATAGAGGATTTCCTGCGCCTGCGGCAGGCTCAGGTCATCGGCGCCGACCTCGATATTGAGCAGTACCACGTCGACGTCGAAGAAGAAGTACAGGTCGACGTGCACCACCTGCAGCGTGATCGGCGCGTCGCCAGGTTTCGCAACCACGCGCACCGCCGCGATATCGCTGCGGCGAAACACGCGCATCGGTGAATCGCTGCCGGAGTCCGCGCCGGCCTGGCGACCCTTGCGACCATCGCCGTAGAGGAAGCGCTGCACGTAGGGCAGGAAGCTCACGAACTCGTTGTAGTGGCGTTCGTGGAAGCGGTCGCTGCCGCCGGTGTACTCGTCGATCTCCTCGCGCCATGGCGATGCATCGCCGAGGTCGCGCAGCACTTGCCACGGGCCGCGATGGGCGTGCCGCGGTTGTGCCGTCGGCATCAGCCGCAGCGGCCATAGCAAGGTCTGTCGCAAGTGGCGTACCGCAGGTGCGGATCCCGCGGCTTCGAGTTGCGTCTGAGTGTCCGGCGTTACGGTGGTCAGCATCGCTCCAGTGTAGGCATGCAGGGCGATTAGGGGAATCCCTAGTGCGGTGCTGAAACCGGTTTCACATATACTGAGCTGCACCGCGATGAAGCGTATTCGCAGCGCGGCGCACCACCCCGAACCTCTCCGGAATCCACGTCACCCGTGAACTACCAATTCCAGTTCGATGCCGTCTTTGCCGCCTGGCCGCTGCTGTTGAAGGGCACGTGGATCACGATCCAGCTTTCGCTCGTTGCCACGCTGCTGGGCCTGGTGGTCGCGATCTTCTGCGCCTGGGGCAAGACCTCCGGGCCGGCCTGGTTGCGCTTCATCGTGAACGCGTACATCGAGGTCATCCGCAACACGCCCTTCCTGGTGCAGTTGTTCTTCTTTTTCTTCGCGCTACCGGCCATCGGGCTGCGCTGGTCGCCCTACACGGCGGCTCTCACCGCGATGGTGGTGAACCTCGGCGCCTATGCGGCCGAGATCGTGCGCGCCGGCATCGAGTCGATCCCCAAGGGACAGATCGAGGCGGGCAGGGCGTTGAACCTCAAGCCCTGGGAAATCTTCCGCTTCGTCATCATCAAGCCCGCGCTCAAGGCCATCTACCCGGCACTCACGAGCCAATTCATCCTGCTGATGTTGAGCTCGGCGGTGGTGTCGGTGATCTCCGCCGACGACCTCACCTCGGTCGCGGCCAACCTGCAGTCGCAGACCTTTCGCAGCTTCGAGATCTACATCGTGGTTGCGTGCATCTACCTCGCGCTGGCGCTGTCGTTCTCGGCGCTGTTCAAGCTGATCTACAGGCGCACTCTCAACTATCCGGATCGGCGCTGAACACCATGCGTACCTTCGGCTTTCCCGAATTCCTGTTCATTCTCGAAGCGGCGCAGTGGACGCTGGCGCTGTCGCTCATCGCCTTTGTGGGCGGTGCGATCCTCGGGCTGGTCGTCGCGCTGGCGCGCACCTCCGAGAGCAAGACGGCGCGCGTGTTGTCGACCGTGTTCATCCAGATCTTCCAGGGCACACCGCTGCTGCTGCAACTGTTCCTGATCTTCTTCGGCGCGCCGGTGTTCGGCCTCGACATCAACCCATGGATCGCGGCGGGCGTGGCGCTGGTGCTCAACAGCGCCGCGTTCCTCGGCGAGATCTGGCGCGGCTGCATCGAGGCCATCCCGCGCGGCCAGTGGGAAGCGGCGCAGGCACTCAACCTCAGCTATGCCTCGCGCATGCGTGACGTGGTGCTGCCGCAGGCCTTCAAGATCGCGCTGCCGCCGACGGTCGGCTACGTGGTGCAGATCATCAAGGGCACTTCGCTGGCGGCCATCATCGGCTTCACCGAGATCACCCGCGCCGGGCAGATCATCAACAACGCGACCTTCCAGCCGCTGCACGTTTTCACGACCGTGGCCGCGCTCTATTTCGTCATCTGCTGGCCGCTGTCGCTGCTGGCCGCGCGAATGGAACGCAAGCGTGCAAGAGCGCTGGCGAGATGAGCGCCCCGCCGAATTCCATCCTCTCTGTTTTCTGTTCTTAATCTAGGAGACTCGACATGATCCGCTTTACCACCCGTTGCGCTGCCATCGCAGCCCTGGGCCTGGGCGCTGCGCTGACCGCGTTCGCCCCGTTCGCATCCGCCCAGAGCATGGCCGACATCAAGAAGAAGGGCGAGATCACCATCGGCATGCTGGTCGACTTCCCGCCCTACGGCACGACCGACGCGAAGAACCAGCCCGACGGCTATGACGCCGACGTCGCCAAGCTGCTGGCCAAGGACTGGGGCGTGAAGGCCAACATCGTCCCGGTCACGGGCCCGAACCGCATTCCCTTCCTGCTGACCAACAAGGTCGACCTGCTGGTCGCCTCGCTGGCGGTGACGCCCGAGCGCGCCAAGCAGGTCCAGTTCTCGCAGCCCTATGCGGCCGCGACCATCGTGCTGTACGGCAAGACCGGCACGCCGATCAAGAGCGCCGCCGACCTGAAGGGCGTGCGCGTGGGTGTCGCCCGTGCCAGCACGCAGGACGTGGCCGTGACCAAGGCCGCGCCGGAAGGCACCGAGATCCGCCGCTTCGACGACGACGCTTCGGCCATGCAGGCGCTGATGTCGGGCCAGGTGGATGCGATTGGCGCCTCCACGACCGTCGCCGCGCAGATCGCCAAGCGCGTGCCGGCCAACACCTTCGAAAACAAGTTCACGCTGGTGCAGCAGAACATGGGCATCGCGATGCGACCTGGCCAGGACGATCTGGCGAAGAGCGTGAACGAGTTCATCACGAAGAACACGGCCAACGGCGAACTGAACAAGCTCTACCAGAAGTGGCTGCAAACCGACCTGCCCAAGCTGCAGTAAGCGCACAGGCTCTCAGGGAACACCCATGACCGACGCAGTCACGACCCACGCCGGCACCGAATCGATCATCCAGATGGAGGCGGTGAACAAGTGGTACGGCACTTTCCAGGTGCTGACCGACATCGACCTTTCGGTTCGCACGGGCGAGCGCATCGTGATCTGCGGGCCGTCGGGCTCGGGCAAGTCCACGCTGATCCGCTGCATCAACCGGCTCGAGACGGTGCAGAAGGGCCGCATCGTGGTCGACGGCATCGAACTCACCGCCGGCGGCAAGAACGTCGACGCGGTGCGCGCCGAAGTCGGCATGGTGTTCCAGCAGTTCAATCTGTTCCCGCACCTCACCATCCTGCAGAACTGCACGCTGGCGCCGATGCGCTCGCGTGGCATGTCGAAGGCGCAGGCCGAGGAGGTCGCGATGAAGTACCTCACGCGCGTGCGCATTCCCGAGCAGGCGCACAAGTACCCGAGCCAGCTCTCCGGCGGCCAGCAGCAGCGCGTGGCGATCGCGCGTGCGCTGTGCATGGCGCCGAAGATCATGCTGTTCGACGAGCCCACCTCGGCGCTCGATCCGGAGATGGTCAAGGAAGTGCTCGACACGATGATCGGGCTCGCCGAAGACGGCATGACCATGTTGTGCGTGACGCACGAGATGGGATTCGCGCGCAGCGTGGCCGATCGCGTCATCTTCATGGCCGACGGCAAGATCGTCGAGCAGGGGCCACCAGCCGAATTTTTCGGCAATCCAAAGCATGAGAAGACGCGTCAGTTCCTCGGACAAATCCTGAGCTCGCACCAAGCGCACTGATGCCTCGATCGCCAACGCCATGACGCCAGTATTGATTTCTCTCTCATCGTTTGGCGCCGCCGAAACCGGACGCCACGGTCAGTTGTGGTGCTCGCAACTTGCCAGGGCGGCTGGCGCCGACAGTGTCGAAGTGCGCGGCGAGTTGCTGCGCGATCCGGTGAACGAGCTTCCTGCGCTGGCCGGTCTCGCTTCTGTCTATTCCAGCCCCGAAGGCCTCTGGGCCGAAGGCGGCTGGCTTGACAGTGCGGCGCTGGGCCGAGGCATCGCGGCCGCGACGACGCTCGGCGCGAAGCGGCTGAAGATGTCGATCGGCGACTTCCGTCCGTCGTCGCATGGCTCGCTGTGGGGCCTCAAGGTGCAACTCGCCGAAACCCGCGTCGAACTCGTGATCGAGAACGACCAGACCGTTTCCGCCGGGACGCTGCCCGCGTTGCAGACTTTCTTCGACGTCGCCGAGCGCGCGGGCCTCGATCTGGGCATGACCTTCGACATGGGGAACTGGCACTGGGTCGGCGAATGCCCGCTCCAGGCGGCGCAGGCGCTCGGCCGCCGCGTGCGCTACGTTCATTGCAAGGGCGCGCAGCGGCTGCCGGCCAAGTGGGTGGCCGTGCCGCTCGCGGATTCCGTGGCGCCCTGGCGCGCGGTGTTGCGGGCGCTGCCGGCCGACGTGCCGCACGCCATCGAATATCCCCTGATCGGAGATGACCTGCTCGCCGTCACGCGCGACCAGATCGCACACATCCGCTCCCTGCGAGCCACGTCATGACAAACCCTTCTTTCGATGTCGCGCTGTTCGGCGAAGCCATGCTGCTGCTGGTGGCCGACCAGCCCGGGCCGATCGAGAACGCGACCGCGTTCCACAAGCGCACGGCCGGCGCCGAGACCAACGTGGCGATCGGCCTGTCGCGCCTTGGGCTCAAGGTCGGCTGGGCCAGCCGGCTCGGCACCGACTCGATGGGCCGCGCGCTGCTCGCCACCATGCAGGGCGAAGGCATCGACTGCTCGCACGTGATCACCGACCCGGCGCAGCGAACGGGCTTCCAGTTCAAGGGCCGCGTGACCGATGGCAGCGACCCGCCGGTCGAGTACCACCGCAAGGGATCGGCAGCGAGCCAGATGGGGCCGGCCGACGTCGACGAAGCGTGGCTGCGTTCGGCCCGGCACCTTCATGCGACGGGCGTGTTCGCAGCCATCTCCGGTACAAGTCTGCAGGCGGCGATCAAGTCGATGGACGTGATGCGCCAGGCCGGCCGCACGATTTCCTTCGACCCCAACCTGCGCCCGACGCTGTGGTCCTCGCCCGAGGCGATGCGCAGCGCGATCAACGATCTCGCGGCGCGCGCCGACTGGGTCTTGCCGGGCATGGAAGAGGGCCTGATCCTCACCGGAGAAGGCACGCCGGAAGGCATCGCCCATTTCTATCGGCAACGCGGCGCGAAGCTGGTGGTCGTCAAGCTCGGGGCCGAGGGCGCCTACTACGACAGCGATGTGGCCGGGACGGGTCGCGTGGACGGATTCCCGGTCAAGGAGATCGTTGATACCGTGGGCGCAGGCGACGGCTTCGCGGCCGGCGTGGTGAGCGCATTGCTCGAAGGCAAGACCGTCCCTGAAGCCGTGCGCCGCGGCGCATGGATCGGCGCACGTGCCGTGCAAGTGCTTGGCGATACCGAAGGCCTGCCGACGCGGGCGCAACTCGAAGAGGCCCAACTATGACGCGCAAGAACATCCTCGTCTTCCGTGAGCTGCCGGACGACCAACTGGCCCGCCTGCAGGCGGCGCACGAAGTCGTCGTCGCCGATCCGCGTTTGGCGGCGCAGCAGCAGGCTTTCGAAGCGGCGCTGCCGACCGCGCAAGGCCTGATCGGCTCGAGCTATCCCATCGACGACGCGCTGATCTCGCGCGCGCCGCAACTCGAAGTGGTCTCCAGCGTGTCGGTCGGTGTCGACAACTACGCGCTGTCGGCGCTGCATGCGCGCGGCATCACGCTGTGCCACACCCCCGGCGTGCTCGACGAGACGGTCGCGGACACCGTCTTCGCACTGCTCCTGGCGACCAGCCGCCGCGTGGTCGAGCTTTCGAACCTTGTGCGCGAGGGCCGCTGGACCCAGAACATCGGCGAGGACCTGTTCGGCTTCGACGTGCACGGCAAGACGCTGGGCCTGCTTGGTTTCGGCCGCATCGGGCAGGCCATCGCACGCCGCGCGGCGCTCGGCTTCGGCATGCCGGTGCTCTATCACACGCGTCGTCCGGTCGACCTCGCTGCGCAGGCGCCCGAATTGCAGGGCCGTGCCACGCACACATCGCTCGCTGCGATGCTCGGCCAGGCCGACTTCGTGGTCGCGATGCTGCCGCTGTCGGACAGCACGCGCGACATGATCGACGCCAAGGTGTTCGACGCCATGAAACCCGGCGCGATCTTCATCAACGGCGGCCGTGGCGCCACGGTGCAGGAAGACGCGCTGCTTGCCGCCCTCGACCAGGGCACGCTGCGCGCCGCAGGCCTCGATGTGTTCGCGACCGAGCCGCTTCCGATGGCGTCGCCCCTGCGCACGCATCCGCGTGTCACGCCGCTGCCGCACATCGGCTCGGCCACGCACGAGACGCGGCATGCAATGGCCGAGCTTGCGACTACCAACCTGCTGCGCGCACTGGCGGGCGAGAAGCCCCTGGCCGTCTACGACACGGCTTCCGCTTGAACGCCAGGGCTCCCATGCAGCGACCGGGCCGCGCAACGATCGCGGATGTGGCCAAGGCGGCAGGCGTCTCGAAGGCCACGGTCTCGCGATTCCTCAACCACCGCGAGCGACTGCTGAGCCCCGACATTGCGGCCCGGGTCGAGGCCGCGGTGGCCGAACTTGCCTACACGCCGAGCCCGATGGCGCAGGCGCTGAGTCATGGCCGTTCCCGCCTGATCGGCCTGATCGTTGCGGACATCACCAATCCCTACTCGGTCGCCGTGCTTCGCGGCGCGGAGAAGGCCTGCCAGGACGCGGGCTACCTGGTGATGCTGTTCAACCTGGGCAACGACATCGACCGCGAGCGCGAGGCGATCGATGCGCTGGCCGGCTACCAGGTCGACGGCTTCATCCTCAATACGCTGGGCCGCGGTGCCGGGCTTGTCGATGCGGACGCCTTGCACGGCAAGCCCGCCGTGCTTGTGGACCGCCGGCATGCGGGCATGCACACCGACTTCGTCTCGCTCGACAACGTCGCCGCGATGAAGACGGCCTGCGGGCACCTCGTCGAAGGGGGCTACCGCGAGTTGCTCTACATCACAGAGCCGCTGAAAGGCGTGAGTTCGCGGCGCGAGCGCACGGCGGCCTTCGGCGCGTGCCTGGCCGCGCATGAACCGCGTGTGGCCGGCGAGGTCTTCGAATGCGCGAGCGAGGACAGCGATGCCCTCGACATGGCATTGCGCGCCTTGCACAAGCGCGCCAGGCGCGGCCGCCGCGTCGCGGTGCTGGCCGGCAATGCCGTGGTCACGCTGCGCGTGGCCGCTGCGATGGCGCGACTGGGCCTCAGCTTCGGCACGGACGTCGGCTTCGTCGGCTTCGACGATGCCGAGTGGGCGCCGCTGATCGGGCCCGGCCTGAGCGCCATCGCTCAGCCGACGGATGCAATCGGGCGTGCCGCGGCCACCTGCCTCATCGAACGCCTGCGCGGCCTCGAGGGGCCGCCGCGGCAGTTGTTGCTGCCGGGAGAACTGGTGGTTCGGGGATCGTCGGCCGAGGCCTGATCGTCCGCGACGGCTGAAACGCCGAGGGCAGTGCGCAGACGCTCAGAGGCCTGCTGGAAAAGCCGGCCTGAGGCCCTAGCCCTCGACCAGCGCGAGGACGCGCAGCGGACTGCCGGAGCCTTCCTCGATCTTCAACGGCGCGGACACGATCAGCGCGCCCGTGGGCGGAAGCTGGTCGAGGTTCTTCAGGCACTGCAGGCCGTAGCGGTTGGCACCATGCATGAGGGTGTGGCAGGGGTAGGGCAGCGGCCAGCCGTAGGACTGGCCGGCGTCTGTGTTGATCGTCTCGACGCCGAAGCCGTGGACCTTGCGCTCCTGGATGAGCCATTCCACCGCCGCCTGCGTCGGGCCTGGCGTGTGGGCGCCGTCTTCGCGCATGTTGACGAAGGCGGCCGGATCGACGAGGCGCTTGGACCAGTCGGTGCGGAAAAGCACCCAGGCACCTTCGGGGATGCGGCCGTGCTTGGCTTCCCACGCCTGCAGGAACTCGACGGTGAGCAGCCAGTCGGCATCCTTCGCCACTTCCGCGCTGGCATCGACGACAACGGCCGGCGCAATGAAGTTCTCGGGGGCGATGGTGTCGACGGTGTTGCGTTCGTGGTCCTTGCCCGTCACCCAGTGTGCTGGCGCATCGAAGTGCGTGCCGGTGTGCTCGCCGCACGAGAAGTTGTTCCAGTACCAGCCGGGGCCCGCTTCGTCGTAGTGCGAGATGCGTTCCTTCTTGAATGCGGCGACCTGGCCGAACTGGGGCGGCAGTTGCAGGGGTGGGAAGTCTTCGCTCAAGGTGTGCGTGAGGTCGATGGTGCGAACCGACTGGTTGCGCAGGGCCTGGGCGAGTTGCGTGAGGAGGGTCATCGAAGGGTCCAATCGAATAAAAGACAAGTCAACAGACCGGAGCGGCTCAGATGCTACGCCGCGCGGTCACTTCGAGCTCGACCTTGGCGCCTTCCACCGCGAGCGCGCTGCACAGCGTGGTGTTGGCCGGGCGGTTGTTGCCGAAGCGGCGGCGGAGAACTTCGCTGACCGGTATCACGTCCGCGCGATCGGGTACGTAGACGCGCACGCGGACCACATCGGCGAGTCCGGATCGCGCCTGCGAGAGCGCGGCCTCGATCGTGTCGAGCGCCCGCTCGCACTGCGCCTGCGCAGTGGGCGGAAACTCCCCGGTGGCGAAGTCCTGGCCGAGGGTGCCGGACACGAAGACCCACTCCCCATCGACCACCGCGCGGGAGTAGCCGGCCAGCTCTTCCCAGCGCGATCCGCTCTGGATGAATTTGCGTCCGCTGCGAGCTGTCGTGTTCATTGCGCCTTGAAGCCCGAATCGCGGATCACCTTGCTCCAGTTGCGGTTGGCCTCGATGACCCACTGCTCGACCTCCTTCGAGGGAGCCGCGTTGACTTCGTTGCCCATCTTCGCCAGGCGCTCCTGGAGGTCCGGCTGCGCCAGCACAGTCTTCATGGCGCTGTCGAACTGGTCGACGAAGTCCTGGGGCATTCCCTTCGGTCCGAAGAAGGCGAGCCACGGGTTCTTGTCGATGCCGCTGAAGCCGAGTTCCAGGAAGGTGGGGATCTCCGGCGCGGTCTTGCTGCGCTCCTGGCCGGAACTGGCCAGGATGCGGACCTTGCCGGCGCGGTGGTATTCGATCAGTTCCGTCATCGAGGCGATGCCGATCGGGATCTGCCCTGCGAGCAGGTCCTGCACCATCGGTGCGCCGCCTTTGTAGGGCACCGAGTTCATCGTCACGCCGAAGGACTTGCCGATGACGTGGCCGATGAACTGCGGAACGCTGCCTGCGGCGGGAATGCCGTAGTTGGCCTCGTTCGGATGGGCTTTCACCCACGCGCCGAGTTCGGCCATCGTCTTGACACCTGTGGTAGCGCTGACGGCGAGCACGTTGTAGTAGCCGGCCACGCCGGCCAGTGCGGTGAAGTCGGCCACGGGGTCGTAGCCCGCAGCGGCGATGGTCAGCGGAATGATCACCTGTGTGTGATCGATCGACAGCATGATGGTCGAGCCGTCGGCCGGCGCCGCCTTGAGCAGTTGCGCCGCGATCTGGCCGCCCGCGCCCGGCTTGTTGTCCACGATGAAGACCTGGCCGTTCATCGCCTTGCCGAGCTTGTCGACGACGGCACGCGCGACCACGTCCGTGGCGCCGCCCGGCGGGAATCCCACCAGCACGCGGATTGGGCCGGTGTAGGCCTTGCCGCCGGCAGGGCTGGCACTCCAGGCGGACGAAAGCGCGGGTGCCAGCAGGGCCGCCGTGAGTGCCTGGCTGAAATGGCGTCGATTCATGATCTCTTCCTCATCGTGGTTTCAAAGAACTCGTGGCCCGGAGTTCGAGGCGCGCCTGGATCAGCAGCACCTCGACCTCGTGGCAGCGCATGAGACGCAGCCATCGGGCATCGTCCATCCCAGCGGTGCGTGTCGCAAGCAGGCTGATGCGGGACGACTCGCCTGCGTCGCCTGTTCCCGCGACGGGCTCGACGACGGCGCTGATGCGCGGGCTGAGTGCATCGGCCGTGGTGCCTATGTGATAGACCACCGTCATGCGCGCAGCGTCGAGGACGGGGAGGACGCAGCCTGGCTGATCGTCGAAGAGGGAGTGGCCGCGCACGACGCCGTCGCCGATCGGCTCCGTCTGCCAGCAGCCCAGGGCCCAGTTCCCGAGTTGCACACCGTCGGCGAGAAAGGCCAGGGCCTCCTTCGCAGGCACGCGGCAGACGACCGAAATGCTGTGCGAGCTGGCGGATTCGGGAGGGGTTACGTTGGGCATGGGCGTCAGCGCGTCAGGCGCGCGAGCTCTCGCAGGGCGCCGACGACATCATCGGCAGTGTTGTAGAAGTGCGGCGCAATCCGGATCACGTCGTTGCGCGCGGAGACCACATAGCCCGACTGCAACATCTGTGCCTCGACTTGCGCCGCATTGGGAATGCGCACGGCCGTGTTCGCGCCCTTGGCGGATGGCGTGGTCGGGCTGGCGACTGTCAGTCCGAGCCGCGCCGCTTCCTCGATCGCGACCGAGGACAGTTCGGCGAGATAAGCCTCGATCGCCGGTATGCCGATCTCGTTCAGCAGGCTCATGCTGGCGCGGGCCACGCTGGCGCACATCATGGGTGGCGTGCCCGTGTTGAACCGGGTCGCGCCGGCCGCGAAATCCAGGTTGGCCGGGTTGAATTCGAACGGGTTCACGCGGCCGAACCAGCCGGTGACCGTCGGCGTGAGCCGGCGCGCAAGCTCGGGCCGCACATACAGGAAGGCGATCCCCGGGATGCCGAGCAGGTACTTCTGCGCGCCCGCCGCCAGGATGTCGACCTGCTGTTCGCGAACGTCGATCGCGATGGAGCCGGCGGACTGATAGGCGTCCACGAACTGGATGGCGCCGTGTTCGCGCGCGGCGCGTCCCGTAGCGGCGATGTCGACGATCTGCCCGTCATAAAAGCAAGCGTGCGACACCGAAACCAGCGCGGTCTGCGCGTCGATGGCGCCGGCGATGCGCTCCGTGGCGGTGGTGCTGCCGGCCTCGCCCTGCACGAAGCGAACCCGGGCGCCGCGGGGCTGCTGCGCAAGCCACACGTGGCAGATCGACGGGAAATCCAGTGTCGTGGTGACGATGTCCCGTCGATCCGCATCGAACCGCTGCGTCGAGGCAATGCTCGAAGCCGCGTCCGACACGCTCCCCAGCACCGCGATGTCGTCCACATCGGCATGGATCATGCGAGCAAATTCCGCGCGCGCCAGGGCCACCTGGTCCATCCAGTAGCCCCAGTCGGCGCCGCGCGTCACCCAGACATCGAGGTAGTCGTCGATCGCCTGCCGCACGGGCAGGCTGAGCGCGCTTTGCGAGCAACTGGAAAGCTGGACGGCGTTGTCCAGGATGGGAAAGAGCTTGCGGTACGAAGAGAATGGATGATTCATGAACTTGCCCTGCACGACGACAAGGCCTTGAGGCGATGAACAAGAACGGCGACGCGGCGACTTCCCCTTCGGCATGGATCGAGGTGCCGCACTTCGCGTGGATGTCGTTGACGGCCGATGGGGCGCCGACAGTGCGCTTCGGCAAGGGACAGACCCTGTTTTCTCAGGGCGACCCGGTGAACCATGTGTTCGTCGTCGAGCAGGGCCGCGTACGCCTGGTGCTGCTGTCGGAAACCGGCCACGAGAAGCACATGGCCATCGTCGGCACCAACGGCCTGGTTGGGGAGTGCAGCGCCTTCCTGGACGGCCGGCATTCCGTGACCGCCGTGGCTTCGTCGGACGTGGTTGCGCGGCAGGTCGACCGGCAGCAGTTGCTGCGCTGCATGGAGCGAGACGGCGAATGCCTGCGCCAGGTGCTCTGGCTGATGAACGTCAAGGTGCGCGTGCTGGCCCACCAGAACCTGCTCCTGAGCCAGGCGAGCGCCGCGCAACGGGTGATCCACCACCTGGTGCAACTGGCCGACACGTACGGCGAGGCGCAGGCTGGGGCCGTCGCCATCCGCATTTCCTTCACGCACCAGGAGATGGCGAACATCGCCGGCCTGAGCCGCGTGATGACCTCGAACGTGCTGATCCAGCTTCAGGAGCAGGGGATGATCGAGATGATCAAGTCGCATTGCGTGATTCGGGATCTGCAAGGATTGAGGCGGCGTGCGCTGGGCCTGTGATGGGGAGTCGACGTTATGAACTGCAGACCAGTTTAGGAACGCCTACCGACACCGTATGTCAACAGCTTTACAACGCTGAAGAAATATCTCGCGAGACCGTCGCACTGACCTTTCGAGCGTCGACCCCGTCGTTTCGCCCGAACGACGCATGACTTCGACGGATTGCCGGCTTCCCCCTGCCAGCGGGGCCTCCTAAAGTTGTCTCGGCCCAATGGCTGAACGCAAGGAGGCGCGCCGTGAACCCGATCGACATCCGCAAGGTCATCGTCCTGGGCGCAGGCAAGGTCGGCGGCACGGTGGCCGACATGGTGGCCGAGTACCACCGGCTGCCCGTGACACTCGCCGACCGCGAGCACCGTCGGCACGAGCCCGGCGATCGCCTTGTGCAGCGCACCATCGTCAACGTCGAGGACGACACTGCGCTGGCCGCCGCGCTGGTCGGCCATGACGTCGTCATCAACGCGTTGCCTTTCTATCTCGCGTCGGGCGTCGCGGCGGCAGCGCGATCCCTCGGCGTGCACTACTTCGACCTGACGGAGGACGTCGCCGCCACCACTGCCATCCGTTCCATGGCCGAGGGTGCGCACACGGTGCTCATGCCGCAGAGCGGTCTTGCGCCTGGCGTGATCGGCATGCTGGGCGGTCATCTGGCGAATCGCTTCGACGAGCTCTACGACCTGCACCTGCGCGTCGGCGCCCTGTCGCGCCACGCCACCAACGGCCTGCGCTACAACTTCACCTGGAGCATCGACGGCGTCATCAACGAGTACTGCCATCCGTGCGCGGCCATCGTGCACGGCCATCCGGTGTCGGTGCAACCGCTCGAGGGCCTCGAGACGCTGGTGCTGGATGGCGAAATCTATGAAGCCTTCAACACTTCCGGCGGGCTCGGCACGCTCTGCGAGACGCTCGCGGGGCGCGTCCGCAACCTTGACTACAAGACGCTGCGCTACCCCGGCCATCGCGATGCCATGGCGCTGTTGCTGCACGACCTGCGGCTCATCGAACGCCGCGACCTGCTGCGGCAGGTGCTCGACCACGCGGTGCCGCACAGCCGGGAGGACGTGGTGATCGTGTTCGCTTCGGCATCGGGATTGCGCAAGGGCCGCTTCGAGCAGGAGACGCGCATGGCGCGCATTCAAGGCGGGCGGCTGCGCGGCGTGGACCGCACCGCCATCGAGCTTGCGACGGCTGCCGGTGTGGTGGGCGTGTTCGAGCTGCTGCGCAACGGGCAGTTGCCCGTGCACGGTTTCGTCGGGCAGGAGCAGGTCGCTCTCGAAGCCTTTCTCGCCACGCGGGTCGGCAGTTGCTACGCGGCCCTGGGTGAAGCGGGCACAGGTGCGGGGCATGCAAACCCGCATCGCGCCCAGACCTTCGCACATACTTGGCCGCCTCAGGCACGACGCCGGACTCGGAAGGAGCCACAAGCATGAGCGAAGTACAAGCCGTTCTTGGACGCTGCGGGATCAATGCGCCGGATCTGTCGGGCGGCGCGCTGCGCGTGCGCTCGGCGATCGACGGGGCCGAACTCGCGCATCTGCACGAGACGCCGGTCGCGTCGATGCCCGAAGTGATCGCGCGGTCGCAGGCCGCCTTCCGCCGCTGGCGCGAAGTGCCGGCGCCGGCACGTGGCGAGCTGGTGCGTCTCTGGGGCGAGGAACTGCGCACGTCCAAGGCCGACATCGGCCGGGTCATCTCGCTCGAGGTCGGCAAGATCGCGCAGGAAGGCCTGGGCGAGGTGCAGGAGGGCGTGGACATCTGCGAGTTCGCGCTCGGCTTGTCGCGGCAGCTCTACGGCAAGACCATCGTGTCCGAACGGCCCGGCCACCGGATCATGGAGCAGTACCACCCGCTGGGACCTGTCGCGGTCATCACGGCATTCAACTTTCCGAGCGCGGTGTTTGCGTGGAATGCCGCCATAGCCCTCGTGTGCGGCGATCCCGTCATCTTCAAGCCGTCGGAGAAAGCGCCGCTGTCCGGCCTGGCGACGTTCAGGGCGCTGGAGCGCGCAATCGATCGCTTCGGCGACCGTGCGCCGGAAGGACTCGCGCAGATCGTGATCGGCGGCGCGGCGCAATCACAGGCGCTGGTCGACAGTCCCGACATTCCGCTGGTCTCCGCGACCGGTTCCACGCGCATGGGCCGCGAGGTCGGTCCTCGCGTGGCGGCGCGGTTCGGGCGGCGCATCCTCGAACTCGGAGGGAACAACGCAATGGTCGTCACGCCGGCGGCGGACCTGGACATGGCGCTGCGGGCGATCCTGTTCAGTGCGGTAGGTACCGCCGGCCAGCGTTGCACTTCGCTGCGCCGGCTCATCGTTCATCGCACGGTCAAGGAAGCCTTGATGGCAAGGTTGCTGTCCGCCTATGAAAGCCTCCGCATCGGTCATCCGCTGGAAGAGGGCACGCTGGTCGGTCCGCTGATCGACGAGGCCGCCTACGACGCGCTGCGTCGCGCCATCGCCGAAGTCGAGGCGCAAGGCGGTCGCATCCTCGCCGGCGGCGATCGTGTGCTCGTCGAGCGCTTCCCGAAGGCCTTCTACGTGCGCCCGGCCGTCGCCGACATGCCGGCACAGACTGAACTCGTCCGGCGCGAAACCTTTGGCCCGCTGCTCCACGTGCTGGGCTACGACGACCTCGACGAGGCCATCGCCATGCACAACGACGTTCCGCAAGGCCTGTCGTCGTGCATCTTCTCCAACGACCTGCGCGAGGTCGAGCGATTCATCTCGGCGGCCGGCTCGGATTGCGGCATGGCCAACGTCAACATCGGCCCGAGCGGCGCGGAGATCGGTGGTGCCTTTGGTGGAGAAAAAGAGACCGGGGGCGACCGCGAAAGCGGTTCGGACGCGTGGAAGCAGTACATGCGCCGCACGACCAACACGATCAACTTCTCCCGTGAATTGCCGTTGGCGCAGGGGATTCGCTTCGGGTGAGATCTTCGCCTCACCCCTCCGGCAATAACAGTGGGCGCTGAGCCTCCACGGTCTGCCTCAGGAAATCCCACGTGGCCTTCATGCGGGCAAGATGACGAGTCTCGGCCGGCACCGACATCCAGAACGTCCGCGTGAAGTTGGCCTCGTCCGGCAGCACCCGCCGCAATGACTTGTCGCGTTCGGCAATGAAGGCGGGAAGCACCGAGATGCCTGCACCCGCCAAGGTCGCCTGGTATTGCGCCAGGATGCTGGTGCTACGCAGCGCAAATGAATCCGGCCTGTACAACTCGTCGAGGTACTGCAACTCCTTGCTGAAGAGCAGGTCGTCCACGTAGCTGATGAACGTGTGGCCGCGCAGATCCTCTCGCGATCGGATCGCACCGTGCTTCGCGAGATAGGGCTTCGATGCATAGAGGCGAAGCGCATAGTCCGTGAGCTTTGCCACCACCACCGGCCCACGCGCCGGCCGCTCCAGCGAAATCACGATGTCGGCCTCGCGCCGCGACAGATGCACCAGGCGCGGCATCGCCAGCAGGTCGATCACCAGCTTCGGATGTTGCTGCGCGAAAAGCGCAAGCTGCGGTGCCAGCACGATGGTGCCGAATCCTTCCGTCGCACCGATACGCACCAGACCCGAGAGCCCTTCGTCCGAGGCCGGTGTCGCGCTTTCGACCGTGAGAAAGGCATGCTCCATCGCCTCGACCTGCGGCTGCAACCGGCGGCCCGCTTCGGTCAGCCGGTGTCCGTCGGCCTCCCGCGAGAACAGGGCCGTGCCCACCTGCTTCTCCAGCGCCTGGATGCGGCGCGCCACCGTCGTATGGTCGACCGCGAGCCGCCGCGCCGCGCCGACCAGCGTGCCCGAACGCGCGAGTTCCAGGAAGAAGCGCAGGTTGTCCCAATCCATGATGTGCAATTATGCAGATCGCGAGTGCGAATTTGTCTATTGCCATGGCAAAAGTGCAAAGCTAGCATCCGACTCCTGCACCCCCCAATCTGGAGACAAAGTACATGGACGCCACCACCACGCCCGCCACGAAGACCGCCACCGTCAAGCTGCTCATCGGCGGCAAGTTCGTCGAATCGAAGACCACCGAGTGGCGTGACATCGTCAATCCGGCGACCCAGGAAGTACTGGCCAAAGTGCCGTTCGCCACGCCGGCCGAAGTCGATGCGGCGGTCGATTCCGCCAAGGAAGCCTTCAAGACCTGGCGCAAGACGCCCATCGGCGCCCGTGCCCGCATCTTCCTGAAGTACCAGCAACTCATCCGCGAGAACATGGCCGAGCTGGCCGCGATCCTCACCGCCGAGCAGGGCAAGACCTTGCCCGATGCCGAAGGCGACGTGTTCCGCGGCCTTGAAGTGGTCGAGCACGCAGCGGCCATCGGCAATCTGCAACTCGGCGAACTGGCCAACAACGTCGCCAATGGCGTCGACACCTACACGCTGCTGCAGCCGCTCGGCGTCTGCGCCGGCATCACGCCCTTCAACTTCCCGGCGATGATCCCGCTGTGGATGTTCCCGATGGCGATCGTCACCGGCAACACCTTCGTGCTCAAGCCCTCCGAGCAGGACCCGATGGTGACGATGCGCCTGTGCGAACTCGCGCTCGAAGCCGGCATCCCGGCCGGCGTGCTCAACGTCGTGCATGGCGGCGAGGCGGTGGTCAATGCGATCTGCGACCACAAGGACATCAAGGCGATCTCCTTCGTCGGTTCGACCAAGGTCGGAACGCACGTCTACAACCGCGCCACGCTGGCCGGCAAGCGCGCGCAATGCATGATGGGTGCGAAGAATCATGCCATCGTGATGCCTGACGCCAACAAGGAACAGACGCTTAATGCGCTGGCCGGCGCAAGCTTCGGTGCCGCGGGCCAACGCTGCATGGCGGTGTCGGTCGCGGTGCTGGTGGGCGATGCACAAAAGTGGGTGCCCGACCTGGTCGCGAAGGCGAAGACATTGAAGATCGGCGCTGGCACCGAGAAGGGCGTGGATGTCGGGCCACTGGTGTCCTGCGCAGCCTACGACCGCGTCAACGGCCTGATCGAACGCGGCGTGGCCGATGGCGCGACACTGGCACTCGACGGACGCAAGCCCACGGTGCCCGGCTACGAGAAGGGCAACTTCGTCGGCCCGACGGTGTTCGCCGACGTCAAGCCCGGCATGAGCATCTACGACCAGGAAATCTTCGGCCCGGTGCTGTGCCTGGCGAACGCCGCGGACATCGACGAGGCGATCGAGCTCATCAATGCCAATCCGAACGGGAACGGCACGGCGATCTTCACGCAGTCGGGTGCGGCCGCGCGTCGCTTCCAGGAAGACATCGACGTGGGGCAGGTCGGGATCAATGTGCCGATCCCGGTGCCGGTGCCGATGTTCTCCTTCACCGGCTCGCGTGCATCGAAGCTGGGCGACCTGGGGCCGTACGGCAAGCAGGTCA
This sequence comes from Variovorax sp. P5_A3, assembly GCF_056400665.1. NCBI lineage: Bacteria > Pseudomonadati > Pseudomonadota > Betaproteobacteria > Burkholderiales > Comamonadaceae > Variovorax > Variovorax sp. P5_A3. The sequence goes on along the minus strand of NZ_JBFUKW010000001.1, from coordinate 118,258 downwards.
TCATGTTCTACACGCAGACGAAGACGGTGACCGAGCGGTGGTTCGACGACAGCACCGTTTCGCACGGCGTCAACACGACAATCAGCCTCAAGTAAGCTCGTCCGCATGGACTTCGAGCTAACTGGAGAGCAGCGGGCCTTCGCTCAAACGGCGCGAGAGTTCGCACAGGCCGAATTCGCGCCGCATGCCGGCCGGTGGGACGCGGAAGCGATCTTCCCCAAGGAGGCGATCGCCAAGGCCGGCGAGCTCGGTTTCTGCGGGCTCTATGCGCCCGAAAGCGTCGACGGTTTGGCGCTGCCGCGCCTCGATGCGACGCTGGTGTTCGAGGAGATGGCGGCGGTCGATCCGTCGACCACGGCCTTCATCACGATCCACAACATGGCGACGTGGATGCTCGGAACCTGGGGCGGCCCGGCCGTGCGCGAGCGCTGGGGCGCAGACCTGACGAGTGGTCGGAAGCTTGCGTCGTACTGCCTGACCGAACCGGGCGCCGGATCGGACGCGGGCTCTCTCAAGACACGCGCCGAACTGCAAGGCGGCGAGTACGTCATCAACGGCGGCAAGGCCTTCATCTCCGGTGCCGGGTCGACCGACGTGCTGGTGCTGATGGCGCGCACGGGTGGTGGCGGAGCGAACGGCATCTCGGCCTTTGCGGTGCCGGCCGACACGCCGGGCGTCAGCTACGGCAAGAAGGAGCACAAGATGGGCTGGAACAGCCAGCCCACGCGCACCATCAATTTCGACAACGTCCGCGTGCCGGCCGAGAATTTGCTGGGCAGTGAAGGCGAGGGCTTCCGCATCGCGATGAAGGGGCTCGACGGCGGGCGCATCAACATCGCGACCTGTTCCGTCGGCGCGGCGCAAGGGGCGCTCGACGCGGCGCGGCGGTATCTGCACGAGCGCCAGCAGTTTGGCAAGCCGCTGGCGAGCTTCCAGGCGCTGCAATTCAAGCTGGCCGATATGGCGACCGAACTGGTCGCGGCGCGCCAGATGGTGCGTCTCGCCGCCAGCAAGCTGGACGCTGGTCATGCCGACGCCAGCACCTATTGCGCGATGGCCAAGCGATTCGCCACCGATGCCGGCTTCAGCGTGTGCAACGACGCGCTGCAACTGCACGGCGGCTACGGCTACCTGAGCGAGTTCCCGCTGGAGCGGCTGGTGCGCGATGCGCGCGTGCACCAGATTCTCGAAGGCACGAACGAAATCATGCGTGTCATCGTCGCCCGCAAACTGCTCGAAGGCGATAGCGATATTCGATGAACCCCCAGGCTTGCCCACTTCGTGTGGCCGCCCACCCCCTTTTCAAGGGGGCAACACCGGCGGCCCGGCGCAGCCGGTTCCGCGGTGTTCCTGGCTTTGCGCGCGGCTCTGTTTTGTTCTTCTTTGCCTGAAATGACTGATCCTGTAGTTCTCTTCAACGAAATCAAGACTGCCGGCGGAATGCGCTTCGGCGTCGCTACCCTCAATGCACCTGCGTCGCTCAATTCGCTGTCGGTGGCGATGGTGCGGCTGCTCATTCCGCAATTGCGTGAATGGGCGCAGGACGAGGGCGTCGTCGGCGTGCTGATGGATGCGAGCGGCGAGAAGGCCTTCTGCGCCGGTGGCGATCTGCGTCAGCTCTACCAGACGCTGCTCGACTGCGGACCAGAGCGCAACACCTATGCGGAGAGCTTCTTCAGCGAGGAGTACGAGCTCGACCATCTGATCCACACCTTTCCGAAACCCTTCCTGTGCTGGGCCCACGGCATCGTGATGGGCGGCGGTGTCGGACTCATGGCGGGTGCCTCGCACCGCGTTGTGACCCTGCAGAGCCGTGTCGCGATGCCGGAGATCAACATCGGGCTCTATCCGGATGTTGGCGGCAGCTGGTTCCTGCGGCGTGCGCCTGGGCGGGTAGGGTTGTTCCTCGCGTTCACCGCGGCGCCGCTGAATGCGGCCGATACGATCTTCTGCGGCCTGGCCGACATCGTGGTGCCGCAGGAGCGAAAGTCACAGGTGCTGGAGGCTATCGCCAACCATGCATGGAAGGGAGAGGCCAAGGCCGATCGTGCCGCGTTGTCGCGCTTTCTCGCGGAGGCCGGCGAGGGCGCGGAGAAGCAACCGTCCAAGGTGCGCGAGCATTTCGACACCATCAACGAACTGATGGCTGGCGACGATCTCCTCGACATCGCGAAGCGCCTGCGTGACCTGAAGTCCGACGATGCGTGGTTGCAGACGGCCGCCAGGACTTTCGCCAAGGGCGCGCCCAGTTCGGCAGCCGTGTCCTTCGAGCTCTGGCAGCGCGTGCCGCGCATGTCGCTGGCTGAGGTGTTCCGGCTCGAATACTGGGCATCGCTCGGTTTCTGCGCCCACAAGGACTTCGCCGAGGGCATCCGCGCAGTGCTGATCGACAAGGACCGCAATCCGCGCTGGAACCCGGCGACGCTTGAAGAGGTCACGCCCGAATTCGTCGAAGACCACCTGCGCGTGCGCGCCGACGGCCCGCATCCACTCGCCGCGCTCGCCTGAACCGACCCCCATCAAAGCAACGGAGACACACCACATGAAGATCGCTTTTATCGGCCTTGGCAACATGGGCGGCCCGATGGCACTGAACCTGCAAAAGGCCGGCCATGCGGTCAGTGCCTTCGACCTGTCGGCCGATGCGTGCAAGAGGCTGGGCGCAGAGGGCTTGGGCATCGCGAAGTCGGCGCTCGACACGCTGGCTGGGGCCGAACTGGTGATCAGCATGCTGCCGGCCAGCCAGCACGTCGAGGCGCTCTACCTCGGCAGCGATGGCAAGCCGGGATTGCTCGAAAGCATTCCCGCTGGCACGCTCGTGATCGACAGTAGCACCATCGCCGCCGCGACCTCGCGCAAGGTGGCGGAAGCAGGTGCGAAGCGCGGCGTGGCGGTGATCGACGCGCCCGTGTCGGGCGGCACCGGCGGCGCCATCGCGGGCACGCTGACCTTCATGGTCGGCGGTTCGGAGGCCGACCTGGAACGGGCGCGACCCGTGCTCGAAAAGATGGGCGCCAACATCTTTCATGCCGGCAGCGCGGGTGCGGGCCAGACCGCGAAGATCTGCAACAACATGCTGCTCGGGATCCTGATGATCGGTACGTCAGAGGCCATTGCGCTGGGCGTTGCCAACGGACTCGATCCCAAGGTGCTGTCCGAGATCATGCGGCGCAGTTCAGGTGGCAACTGGGCGCTCGAAAAATACAACCCGCTGCCCGGTGTCATGGAGACGGCACCGGCCTCCAAGGGCTACGCGGGGGGCTTCGGCACGGACCTGATGCTCAAGGATCTGGGTCTCGCGCAGGAGAACGCGGCCGCGGTGCGCGCGGCAACGCCGCTCGGCGGACTCGCGCGCAACCTCTATGCAGCGCACAGCCTCGCGGGGCACGGCGCGCTGGACTTCTCGAGTGTGATCAAGCTGGTTCAGAGCAAGCCCACCTGACGGGCCCGCTTGCACGACGGGCGACTTGGCGTGTTCGTGCTCGCGACCGGTGGCGCATGGAGCATCGTCGAGGTCAGATTCGCCGTCGACGCGGGGATCAGTAGCCCAGCGTCGGATTGCGTCGTGCCTCGTCGCGTCGGCGCTCCTCGCGCACGAGATTGCAGCGCGGGTGGCGGGTGTATTCCGGCTTGTCGCAGTGAGCGGCTTCGCACCGGGCCGCAAAGATGAAATTGAGCGTTTCGCAGCCAGTGCGCGGATCGAGCGCTATCGGACGCGTCGTCGGTGCGGCGACGCGCGGCGACTGCCGATGCTCGGGCAGCTGCGGCGCCGACACGATCGCAGTTTGCCTCGGTGTGGGCGCCGGACCCGGTGGGACTTCCACCTCTCCTGCGGCCAATGAGTTGCCGACGGGCACGGGCTCCACGGGCGTCGGCACTTCCTGCACCCTGGGCGGCGTCGCAGCTGCCACTGCCGGCGGGGCGGACGGGGCAGGCCGCGGCGACAGGACTTTCGCTGTCTCTGGTGGACGCGAGGGGACCTTGCGCGTCACATAGACAAACCATCCGAAGAAGCCGAGCGCTATGGCGAGTATCAGCAGGCCGATGTAGATCCAGAACCTGCGCATTTCGGCAGACACCATGATGCGGGCCGGCCCTTCCGTTGCACCAGCCCGGGACGAGGTGTTGACGGGCCTCCTCGGCCTGATCGAATCCAGCAGGGACGGACCGGTCGCGGCAAAGCCGGGCAACTTGCGCGCGCAACCGTGACAAAACTTCGCCGCGTCGCGATTCTCGGTATTGCAGACAGCGCAGATCACCGGCATTCATGGCTCTCCAGAGGCGTGGGTACGCGATGCTCGAATATGCGCATTGCGGTAGCGCGATGTCTGCCAGCCGCCTCCTACTTTTTCCCCCAATGCCGGTTTCGCCAGGCAAGAGACGGGGCCAACAATCTTTCAGAAGTTTCTCGGTCAGGCTGTCCTGTTTTCTTATTTCTTATTGCTGCCCCGTTCCATAAAGTCGATCGCATAGGCTGATTTTGGCTTTCGATCATCGCGACAGCGATCGCCGGCAACACGCCGGGCACGGGCAGGACTGCCCTCGCATCCCGATTCAACAAGGAATTTCAATGGCGGCAGTGATGGCCCAGGAGGACGTGCTCGTGAAGGCGCAGCCCACAATGGACGCGGAAGAAGATCAGGACGTCCTGCTGGCTGCGGTGCATTGGCTGTGCGCGCACTACGGTGTGGTGCTGAGCGAGGCGGCGCTGCAGGCTGGGTTGCCGCGCGAGGCACGAGTGACGCCGTCGCTGGCTGTGCGGATGCTGGAGCAGGCGGGGATCGATGCGGGGTGGGTGAGCCGGGACGTGGGCGGGCTGCTGTCGTACCTGTTCCCTGTGGTGGTGCTGCGCAAGGACGGGCGGGCGTGCGTGCTGACGGCGCGCCACGGCAGCGGCGGGAGCGCGAGCTACGACGTGCTGCTGCCCGAGGCGCACGGCGTGAGCGTGAAGCTGAGCGCGGCCGAGGTGTCGGAGTTGTACGGGGGTCAGGCGCTGCTGGCCAAGCCGCAGCCGCAACTGGACGACCGCGCCGGCCCCGAGGCCGAAGCCAGCGAAGGCCACTGGCTGTTCGCCACGCTGTGGCGCTACCGGCGCTACTACGCGAGCGCGGCGCTGGCGGCGCTGCTGATCAACGTGCTGACGCTGGCGAGCACCTTCTTCACCATGAACGTGTACGACCGGGTGGTGCCCAACCAGGCCTACGTCACCTTGTGGTCGCTGGCCATCGGCGTGTGCGTGGCGATCGTGTTCGAGACCTGCGCGCGCCATGTGCGCTCCCACCTGGTGGACGTTGCAGGCAAGAAGGCCGACCTGATCCTCGGGGCGATGCTGTTTCGCAAGCTGCTGGCCACCCGCATGGAGCACAAGCCCGCCTCCTCGGGCTCCTCGGCCAACCAGCTGCGCGAGTTCGAGTCGGTGCGCGACTTCGTCACCTCGGCCACCATCTCGACGCTGTCGGACCTGCCGTTCTGCCTGCTGTTCGTGGGCATCATCGCGCTCATCGGCGGTCCGCTGGCGCTGGTGCCGCTGCTGGCCATCCCGGTCATCATCGTGATCAGCGTGGCCATCCAGTGGCCGCTGGCGCGCGTCATGCAGGAGAACCTGCGCGAGGGCTCGCTCAAGCAGGGCCTGCTGATCGAATCCATCGAAGGCATGGAGTCGCTGAAGGCGGCGCGCGGCGAAGGCGTCATGCAGCAGAAGTGGGAGAACTTCAGCGCGCTGGCGGCCACCAGCTCGATGAAGTCGCGGGCGCTGTCGAGCCTGGCGGTCAACGTCGTCACCTTCGTGCAGCAGATCCAGACCGTCATCATCGTCGTGTGGGGTGTGTACCTGATCCACGACGGCACGCTCACCATGGGGGCGCTGTTCGGCACCGTGATGCTCGCCGGGCGCTCCACCGCGCCGCTGGCGGCCGTGGTCGGGCTGGCGGTGCGCTTCCAGCAGGCCAAGAGCGCGCTGCGCTCGCTCAACCAGGTGATGGCCAAGCCGTCGGACCGGCTGGCCGACCGGCGCTACCTCGCCAAGCCGGAGTTCGCCGGCCACATCACCCTCAAGCGCATCAACTTCGCCTACCCGGCGCCACCCATGCAGCCGGCACCGCCCGTGCTGCAAGGGGTGAGCCTGGACATCCGCCCCGGCGAGCGCGTGGGCATCCTGGGCAACATCGGCAGCGGCAAGTCCACGCTGCTGCGCATCATGGCGGCGCTGTACCAGCCCACCGGCGGGCAGGTGCTCATGGACGGGGTGGACGTCGGGCAGATCGACCCTGCGGACGTGCGCGCGGCCATCGGGCTGCTGAGCCAGGACGCGCGGCTGTTCCACGGCACGCTGCGCGACAACGTCACCATCGGCAACCCTGCGGCGAGCACCGAGGAGTTCCTGCGCGTGGCGCGGCTGACGGGCATCGACGCCATCGCTGCGCGCCATCCGCGTGGCTACGGCATGCCCATCGGGGAAGGCGGCCACGGGCTGTCGGGCGGCCAGCGCCAGCTGGTTGCGCTCGCGCGCTGCCTGCTGCTGCGCCCGAGCATCCTGCTGATGGACGAGCCCACCAGCTCGATGGACCTGCAGACCGAGCACCACTTCCTGCGCCGCATGGCAGCGGCCACCGAGGGGCAGACCGTCGTGGTGGCCACCCACCGGCTGTCGGTGCTCGACCTGGTGGAGCGCATCGTGGTCATGGACGGGGAGGGCAAGGTCTTCCTGGATGGGCCGAAGGAGGCGGTGATGGAGCGCCTGCGCGGTGGTGGCGCTGCCACCACCACCAGCGCCACCAACACAAACGCCAACAACACGAACAACAACACCAACCTCGAAGGGAGCCCGGCATGAGCGAAGCCAACGCGGTCGCACTGGCGACCCCCACCCCGCCGGCCGTGACCGGGCAGGGCGCAGCGCCAGGCCCGAGCGGGCGCGCCCGCGCGGAAGACATCGCCTTCGTGCAGGACCTGCGCGCGGCCATGCTGGTGCAGAAGACCCCCGGCAGCATGCTGGTGCTGTACCTGATCGCGACCCTGCTGGTGGTGGCAGTGGTGTGGGCGCACTTCGCGAAGGTGGAGGAGATCACGCAGGGCGAAGGCCGGGTCATCCCCGCGAGTCGCGAGCAGGTCATCCAGAGCCTGGAAGGCGGCATCCTGGAGGCGCTGCTCGTGAGGGAGGGCGACGTGGTGGAGAAGGGCCAGATCCTGCTGGAGATCGACGAGAAGCGCGCGGGCGCGGCCTACCGGGAGGGGCTGTCCAAGGTGCTGGCGCTGAAGGGGGCGATCACGCGGCTGCGCGCGGAGGCCTACCAGAAGCCGCTGGACTTCCCGCCGGACGTGAAGGCGGTGCCCTCGATCGTGCGGGATGAGACCGATGCCTTCAATGCGAGGCGCCAGTCGCTCAACGAGAGCGTGCAGGCGCTGCAGCGCAGCCTGGAGTTGGCGCAGAAGGAGATCGAGATGTCCGAGCCGCTGTCCAGGCGCGGGCTGATGTCGGAGGTGGAGATCCTGCGCATGAAGCGCCAGGCCAACGAGTTCCGCCTGCAGATCGCGGAGCGGCAGAACAAGTTCAAGGCCGAGGCCAACTCGGAGCTGACGCGGCTGGAGGGCGAGCTCGCGCAGGCCAAGGAGAACGTGGGCGGGCGCGAGGACGTCATGAGGCGCACCACCGTGCGGGCGCCGGTGCGCGGCACGGTGAAGAACATCCGCATCACCACCATTGGAGGGGTGATCCAGCAGGGGGCGGACATCATGGAGATCGTGCCGCTGGAGGACCAGTTGCTGGTGGAGGCGAAGATCAAGCCCTCGGACGTGGCGTTCCTGCGGCCGGGGTTGCCGGCGACGGTGAAGATCTCGGCGTACGACTACGCGATCTACGGCGGGCTGAAGGGCACGGTGGAATACGTGAGCCCGGACACGCTGAAGGACGACGAGAAGTCGCGTGCGGGGCGGCCCGACGCGACCTACTACCGGCTGGTGGTGCGCACCGACAAGGCGGCGCTGGCCGCGGGGGGCAAGGAGTACCCGATCATCCCGGGGATGATCGCCACGGCGGAGGTGCGCACGGGCGAGAAGACGATCCTGAGCTACCTGCTCAAGCCGGTGCTGAAGGCGCGTGAAGCCTTCCGGGAGCGATGAGCGTGGGCGGGAAGAAGAACACCTCGAACACCTTGGCATCGCCTGCCGCGCGAAGTCGGCTGGCGCGGGCGCTCGTGCTGCTGCCGTTGTCGCTGGGCGCGGAGGCGATGGCGCAGGCGCAAGCTCAGGCACCGCGGGTGCTGGAGTGGGGCAGCTTCGCCGACGAGGGGCCTGCGGCGGCCAAGCCGTCGGTGACCAGGCCCGCGGCTGCGAAGCCGGCACCGGTGGCTTCATCCACGCAGGCAGCGGCACCAGCACCGAAGCCTGTCGCTGCGCCGGTGCCTGCCCCTCCACCGCAGCCGCCCGTCGCAAGGGCCGAAGCGTCGTCCCCCGCGCCGCCGCCGCGCGAGAAGCAGTGGAAGGACATCGAGCCACCGGTGGTGGCCAGCCTGCCTGCTCCCAGGCCGAAGGACATGCCTGCCGCGTCCGCCAGCACCGCCGGCCCGGACGGCGGCTGGCGCGACTTCCTGGAGCGCACGGTGGCCAAGGCGCTGGCGATCAGCCCGGACGTGCGCGAGGCCACCTCCAAGTGGCAGGCCTCGCAGTTCGACATCGACGAGGCCAAGGGCCAGCGCTGGCCGCAGGTGCAGGTCGGTGCGGCCACGCCCTCGGCGACCTTCGGCCCCGGCACCAACGACTCGGCGCGCAATGCCATCGGCAACGTGCAGGTGAGCACCCCTGTGTACGACTGGGGGCGCATCAGTGCCACCGTGGAGAGCCGCACCGAGACCGCCAAGGCGGCGCAGGAGCAGATGCTGCAGGTGCGCCAGCAGGTGGCCTACGACACGGTCAACGGGCTGATCGAGCTGCGGCGCAACCAGCAGGCGCTGGCGATCAGCGACGCCTACGTGGCGCGCATGGGCGAACTGGTGGACATGCTCGCGGAGATCGTCAAGGTCGATCGCGGCCGCGACAGCGAGCTGGTGCAGGCGCGCGGGCGTCGCCTGCAGGCGCTGGCCAGCCGCGACCTGGTCGTGGCCCGGCAGCGCGAGGTCCAGATCAGCCTGGCCAAGCTGGTCGGCGAGGAGGTCAGGCTGCCGGCGCAGCCGTCATGGAACGCGCCCGTGCTGGACGTGCAGGAGGCGTTGCTCGCAGCGCCCGATCATCCCTCGCTGCGCCAGGCGAGGGCGGAGGCGAAGGCGGCGGACCTGTACGCGCAATCGGTGCACGCCTCGCGCCTGCCGCAGCTCAACTGGGTGGTGTCCAAGACCACGCAGCAGGATGCCTACGGCAACGTGCAGCCCTGGGCGACCGGGCTGTCGGTGCAGTGGACCGCCTTCCAGGGCGGCTCGGGGCAGGCGGCGGAGCGTGCGGCCTTCGGCCGTGCGCAGGCCAGCCAGGACAAGGCGGCGGTGGCCACGCGCGACCTGGAGTACCGGCTTCGCACCTCGGCGCAGCAGCGCGATGCGGCCCTGGGCAGGGCCAAGGAGTACACGCCCCTGATCAAGGACTCCGATCGGGTGCGCAAGATCTTCTTCGAGCAGTGGTACCACCTCGGGCGTCGCACGCTGCTGGATGTGCTCATCGCCGAGGGCGAGCTCTACAACAACCAGATCGCCCAGGTCAACAGCCGCTATGACGGCGAGGCCGCCGACCTGCGCATGCGCGCCGACGCGGCATTGTTGCTGCCTTGGGTGTTCGGGGGCCGCGACGCCCTGAACCAGTAGCCCGTCACAGGCCGTTTCATCCCTCCGCCGGAGGATCGACATCGCGCGCGAAACGGCGCAAGGTATGCCTTTCGCTCACGCGCCGGAGGATTTGTGGATCAAGCGCCTCCCCACGATCGATCGCCACGACACCCGGCCTGGTTCTCGTGGATCGACACGCTCGTGACCTGGCTCCGCAGGCTTTGGCCCGGATGGCGGAACAGCGTGGTGGCCGTGGCGCCGCCCCTGGCGCCTCCTCCCCTGAATCCCCTGGACCCTGCCAACTTCGTGGGAAGCTACACGCCGAGTTCGACATCCGTCGTCAACGGCGGGCAGGCGACCTATGAAGGCGCGATGTTCGTCACGACATTGAATGCCACCCTCGTCACCGCCGCATTGCCTCCGGGATTGAGCCTGGCGGAGCACGCCGACCCCGGCGCGACGCGACATCCGGTGATCCTCATGATCGGCAAGCAGGGTGACCTTTGCTGGGTGCGCAACGGCGCGCCGATCAAGGCCGGTATTCCGCCTTACACCGAGCTGATCCTGCTGATCCCGTACACCGTCCGCAGCACGGGAACGAAGTGGCACAACTATGCCGTGCGCATGTACCTCGACAACCTGAACGCCGTCGTGGTCGGTGACGCCGTCTACGCCTATGCCAAGCAGTTGGCCTCTTTTGCGATCCAGTCCACGAAGACGAAGGTGCTGCAGTTTGGCGCATCGGTCTTCGAATGCGACGTCCAGCCCACCGGGCCCTCGGTCAGCGGTGCCCCTGGCGCACCACTGCCTGCGGGGTTCGCGGAGATCCAGGAAATATTCCGGATGCCGCTCGTCGGCTTTTTCGACAGCGGTCCACCCCTGCCTTTCCCGCCGCCCAACTTTCCGTTCAGCTGCTCGTACTTCGAGTGGGACTACACCAATGCCCAAGTGACGCCAGCGAGCAGTCTGTTTACCTTCGTGCAGGAATTCAAGCCGGGCATGCAGGGCTGGGTCGCGCTGGGACAACTCTCGAACACGCCGCATGGCGCGTTCAGGCTTGGCGGGTTGCGCTGGCGACTCTCCGCCGAACTGCCCCCGTGGCTTCCCCACCAGCCGCCGGCCTGCAACTTCTTCTGATGTTATGGGATAGGGAGCGCCGAGCGCTGCAGCCTGCGTAGACTCGCACGACTACGCACATTCCCTGAATCCGGATCCCGTCATGAATCGATCGACTCTGTCCGCCCTCTCGGCGGCACTCGCACTGGCACTCGCCCAACCCGCGCTCTGCGAGACGCTCAAGAGGCCCGAACTCGACAAGCTCGTCGCAGCCCAGCAGGCTGCCCCTTCGACCAGCTTTCGTGCCTTCCTCGCGCAGGCCGCGAGGGTGAACCCCGGCCTCAAGGCCAGTATCGCCGCGTACGAAAGGAAGACGCCGCTCACCGGCGACGACCTCACCAACATCAGCCGGCTGCTCGGCCTCTACAACCGACTGCACAACCAGAAGGCGGTGATTGCTTCCCTGGAGGCGATGGTCGCGATACCGACCGTGCGCGACGACAAGATTCCGCCGCACGAGAGCAAACCGATCATCGAGTTCGGCCAACTCGTCGAGAAGATGGCCAGGGACTTCGGCCTCCAGTACCGCAACGTCGACAACCGCATCTTCGAAGTCAAGCTGCCGGGCCACGGCAAGGAGGAGTTCGGCATCCTGACCCATGCCGACGTCGTGCCTGTCGTCGCGGACGAATGGGTGCTCGACGATGGCACGAAGCTCGACCCCTTCAAGATGACCCGCGTAGGCGACTACCTCTACGGCCGCGGCACCATCGACGACAAGGGTTCCATCGCGGCGGTCCTCTACGCGATGAAGACCGTGAAGGAGAGCGGCTTGCCGCTCGACCGCACCATCCGTCTCATGATCGAGACCACCGAGGAAACGGGCGGTGACGGCATGAAGTACTACCGGGCGAAGACGCCACTGCCCGACTACAACATCGTGCTCGACAGCAAGTACCCGGCCGTCGTTGCCGAAAAGGGTTCCGGTGCGCTGAAGGTCTTCTTCCCGGTCGACTCAGTGGATGGTAGCAACGCCGCTCGCACTTCGATCACCGCGATGACCGGCTCGGCCTCGGCCAATGCGATCCCGCAGACGGCCACCGCCACGCTGAAGGGTGGTGACCTGAACCAGGTCGCCGCGCGGCTGGAATTCGCGAAGATGCCCTTCATCCAGAAGTACGAAACCCAGGGAGGCAAGTTCAGCATCGACATCGTCAAGCAAGCCGACAGCGTGGAGGTGAAGGTCACCGGCGTGTCCGCGCACGGTTCGCGGCCGGAGGAGGGCGTCAACCCTTTGCCGCGTCTTGCGCTGTTCCTGCAGGAGTCCGCCACGGTCACGGGCGGCAACCAGTACAGCAAGGCCATCAAGTACCTCAACGATCTCTACGGCACCGGCTACCTCGGCGAAAAAATGGGTATGGGCTACGGCGACGAGTTCATGGGCCCGCTGACGATGTCGCCCACCCTCGTTCGCGAGAAGGACGGCAAGCTCGAAGTCACCGCCAATGTGCGCATGCCGCGCGGGAACACGCCCGAGAAGCTCACGCAAGCCGTCAACGAGAAGATCAATGCATGGGCGGCAAGCAACCAGGCGACGATCGAGATCGACTACCAGCAAGGCGACTGGATGGCGCGTGATCCCAAAGGCGCCTGGCTCTCGACGCTGCTCAACATCTTCGGCGACACCACCGGTCTCGAAGCCAAGCCCGTGCCGACCGCGGGCAGCACGACCGCCAAGCTGATGCCCAACGCCATCAATTTCGGTCCGGCCATGCCGGGCAAGAAATACACGGCGCACAACGCGAAGGAATTCAAGGAAGTCGTCGACCTCGACGCGGACATGCAGATGTTCACCGAGATGCTGGTGCGCATCGGCAATCTCGGCAAGATGCAATAGCCGGCCGTCGTCAGCCCGATTTGCCGCGGCTCGTCTTCTTCTCGGCACGCGGTGCGTCGGTCCCGCCGAGTGCAATGGCGCCATGGAGCTGCTCGAGCCCCAGCAGAGCGTCGACGTACGAGACGAAGCGGTTGAGATATTCCGGCGACAGGTCGCGCATCAACCGGAGCGATCGATGCACGAGATGATGGGAGTTGAGCGGGCCGGCATTCAGCGGCACCGTCGCCAGCGATTGCGTCAGCCGTCGTTCGGCGCTGAGCCGTGACCAGGTGCTCCTGAAATGCGTGAGTGTCTTCAGCTCGTCCTTGGCCGCTGGCGCGTCATCGATGGATGACGCATGCCTGGCGATGTGATCGACGAGCGCACCGAGCGCACCACGCTGAGGTCGGGACTTCTCGTCCTGCTTCGTGGCGTTTTCACCGGCGTCGCGTGCCTTCTCGAGATCCTCGCCATACACCGCGAGCAGCGCGGACACCTTGTCGTCCAGGATGCGCCGGGCTTCGCCGCGATGGTTGGCTGCCCGCCCGGCCAGCGCCTCGACGAAGCGAAAGCGGACAGGGTCGAAGCGATGGTCGCCACGGGCGCGCCATGCATCGATCGTCGCCGCGGCGTCGATGGCCATGTCACTACTCACGGGACTTCACGACGGCGTTGGACGGCCTCGGCGTGGGCGCCATTTCCACCCGCCGGTTCTTCGACCGGCCATCGGCATCGGCATTCGACGCCACTGCCTGCTCGGAGCCGAACGCTGCAGCGAAGACCGAGGACGACGGGATGCCTTCCTCGATCAGCGCACGCGTCACCGTGAGGGCACGCTGTGCCGAGAGCTCCCAGTTGTCGGCGAACTGGCGATTGCCTCCGCGCACCTGCCGGTCGTCGGTGAAGCCGCTCACCATCAGGATCTCCTCGCGTGCCTGCAGGTAGGCGGTCAGGGGTGCGGTCAGGGTCTTCAGCAGTTGCCGGCCTTCGGGTTGCAGCTCGGCGGAATTGACTGCAAACAGCACGCTGCCGCTGATGCCGATGCGCCCGTTGTTCAGTGTCACCCGGCCTGCTGCCAGCGGGCCCGCCAGCGCCTTCTCCAACGCGTGCAGGCGCTGCGCCGCCTCCTGCCGCTGCCTGATCTCGGCCTCCAGCTTCGTCGTGAGATCGAGCTGCATGCCGACCACGCACACGAGGATCAACACGAAGGCCCCCAGGAGCCCCGACATCAGGTCGCCGAAAACGGCCCAGACGGGCACCGTCGGCTCCACGCCGGCGTCGAGTTCCTCCGTCATCACGCTTCGCTGCCTATGGCGGAGCGGTTGCTCGCGAGTTGCTGCAGATCCTCGACGATCTGCTTCTGCGACATGATGCTCAAGTCGATGACTTCGCGGGCCTGCGCCACGTAGTAGTCCAGTTGCTCATCGCTGCGCGCGATGGCCTTGCCGAGCGCACCTTCGATGCGCTGCAACTGCGCCACGAGCTTCTCGTTCGATTCGCTGAACAACTGGACGCCGAAGCCGAATGCCTCGCCCAGGCTGGCGACCTCGACCGCGCTGCCGGTGATCTGCGCGGCGGCGTCAGTCATCTTGACGGTTTCCGCATCCACCTTTTCGTTGAACTGCGTGCCGACACGGCCCAGCAGATCCGCCGACGCGCCGACCAGCGCGTCGATCGCCGAGCGCTGTTCGGTGGAGGCATGGTTCACGGCACTCAGCAGGGTCTCCAGCGTCTCGAGGATTCGGCTGCGCTCCTCCAGCATCGCGTTGTCGCGCGCCATGCTGTCGGACAGCTTCTGGCGCAGTTCGGCGATCACTTCGGCCGCGGCACGAGGCGCATCCGAAGCGGCCTGCATGAGCTGGGCGATCTCGGCGATCGTGTTCTTCGCATGTGCCTCGTTCTGGGCGGAGATCTCGCGCGCGGTTTCGGCCAGCGTCTTGCAGATCTCCTGCTGCTGGGTCTCCGTGCGCGTGCCGGCCTCCTGCCACTCCTGCTGGAGCGAGGTGGCGATGGCTTCGAGCGCCTGGGTCCAGGCTGCAAGTCGTTGCGTGTCCCGCGACGCCATCTCGGTCTGCAGGCTCGCATGCGCCTGGTCCACCGTGCGCAGGAGCGAAGCCGAATGCGACTCGAAGGTGGCCGCAGCCGCGGCCAGCGCCCCTTGCGTGTCCGTCGACAGCTGCTCGCTGACGCGCGCTTGCTGCGCCAGGGCGTTGCTCCATGTTCCCGACACGTTCCCGACCGCGGTTTCGAGGCGGCCGGACACGTTGTCCACCAGCGATACGGATCGCCGCTCGAAGGTCTCGGCGAACTGGTCGAGCGACGCGCGCAAGTCCCTCGACAACGCTTCATTCGTGTTCTGCTGCCCGACGAGCGCTGTCTTCCAGAGATCCGCGACTGTCGACGTGCTGGCCTCGAAGCGACTCGAGAGTCCATCGAGTTGCTGTTGCACGCCGTGCTCGACCGTGCTGTGCAGCGACGCGGTTTCGCGCGCAATGCTGGCCATCGTGGCTTCGACGACAGGCTGGATCGTCGCACTGGCCGCGCGGGCGCTCTCGGTCAGGCTCTCGTTCAATGATCGGCCGACGGAGGAGGCCAGGTTCGCATACACGGCTTCAGCCTTGCCGTGGAAGGTGTCCTGACTGGCGACCAGGCGTTCGTTCAGGGCCTGGCTCTGTTGCTCGATGGCCGCCATCATGGCCTGCAACCGATCGACCAATGCCGGCATCATTTGGCCCTGTTGCTGCAGCAGCCTGAAGGACTCCTCGCGCTGATGGGCCAGGGAGAAGACGCGCAAGGTGGTCGCAATGCGCGTGTCGAGCATCTGTGCGCTCTGCAGCCTGTCGCGGCGGCACAGGGCGGAGACGAGTCCCAGCATCGCCGATGCGGCGACGCCCGCGAGCGAGGTGCCGAATGCCACGCCCAGGCCCTTCACTGGAGCCGCCAGCGAAGCGCGCATGCCTTGCAGGTCCGATGCGCTCTCGAGCGCCGTGCCGGTGCCGTTCAACGTGACGACCATGCCGAGGAAGGTGCCGAGCATCCCCAGCAGCACCAGCAGCCCTGCAAGGTAGGGCGTCAGCGCGGGGCCCGGCAGCGCGACGCGTTCACCCTCGACGCGCAGTCGCACGGCGTTGCGAAGGGAAGGGTGCAACTGCTCGAGCCACTGGCCCAGGCTCGTCGGCGGCGCGGGCATGTCCGTTACGGCATGCGCCAGGGTGGCAGTGGCCTGATCGAAGCGATGCAGTTCCAGCGCGCCCATCAGGTAGAACGCGCCGATCAGTACCGTGATTGCCAGCGCCAGCGGGTTCGTGCCGACGTATCCGATGCCGACCCAGCAGACGGCGACGAGGCCGACAAGGAAGGCGGTGAAATGAAGAAATCTGGTCATGGGGGCCTGGTTAACTCACTGACTCATGCGAAGGGCTTCGAGCAGCCCGTCGACCGGTTGAAATCGAATATCCAGTTCGGCGAGCAGCACGCCTTGCATGTCCTTGCGGAACACGTCCAGCCACTGCGTGTCAGGCTGGGCCGCCTGGTCGGCCTGTTGGGCCTGATCGGCTTTCCGCAAGCGACCGAAGTGCTTTTCGAGCAGACCGGGCACGGTCGCCAACAAGCGGTGCTCGTGTGCGCCCAGCACCTGCTCCATGACGGCATCGACGGACGCAAGACGCGCCATGGCAGGCGTTCCGGCGGCCAGCCGGGCCCTCAGGCGCTCGCGCAACGGGCCGATGCCCGCTTCCATCGCCTGCTGCCGGGAGAGGTAGCGCTGGCGGTACGGCGAGAAGTCGGTTGCCGGGTCCATGGGGGCGGCGATGGCATGCGCCAGCGCGGCCCGCGCGCGACCGCATTCGCTTTCTTCAGCGCTCAAGGCCGTTCGTGCGCCGGATGACGCAGATGAGGCGGCGGGACTGCCGTCGAGCGCCCCCGCGAGCGAGATCGCGTCGGTCCAGCTGACCCATTGACTCAATCGGTCCGCGAAGGCCTGTTTGGATTCGGGAACGCCGGTTTCGGTTAGCCGAGCGAGCAAGCGAACGAGCGCCGAGCCGGTGAAACCTGTGCGCCGTGACACTTGCACCATGCTGCCAATTTGGATAAACCCGGCAGTCTACACTGCCGCCGGGAGGCAGGACTCACTTCCGGCAGATGCCGAGCACCAGTTCCTGCTCCGTGCATGGGCGAGCTGGCGCCTGCGCCGGCGCGGATGCCTGCGTCTTGGCGGACATGGGTGCGCCGAAGCCTGCCTTGCCTGCGATGCAGGCGCGCATGCGCTTCTCCATGGGGCCGTAGTAGCGCCACCCCTGGCTCAGCGGGGGCAGTTCCAGGCGCACCTGCTTCCACTTGGGATGCCCGTTGGCCTGGAGCTTGTCGAAATTGGCGCAGAGCGACTCTCCGAACCGGACGAGATTGCCGACCGTCGACTGCAGCCCGTAGTCATAGGTGACAAGATAAGCCTTCACCGTGAGGGTAGGAGTATCGGCCGTGAGCCATGAGGGGTAGCTGCTGACGCGAATGGCCGCGGGGAAGTAGGTCTTCTTCGCGCGCGCCGTTTCAGGCGCCGCTTCGTCCAGCTTCAGGATCTTGATGAACTTGCGCGCCTCGGGCTTCATGTCCGAGAACAGCTTGGCCGGCTGGCCGGCCACGATGATGGCGACATCGATCGTCTTGTCGACGGTGAGCTTGACCAGGGCGTCCTCGTTGGTGAGGTACTGCGCATTCGCGGGCGATATCGGCTCGTCGAACATCAGCTGGTAGAGCGTCCGTGCGGTGAGTGCCGTGCCGCTGCCCAGCGGCCCGACGCTGATCTTCTTGTCCTTGATCTCGTGGATGGCGTTCAGCGGCGAGTCTGCGCGCGCGACGAAATAGATCTCCTCGTCATAGAGCGGCATGATCAGGCGCAGCGGACGGATGATGTTGCCGGCATCCGCGTTGCCCGCTTTCGCCTCGTCGAGAAAGGCCTGGTAGACGTCCGACTGCACCAGCGCCAGCTTGACGCCGGGTTCGAAGCGCATGCGCTGGACATTCTCCGCCGACCCCTTCGACTCCAGCACCTCGAGGTCGATGCCCGCGGGCTCGGCAACCCACTTCGCCAAGTCCTGGCCGATCTGAATGTAGGTGCCGGTCTTGGAGGCGGTGACGATCTTGTATTCCGCCTTGGGCGCCGCGAGTGCGCAGGACAGGAGGGCCATCCACATCAGGCCGGTGAACAGGATTCTTGTAGGCATGCTGGCTCCATCGAAGATTGGTGAACCTCGCCAGGCGATGCCCGGCTCCCTTTTCGCTCCTCGCTCTCCCTCTCTCTCTCTTCTTGCTTTCTCATCTCTGGCACAAGGCAAGCGCTGCGAGCGCTTCATTGCACTCTTTTTCCTTCGGATCCGCTACGCCATTTGCCCGCGCAGGTGCCTCTGCCTTGGGAGGCTCCAGCGGCAAGCGGGCAGGGGTGGCCGGTTGAACCGGGGGCACCGGAGCGGCGGACTCCGCCATTCCCAATGCACTCGATGCCTTCCCTGCGGCGTTCTGAAGCTGTTCACGACGGTCGGCTTGCGCCTGCACCCGCTGGTCGAACGTTTCCCTCAACAGCAGCACGGCAGGGTCATCCGCGTGGTCGATGTCCAACTCGTCGAGCACTCGTTCCGCTACGCCCAGGTCGCCGCGGCTCAAGGCACTCTGCACGTGCGCGATGTTCGTCTTGAGCTCACGCTGCCTGCCGGCATCGCTTTCCTTGTCGAGATAGAAGTGGTCGAACATCAAGGCGGCCACCAGGACCGCCAGGGTCGCGGCAATCGCGATCACCAGGCGAAACGGCACCAGCGAACTGCCCGCCCAATGGCGCGGGCCACGCCCTCCAAGCACCTCCTTCTGCCAGAGGGCACCCGGACGGACGAGCCCGATCTCGGAGCTCACTTCGTCATTGGTGGCGCGCGTGAGAACGAGATTGCCGATGCTCTCCTGATCAGGCTGGATGGTGTCCGAGAAGTCCACCTCGATCGGCACCAGGGCCTTGGCCCCGGAATACTTTGCCTTGCCCGTACCCGCCGTGATGGCCTGATCCGTCCCACAGAACCGGCAAAACCGATCCCCCTCCTGCAGCAGCGCAGCACAATGCCTGCAGGTCACCGGGGACGTCGAGTGCGGATCGGCCAGGTTCTCCATAACTCGGAACAAGTTTGTTCATGCTCACGGCGGAGGATGCCAGTCTCAATCTGGATCTGCGTGGCGTCAATCCGAAGGTGCCGGGCGGCTGCGCGGCGGTCATCCTCCAGCGAGAGGATGCGCGGCGAGTGAGCGCGCCAAACGTACTCGCTCGGCTATTTCTTCTTCGGGAAATTCCCTGTGAAATAGTGTCGTTCTTGCAGCTCAAGTGTTGCGCGAGCGCAAAAGTATGCATTGCTCGCGGGCTACCATGGCCCATGGACTGCACGACCCACCTGGAGGCCGAACTGGACCTCTACTTCGCTTGGCTCGCCCAGTTCGAAGCCAGTGTTCCCCGCGCTCACGACGTCGTCTCGAGCTGGTACCACAGCACGGTGCTTCAGGCCTACACGCGCTACTCGTGGTTCAAGCCCTCCACCCCTGGTGAGCCCGCCTTGTGCCTGGCCAATGTCATGGTGGCCGACAGTGCCCGGGGACAGGGCTACTTCGCCAGGTTCGTCGAGCGCTTCGTCCACGGCAGTGATGACCTGCAGGCGCGGGTGCTCTACCTCGAGAACATCGCGAGCCCCCGGTTCGAGGAACGGCTCCGTCGCATGGGGTTCCAGCGGTGCAGTTACGGCAGTGGCGAATTCTCGGCCTACTACCTGACCCGCTAGCAACCTCGCCGGGCCGCTCAGATCTCCCGGCCCAATCCCTGCGCGCGAAGGACGGCCTTCAGGCGTCGCACCTCGTGTTCCAGATCCAGGATCAGCGCGGCGGCATCGAGCCCCACGCCGAAGTCGCGCTCCAGCCGTCGCGCATCGAGCGCGCATTGCAGATCGCTGCTGTGAAAGCGCCAGTCGTCCGGCCGCTCGGCGGGCGCGCGCGACTCGATGATGCCCACCTCGACCAGTTGAATCACCCATTCGATCTCCGCCCCGCAGGCATGGGCGAGTTCGTGGGCGGCGAGCGGGTGCGAGGCACTCAAGGTGGTGCTCGTGACGGTAACAGTGGCCATGGTCATCACACTCCGAGATGGCGGCGCGGATCGAAGGGCACCGCCTGTGCCAGTTGTTCGTAAGCCTTGCGCGCGGCCTCCGTGTCGGCCGGCGGCAGTGCGATCTCGATCAGCAGATAGAGATTGCCCGGCGGCTTGCCCGGCAAGCCGCGCCCCTTGAGCCGCAGCTTGAGGCCGTTGCGCGCGTTGGGCGGCACGGTGACTTCCACCACGCCGCCAGTGGGCGTCGGCACCTGCACCTTGGCGCCCAGCGCGCCTTCGGTCGGCGTGATCGGCAGCGTCATGTAGAGATCGCGATCCTCGATGCGATAGAGCTTGTGCGGCGCGATCCGCACTTCGAGGTAGAGGTCGCCGGCCGGCTCCCCGCCGTGGCCCGGCATGCCTTGCCCTGCGAGCCGGATGTACTGCCCCGGATGCACGCCGGGCGGGATCTTCACGCTCAATGTGCGCGTCTTCCACTCGGGCCGGCCCTGCGCGTCGATCTCCTGTGATCGCAACGTGATCTCGCGTTCGGCGCCGTTGAGGGCATCCTCCAGCGCGATCTCGATGGCGGCATGGTGGTCCTCGCCGCGCGCGCGGTAGTTCTTTCGCTCCGCGCCACGCCGCTCCGCCGCGCCGAACAGCGACGAGAAGAACTCGCTGAAGTCCGCATGGTCGGCCGGCCCCTGATTCGGGCCGCGATGGAACTCGAAACCCTCATCCCATCCAGGCGGCGGCTGGAATCCGCCGTCCGGACTCCCGCCGCGTGCCACGTGATCGGCGAGCTGGTCGTAGGCAGCGCGCTTTTCCTTGTCGCGCAGCACGTCGTTCGCCTCGTTGACATCGCGCATGCGCGTCTCGGCGTCCGGCTCCTTGCTGACGTCCGGGTGGTACTTGCGCGCCAGCTTGCGATAGGCCTTGCGCACCTCGTCTTCGGAGGCGCTGCGTTCGAGGCCGAGAATCTTGTAGTAGTCCTTGAAATCCATGTCGATGAAATCCAGAGGTCGATATGTTCAGGCCAAGGCCGCTCCGCCGTCCACGGCTTGCAGGAGCGCCTTCACGCGCCATGCAGGGTCGCTGCGTTCGAAGCGCAGGGGTTGCGCATTGCCGAGCACGCTCATGTCGATCGGCACGCCGAGCAACGCGGCAAGCACGTAGAGCGATCCGCCGTGCGCCACGATCAGCACAGGCGCGGGATGCGAAAGCGCCTTTTCGAGCGCCGCGCGCTTGCGTGAGACGAATTCGGGCAGCGTCTCGCCGCCTTCGGGCTCGCAGGCCCAGTCGATGTTCGCCGACGAAGTGCCGATCAGCGCGCCAAAATTGCGCTCGCGCAGGCCGTCGAACACCACCGGCGAAATGCCATGCGGCGCCGACACGGCGTGCGCCGTGGTCAGCGCGCGATGCACGTTGCTGCTCACGATGCTGCGGATCGGTTCGCCGGCCAGCAGCTCGGCGGCGCGGGCGGCCTGCTGCAGTCCCAGTGCGCTCAACGGCTCGTCCGTCGCCTGGAAGATGCGGCGCGCATTGCACTCGGTCTGTCCGTGGCGCAGGAAATAGAAGTGGTCGCAAGCAGGTGCCAGCGGCTCCGCGGCCGCCAGCCTGGCGAGTTGTCTGAGGCCTTCGTTCATTGGTTCTACAGCATCCATTCGATGGGCAGGATCTCCAGGAAGTTGATCCAGCCACGCTTGAGCGCGCCCGCGCCGGGTTCGGTGGTGTAGACGGTCTCGCCTTGCGGCGTGCGGTCGATCCACTCCATGCGTCCATCCGGCTTGAGCCGGACCTCGTAGGCCGCCTTGGGGATCGCCGTGTCGAGCTGCTCCGCGAGACGGCCCGCCAGCGCAGGGCTGTCGACGATCACGCCCATTTCCGTATTGAGGTGCGCCGAGCGTGGGTCCAGGTTGTACGAGCCGACGAAGATCCGGTTGCGATCCACCGCGAAGGTCTTCGCATGCAGGCTCGCGGCGGAACTCGACCGGCTTCCGCTTCCGGGAAGCCCCTTGGGTCTGCCGTCGTCCTTGTCGGGTGGCGGCACGCCGATGCCCGGCTTCAACTCGTAGAGCGTGACGCCGGACTGCAGCAGTTCCTTGCGGTACTTGGAGTAGCCCGCATGGACCGGGCTGACATCGGTCGCCGACATCGAATTGGTGAGCACGCGGACCTTGATGCCGTTCTGCGCCATCGTGGTCAGGGACTTCGTGCCGCCCTGGCCGGGCACGAAGTAGGGTGACACCAGGTCGAGCTCGTTCTGCGGCTTGCCGAAAGCTTCCACAAGAAGGGGCATCATCTGCAGGTCCTTGCGATCGGACCGGTCGAGCACCTTGGCCGGGTCGTCGTGGATCACGCGCGCAGTGGTCCATTCGTAGTCGATTTGCTTGTCGGCCAACTGCCGTAGCAGGGGAGTCTGGCGCACCGCATCGACGTAGCGCTTCGCTTCCGGATCCTGGCGGACCTGGTCCCACTTCGCGCGCAGTTGTGCTGCGCCATCGGCCTCCGCGGGGGACAGCAAGCTGGCGGCAGGATAGGCGGATGCGCTGTTCCAGAACAGATCGAATTCGGTCGAGACTTCCTGCACGACCGGTCCGACCGCCATCACGTCGAGATCCTGGAAGCCGACTTCCATGTTGGCGCCGAAGTACTCGTCGCCGATGTTGCGTCCGCCCACGATCGATATCTGGTTGTCCGCAGTGAAGGACTTGTTGTGCATGCGCCGGTTGACGCGAGAGAAATCCGTGATGAAGTCACCGGCCCGGAAGCCGCGACTAGGGAAAGGATTGAAGAGCCGGATCTCGATGTTGGGGTGAGCGTCCAGCGCCGCCAATGTGGGGTCGAGCCCTCCGGTGTTCGCATCGTCGAGCAGCAGGCGCACGCGCACGCCGCGCTCCGCGGCTTTCCAGATGGCTTCCCACAGCAGTTGTCCGGTCGTGTCGCCGTGCCAGATGTAGTACTGCAGGTCGAGGCTTCGATCGGCGTACTGCGTGAGCACGATCCGGGCTGCGAAGGCATCTTCGGCGACCGAGAGCGCGTGAATGCCCGACTTGCCGGGATGGGCCGCGGTGAGTGGCCGGAGCGCCTGGCCCAGGCGGGTGTCGGCGGTGTTCGTGACGGCGGTGGATTCCGTGCGCTCGACATGCCCGGGCAAGCTGGCACAGCCGGAGATCACCAGACCGAGGAGGAAGGCAACGAGTACGCGCGATGAGATCATGAACGGCCCGAGTCGACGATGACCAGCGGCCATTCTAGGCAGAGCTTGGCACGGCAAGCCTACAGCTTGGGAATGCGCAGGGTCTTGCTGATCATCAGCGTGCCCGACAGCGCGAAGAGCAGGGACAGCGGATGAAGCACCCACGGCCCGAGCGACCATGCGCCGCCCCAGATGGCATCACCGATGCGGCCTTGCCATGCGGCGAGGGCGAGGATGCCCACCAGCACTACGCTGGTCGGGATGGGCGTGCCCTCGAAATACTTGACCTTGTCGGCACCTTCGGAGAGCGCTTCGGCCGTCACGTTGTAGCGCGCAAGCCGGCTCACGCCGCAGCAGACGAAGTAGATGAGCACCACGCAATCCCAGCCGCCGTTGAGTCCTGCCGCGAAGGCGAGCGAAGCCGGCATCACGCCGAAGGAGATGACGTCGGCCAGCGAGTCGAGCTCGCGCCCGAGCGCCGAATGGGTCTGGCGCCAGCGGGCGATGCGGCCGTCGAACACGTCGAAGATAAAGGCTGCGGGTGCCAGTGCGGCGGCCCAGAAGAAGTGCGTGAGTGACTTGCTGCCAACGTATGCCATCGCGAGAAAGACGGCGCCAACGCCGCAGGCCGCATTGCCCAGGGTGAACACATCGGCCAGGTGGAAACCTCGGATCATCGAGAAATGCTTCCGGACGGGCGCCGCTGCGGGGGATGTAGTGGCCATGGGTGCTTTCGTGTTGGAAAGTTGCGGGACACCTTAACGCATGGGCGCGCGGGATCGTGTAGTCGCATTCTGATGTCAACGGCATGTCGGGTGTGGGCGGGCGTCGTCGGGCGGTGTGCCCTGTGCCGGCCGACGTCACCGGCCGCTTCGCGGCTTCCCTGCGCTGCTCGCGGTACGCGGGGTCCGCGCAAACTCGCTTCGCTCAAACACGCGCGGACCCCGCCTGAAGCGAGCACCGGAAGGGAGCCCGAAGGGCCGGCGTAGCGGGGTCGACCGGCCCGCACCGCCTACCGGGCGCTGCCACCAGCGAGAACGAACCCTTCAGCGCCTCACTCAGGCGCATGAACAGCACTGCGACGATCCACCTTGCGACTGAGCACAACAGAGGTATGCGTCTGCTGAATCCCTTCGATCAGCCCGATCCTGTCGAGCAAGGCATCCAGCTGTTCATTGGTCTCGCAGCGCAGGAACACCATGTAGTCGAATTGCCCGCTGACCGCAGACAACTCCTCGACCTCGGGCACCCGTTCCAGCGCACGGACCACGGCCGCGCCCATCTTCGGCGCGACGCTCAGCCCGCAATAGGCACGCACTGCAGCTTGTTCGAGACGCTTGCCGAGTCGCACGCCGTAGCCGGAAATCACACCGTCTCGTTCAAGACGCGCGATACGTGCAACGATCGTCGTGCGTGCAACACCGAGCTTGCGCGCCAGCAACGCTGCGGACTCCCGCGCGTTCGCCTGGAGCAGGCTCAGCAGGTGACGATCGGTGTCGTCCAAAGGGCGTGGACCCTATTCGATTTCCGCGATGAGTTCGATCTCGACGCAGGCGCCCATCGGGACCTGTGCCACGCCGAAGGCGCTGCGCGCGTGCGCACCCTTTTCGCTGCCGAAAACCTCCGCCATCAATTCGCTCGCACCGTTGGTCACCAGATGCTGTTCGGTGAAAGTGCCGACCGAATTGACCAGGCTCATCAGCTTGACGATGCGCTTCACCTTGTTCAGGTCACCGATGGCCGCATGCAGCGTGCCGAGCAGGTCGATCGCGATCGCGCGAGCCGCCTGCCTGCCTTCGTCCGTCGTCAGCGTCGCGCCGAGCTGGCCGACCCAGGGCTTGCCATCCTTCCTCGCGATGTGGCCGGACAGGAACACCAGCTTGCCCGTCTGCACGAAAGGCACATACGCGGCCGCAGGGGCGGAAACGGGCGGCAGGGTGATGCCGAGGCTGGAAAGCTTGTCGTAGACGCTCATGAAGACTCCTTGTTCTGTGTTTGGGATTGCGATTGCGATTGCGCGTGTGATTCTGCGATGCGCGCCGCTTCCTCGCGAAGTTCCTCCAGCGGCCGCACCGTCACGCTGACAGCCAACGTGTGGCGCGCCCCGCCGTGCAACACGCCGCGCATCGGCGAAACATCGGAGTAGTCACGCCCGATCGCAAGCGTCACATAGTCCTCGCCGGGCTGGCGTCCATTGGTCGGGTCGAAGTCGGCCCACGCACCGGGCCCTTCGACACCCGGCAGGTAGACCGACACCCACGCGTGCGAAGCGTCCGCGCCGATCAGTCGCGGTCGTCCCGGTGGCGGCTGCGTCAGCAGATAGCCGCTCACGTAGCGCGCCGGCAGGCCCATCGTTCGAAGGCACGCGATCATGATGTGCGCGAAGTCCTGGCACACGCCACGGCGCTGGGCCAGGGCCTCGATGGCCGGCGTGCTGATCTCCGTGCTCTCGGAGTCGTACTCGAAGTCGCGGTACATCCGCATCGTCAGATCCATCGCCACGTCGAACGTTGGCCGGCCGGCCGCAAAGCTGGGCCGCGCGTAAGCGGCGAAGTCGTCATGGCGCGGCACATAGCGCGACGGAAACACAAAGTCCGAAGCCGCGTCGTAGCCCGAATCCTTGATGTAGCGGAAGCGCTCCCGCACCTCTTCCCAAGGCAGATCGCGCGCCACGGCGGGCGACAGTGCGGGCAAGGAAGTGTCGACCACGCTTTCCGCCGTGACGACGAGTTCCTCGTGCGTCGATTCGAGCGCGAAGAAGGCACGCGTGTTGCCGTAGACGTCCGGCGACTCGTTGCGTTGCGCGGGCGGCGGGTTGATCGTCAGCGCGTGGCTCACCAGGCGCTGCGACAGCGTGTCCATCGGCTTCAGGTGCGCAAGGTGCTGCGCCGTCTCGACGGGCGGCGTGTAGTCATAGCGCGTGGAATGCGTGACGTGGAGGAGCATGGTCAGATTCCAACCGAGCGTACGGATTCGGACGTCAGCGTGAAGTAGCGTGTTCCGATCGCATCCGACACATGGTACGCGGCCGTTTCGCAGGCGTCGAACAAGTGCACCAGCGCAGGATACTGCGCGTCTGGCCCGGCCACGCACAGGTGTTCCAGCGTCCATGTGTCCGGATCGGGCAACTCGTAGGAGAGCGCGGTCAGCTTGTCCGGTGCGCTGCCGGCGAGTCGCGCGATGCGCTTGCGCAGCGTCTGCGTCACCCAGGCCAGCGAGCGCGGGTTGTCGCCGTCGAGCACCAGCAGGTCGACCAGCGTTGCGACGTCACGGCGCTGCTGGTAGCGCGCATGGAAGGTGATGGTGCTGTCGAACAGCGCCACCATCGCCTCGAAGCCGCTCACCTCGTGCACCGAGCCATGCTCGAAGCCGGCAGCCAGGGCGCTGGAGAGGAAGCCCAGTCGCTCGATGTGGCGGCCGATCGACAACAGCCGCCACGCATCGTCGCGCGTCATGCGGTCGGTCTGGGCGCCGGTCATCGCGGCCAGCGCAGTGCTGGCGGACTCGAGCAGGCGCAGCGCCGCACTGGTGACGTAGCCGCCTTCGCCTTTTTCGCTCGCCTGTTCGGCGCTGCGGCGCAGGAAGTCGGTCTCGGCCCGCACGATCTGGTTCCAGTGATCCTGCGACAGCCGCTCGCGCACCGCGGCGGCCGTCTGCCGCACGCACCGCAGGGTGTAGCCCACGCTGCCACCCTTGTCGACGTCACCCAGCTCCGCGATCAGCGCGCGCTCGAACACACGGCGCGACTTCGGCAGGCTCGGCACTTCGGGCGACACCAGCGCGTTGCGAAGCGCCAGCCGATGCAGCCAGACCAGCAATGCGCGGGAGGAGGGATCCTCGCCGCCCAGCAGGTCGATGGTGAGGCGCGCCAGACGCACGGCGTTCTCCGCGCGCTCGGTATAGCGGCCCAGCCAGAACATGTTCTCGGCCGCGCGGCTGGTGACCGGTGCGCGATGCCGCGCCAGGGAGGCCGGCGTCGCATGCGGTTGCAGCAGTGTGGTGCGGTCGACCTCGCCGAGCGTCTGCACCCAGACATCCGCGCTGCTGCCGCCGCGCTGCATCGAGGCGATCTGCGCATCGGGCCCGGCCAGGCGCGCGAGGCCGCCCGGCAGCACGCGCCACGAACGCGGTCCGTCGATGACCGCGAACACACGCATCAGCACCGAACGCGGCGCGATGTGGCCGCGCCCGACGTCCTGCGTCCAGGTCGGCATTTGCGACAGCGGCAGATAACTCTGCACCGTGTGCTCGTCGCCCTGGCGCACGATGCGGCCGGCCCATTCGTCGAGTTCACGCCGACCCATGTGATGACCCAGCACGGCGTCGAAACTGGTGTGCGAGTCGTCGCCGGGGTAGGTGGACTTGATCGCGCACTCGGCCAGTTGCGGCAGCACCGCTTCCATGGCGGCGCGCTCGCCGCACCACCAGGTGGGCAGCGCAGGCAATTGCAGCTTCTCGCCGATGAGATGCCGCGCCAGCGCAGGCAGGAAGCCGAGCAGGGCCGGCGATTCGAGAAAGGCCGAGCCGGGCATGTTCGCCACCAGCACATTGCCGGCGCGAATTGCCTGCAGCAGGCCCGGCACGCCGAGCGTCGAATCGGGGCGAAGCTCCAGCGGGTCGAGGTACTGGTCGTCCAGTCGCTTGATGAGGCCGTGCACCGGCCGCAGGCCCTGCAGCGTCTTGAGGTAGAGCCGCTGGTCGCGCACCGTGAGGTCGTTGCCCTCGACCAGCGTGATGCCGAGGTAGCGCGAGAGATACGCGTGCTCGAAGTAAGTCTCGTTGTAAGGGCCGGGCGTGAGCAGCGCGATGTGCGGCGGCTGCCCGGCCGGGCAGAGGTTCTGCAGCCCTTCCATCATCGCGTTGTAGGTGGCCGCGAGGCGCTGCACATGCAGGTTCTCGAAGGCCTGCGGAAACTGGCGCGCAATGGCGAGCCGGTTTTCGAGCAGATAGCCCAGCCCCGACGGCGCCTGCGTGCGCTGCGACACCACCCACCAGTTGCCATCAGGTCCACGCGCGAGGTCGAAGGCCGCGATATGCAGCCAGGTGTCCCCCGGCGGTCGCACGCCATGCATCGCGCGCAGGTAACCCGGATGGCCCTGCACCAGGGCCGGCGGCAGCAGCCCTGCGGCCAGGAGCTGCTGCGGGCCGTAGACGTCGGCCATCACGCGGTCGAGCACGCGCACGCGCTGCTGCACGCCGGCCTCGACCTGCGCCCAGCTCTCGGGCGAGACGATCAGCGGGAACAGGTCGAGCGACCAGGGCCGCTGCGGACCGTCGGCATCGGCGTAGACGTTGTAGGTGACGCCGTTGTCGCGGATCTGCCGCTCCAGGCTGATCGCGCGGCGCGGCAGGTCATCGAAGCCGCCAGGGCCGAGGTGTTCGAAGAAGCCAGCCCAGGAAGAAGAGAGAGGCGCGTGCTCACGCAGGGCTTCGTCGCCCTGCTCGGCCACGGGTGCCGACGGTGGCACGGAGGAAGCGTCATAAAGCGGCGCGGGCTGCGACGGCGCTCCGTGGCGCGAGGCGCTCTGGGGAGTGGCCGCGCCACGCAGTTCGTCGAAGTGCCCCGGCGCCGCCGGGGGAGCGAGGGCGGAGGCGAGCGCTGCGGGCGCTTCCAGTGCTTGTGCGTCGAAGAGGGATTCGTTCATTGGGTCCACGGTGCGTTCATTGTCACACCACAGTAAGACTCGCCCCCAGGCTTCGCGCACTTCGTGTCGCTGCGCCAACCCCCGGCCGGGGGCAATACCGGCGGCCCGGCAAAGCCGGTTCCGCGGTATTCCCCAACTTGGCGGGGCTCGTCAGCGTCGCAGATCCAGGGTGAACGGGAACTCGCGGCTTCCCGCCAGTTCGATGGTCGCCGGCGGCGTGCTCATCAGGCCCGGCGTATGCCCCATGCGCGTGAAGCGCGAGTGGCGCCGGCTCTCCGCCTCGTAGGCGTTCACGGGGAAGGTGTCGTAGTTGCGTCCGCCCGGATGGGCGACGAAGTACTGGCAGCCGCCCAGCGAGCGCTTCATCCAGGTGTCGACGATGTCGAAGGTCAGCGGCGCGTGCGCGCCAATGCTCGGATGCAACGCCGAGGGCGGATTCCAGGCCTTGTAGCGCACACCCGCCACAAACTCGCCGACCGTGCCGGTAGGCTGCAGCGGAAGCACCTTGCCGTTCACGGTGATGACGTGCCGGCTTTCGTTCAGGCCGGTGACCCGCACCTCGATGCGTTCCAGCGACGAATCGACATACCGCACCGTGCCGCCCGCCGAGCCTTCCTCGCCCATCACGTGCCAGGGTTCGAGTGCGTTGCGCAGCGACAGCTCGATGCCCATCGCCTGCACCTGCCCGACCAGCGGGAAGCGGAACTCGAAGTGCGGCGCGAACCAGTTCGGGTCGAAGGCGAAGCCGGCCTGCCGCATCTCGCTGATGACGTCGTCGAAGTCCATATGGACGAAGGTCGGCAGCAGGAAGCGGTCGTGCAGCTCCGTGCCCCACCGCGTCGCGGGCGCCTTGTAGGGCTCGTCCCAGAAGCGGGCGATGAAGGCGCGCAGCAGCAGTTGCTGCGCGATGCTCATGCGCGCGTGCGGCGGCATCTCGAAGGCGCGCAGCTCCAGCAGGCCCAGTCGCCCGGTGCTGGAGTCGGGCGAGTAGAGCTTGTCGATACAGAACTCGCTGCGGTGCGTGTTGCCGGTGACGTCGACCAGGATGTTGCGCAACGTGCGGTCCACCAGCCAGGCCGGCATGTTCTGGCCATAGATCTCGCGGTTGCGTGCGATCTCCTTGAGCGCGATCTCCAGCTCGTAGACCTGGTCGTTGCGTGCCTCGTCGACCCGGGGTGCCTGGCTGGTCGGGCCGATGAACATGCCCGAGAACAGGTAGCTCAGCGACGGATGGTTGTGCCAGTAGAGCAGCAGGCTCGCGAGCAACTCCGGTCGGCGCAGGAAGGGGCTGTCGGTCGGCACCGCGCCGCCCATCACGAAGTGGTTGCCGCCGCCGGTGCCGGTGTGGCGGCCGTCGGTCATGAACTTCTCGGCCGACAGGCGCGTCTCGAACGCGGCGTTGTAGAGGAACTCGGTGTGGTCGACCAGTTCGCGCCAGCTGTGCGCCGGGTGGATGTTGACCTCGATCACGCCCGGGTCCGGCGTGACCTGCAGCATCTTCAGTCGCGGATCGCGCGGCGGCGGGTAGCCTTCCATGACGATCTTCACGCCGAGTTGGTCGGCCGTGGCCTCGACCGCGGCGACGAGGTCGAGGTAGTCCTCCAGCCGGGCGAGCGGCGGCATGAAGACGTAGAGCACGCCCGAGGAACTGCCGAGCTTCTCGGCTGCCGGGCCATTGGCGCGGCGCGGATCGCGCACTTCGACGCACAGTGCGGTGCGCGTGACCCAGTAGGCCGACTCGCCGCGACGCGGCATCCGGGGCGTGGTGGGATCGACCCGGGAGTCCGCCGCCTCACCGCCGTCGCCGCTGCCCGGCGTCTGCAGGCGCACCGATGCGAGCGTCACCGGCGGCGTGCCGAAGGCATAGGGCACGGCACTTCGATCGGGCTGTGGCCCCACCGGCGCGCCGGCGTAGCGCGCACGGAAGTCCGCGCCGGTCGGCAGGGCACCGCGCGGCGCGGTCGGGTCGCGCTCGACGAGATAGGGATAGTCGCCCTTGCTGGCCCACGGCTGCGAATCGAGCGGCAGGCGATAGCCCATCGGCGAATCACCCGGAATCAGGTACATGCGGTCGTCGCGCAGGAACCAGGGGCCGGTCTTCCAGCCGGGACCTGCCAGCGCGGGCGCGTCGGCATCGGCATTCGAGGCCTCGATCGGCAGCATGTAGCCGATCACGGCGTCGAGCTTCTGCGTGAACACGCGACGCAGGCGCACGCGCTCCATCTCGTCGTCGAGCTTCGACTCGAAAGGGTCGACGTTGACCGGCAGCCGGCGCTCGCGCCACAGGTAGTAGTAGACGTCCTCGTAGCCGGGCTGGATGTAGCGCTCGGTCAGGCCGAGCCGGTGTGCCAGCACGGTGGTGAAGCGCCGGGCATCCTCGCTCGTGTAGTGGGTCGGATGGCGTTCGTCCGCGAAGAGCTCGGGGTTGTGCCAGAGCGTTTCGCCATCGGCGCGCCAGAAGATCGACAAGGCCCAGCGCGGCAATTGCTCGCCCGGATACCACTTGCCCTGCCCGAAGTGCAGGAAGCCGCCCTTGCCGTATTCGGCGCGCAGTTTGTGGACGAGTTCGGTCGCGTAGCCACGCTTGGTGGGGCCGAGCGCGTCGGTGTTCCATTCGGGCGCATCGCGGTCGCTGGTGGCGACGTAGGTCGGCTCGCCGCCCATGGTGAGGCGCACATCGCCGGCCTTCAGGCGCTTGTCGACCGCCTCGCCCAGTGCCAGCACCTCGGCCCATTGTTCCTCGGTGTAGGGCTTGGTGACGCGCGGCGATTCATGGATGCGCGTGACCTTCATCTCGTGGCCGAACTCGACTTCGGCATCGTCGACCACGCCTTCGATCGGTGCGGCGCTCGACGGCGTCGGCGTGCAGGCCAGCGGGATGTGGCCTTCGCCGGCCAGCAGGCCGGAGGTGGCGTCGAGCCCGATCCAGCCCGCGCCGGGCAGGTAGACCTCGCACCAGGCGTGCAGGTCGGTGAAATCCACGGTGGTCCCGCTAGGGCCGTCGAGCGCCTTCACGTCGGGCGTGAGCTGGATCAGGTAGCCCGAGACGAAGCGCGCGGCCAGGCCGCAGTGGCGCAGCAGTTGCACCAGCAGCCAGCCGGAGTCGCGGCACGAACCGGAGCCGTTGGTGAGCGTCTCTTCCGGCGTCTGCACGCCGGGCTCCATGCGGATCAGGTAGTTGACGTCCTTCTGCACCTGCTGGTTGATGCCGACCAGGAAGTCGATGGTTCGCTGCACCTTGCGGTCGACCTTTTCCAGGTAGGCCTTCACCAGCGGCGTGGCTTCATCCGCCACGAGGTAGGGCGCGAGTTCCGTCGCCTGCGCTTCGGTGTACTTGAAAGGGAAGTTCTCGGCCTGCGGCTCCAGGAAGAAGTCGAAGGGGTTGTAGACCGCCATCTCGACCACGAGGTCGAC
Source organism: Variovorax sp. P5_A3 (assembly GCF_056400665.1). Taxonomy (NCBI): domain Bacteria; kingdom Pseudomonadati; phylum Pseudomonadota; class Betaproteobacteria; order Burkholderiales; family Comamonadaceae; genus Variovorax; species Variovorax sp. P5_A3. The sequence goes on along the minus strand of NZ_JBFUKW010000001.1, from coordinate 86,217 downwards.
CGTGACCTTGAATTCCCGCGTTTTCTCGGGGAACACCAGCCGCGCGAGGTAGTTCGCGAACGGGTCCTGCTGCCAGTTGATGAAGTGCTGCTCGGGCTCGACGCGCAGCGAATACGAGATCACGTTACTTCGGCAATGCGGCGCAGGACGCAGGCGGATCACCTGAGGCCCAAGTTGCACCGGACGGTCGTACTTGTAGTGAGTGACGTGGTGGAGCGCGGCGTGAATGGACATTGTTTTTCAGTGCGTCGAGCGTGCCTCGGGTGAGACGCATACTAGCCGACATACAAAGCAATTAGCGCGCCACAGAGCAGTGCTAAAGGAGAGGTTGCAGCATGAGGTTGGGAGTTGTCTCGTGAAGCCGGGCAGGGAATCGCTCGGCCTGGTCGTTTTCGCCGCCATGGCTGGCTCGGTGCTCGGTGCCGTGCTGCAGTTGCAGCAGCCGGCGCTCTGGCGCTGGGCGGGTTACGCGGGCCTCATGGCCGGTGCGCTGGCCGGTTGGCTGGCCCTGCACGCGGTTCGAGGCACGGTTCGAGGCGTCTTGCTGATGGCGCTGCTCCTTGGTGCCATGGGCGGTGCCGGGCTGGCAGGCTGGCGAGCCGCGGTCTACGCCGACGGCGCGTTGCCGCCCGCGCTCGAAGGGCGGGACGTGCAGGTGGTCGGCGTGGTCGCGCAAATGCCCCAGCGCGGCGAGGGCTCGATCCGCTTCGCGTTCGATGTCGAGTCTGCCGAGCTCCCGGATGTACCCCGGCGCTTGTCGCTGGCCTGGTATGCCGAGGGTTCCGGACTGTGGGGTCGAGGCGACACGGTCGACACGCCCGGCCCGGTGCACGCGGGCGAACGCTGGCGTTTCACGGTGCAGCTCAAGGTGCCGCACGGCAACCTCAATCCGCATGGCTTCGACCACGAACTGCGCCTGTGGGAGCAGGGCGTGCATGCGACCGGCTACGTGCGCAACGGCGCCAGCGATCCCCGCCCCGAGCGCCTTGCCGTGACCTGGCGCCACCCGGTCGAGCGAATGCGGGAGTCCGTGCGCGACGCAGTTGTCGAAAGAGTGGCCGACCCTCGCCTGTCGGGCGTCATCGCCGCGCTGGTCACCGGCGACCAGAACGCGATCGATCGCAACGACTGGGACGTCTTCCGTGCGACCGGCGTTGCCCACCTGATGGCGATCTCGGGCCTCCACATCACGATGTTCGCGTGGCTCGCCGCGCTGGTGGTCGACGCGCTGTGGCGTCGCAGCGGTCGCCTGATGCTGCGCTGGCCGGCGCAGCATGCGGGTCTGGTCGGCGGCGTGCTGCTCGCGACGCTGTACGCCGTCTTCAGCGGCTGGGGTGTGCCTTCGCAGCGCACGGTCTGGATGCTGGCCGTCGTCGGCCTGCTGCGCCTGACGGGGCGACGCTGGCCCTGGCCCTTCGTCTGGCTTTGCGCCTGCGCGGTCGTGGTGGCGCTCGATCCGTGGGCCCTGATGCAGCCCGGCTTCTGGTTGAGCTTCGTGGCGGTCGGCGTGCTGTTCGCGGCCAATGCCGAATCGCCCCAGGGCGATCGTCCCGGCATCGGACGCCGCCTGGCCCGCATCTGGCGCGAGCAATGGGTGGTCACGCTGGCGCTGACGCCGCTCACGCTCCTGCTGTTCCAGCAGGTTTCGGTCGTCGGCCTGCTGGCGAACGCGGTGGCGATTCCCTGGGTCACGCTGGTCGTCACGCCGCTCGCCATGCTGGGCGTCCTGCTGCCACCGCTGTGGGACGCGGCGGGCTGGGCTGTGCAGGTGCTGTCATGGGGGCTGCAATGGCTCGCCAGCCTGCCTTTCGCCACGGTGTCGATGCCCGCGCCGCCGCTTTGGATGGCGGCGGCCGGCGTAGCGGGGGGCATGTTGCTCGCCATGCGCCTGCCATGGTCGATGCGCTTGCTGGGGCTGCCGCTGCTCCTGCCGGTGCTGCTCTGGCAAGCGCCGCGTCCGGCTGTGGGCGAATTCGAGCTTCTGGCGGCCGATATCGGGCAGGGCAACGCCGTCTTGGTGCGCACGGCCGGCCACAGCCTGCTCTATGACGCAGGGCCTCGCTACAGCCTGGAAAGCGATGCCGGCGACCGCGTCCTCGTGCCCCTGATGCGCGCCTTCGGCGACCGGCTCGACACGGTGGTGCTGAGCCATCGGGACAGCGACCACACTGGCGGGGCGACCGCGGTGCTCCGCGCGCAACCGCAGGCGGAGCTGCTGAGTTCGATCGAGCCCGAGCATCCGCTGCAGGCGCTGCGCCCGGCCAGGCGCTGCGAGTCGGGCCAGCGCTGGGCCTGGGATGGCGTGGAGTTCGAAGTCCTCTATCCCGGGGCGTCCGACTATCGGGCTTTCACCAAACCCAATGCCATCTCCTGCGTGCTTCGCATCGCCAGCGGCCGCGCGACAGCCATCCTGGCCGGCGACATCGAGCGCCTGCAGGAGGCCGCGCTCGTCTCGCGCACGCCCGATCTGCGCGCCGACCTGCTCCTCGTGCCTCACCACGGAAGCAAGACTTCATCGACTGAACGACTGCTCGACGCCGTCCGGCCCAAAGTCGCGCTGGTCCAGGCCGGCTATCGCAACCGATTCGGGCATCCCGCGCAGGAAGTGGTCGAGCGCTACCTCGACCGCGGCATCGTGCTGGTCGACAGCCCGCACTGCGGCGCGGCATCGTGGTCCAGCACGTCCCCGGGCTCGGTCGGATGCCTGCGTGAGCAGTCGCGCCGCTACTGGCGCCACGACATGAGGCAAGATCACGACGGTGTTTGGCCTTGAACTTGCTAAGCTATGCCCAAGGAGATTGGTCGTCCCATGCACAAATTCGATGAGATGTATGAGCAGCTGCCCTACAACGGCGCAGCGGTCCGGAGCCACTACAAACGCTACGACCAATGGCTTGCGAAGCAACCCGGCGAGGTGATGCGATCGCGGCGCGAGGAGGCGGAGATGATCTTCCGCCGGGTCGGGATCACCTTTGCCGTCTACGGCGCGAAGGACGAGGACGGGTCGGGCACCGAGCGCCTGATTCCCTTCGACCTGCTGCCGCGCATCATCCCGGCCCACGAATGGGCCTCCATGGAAAAAGGCCTGGTCCAGCGCGTGACGGCGCTCAACCGCTTCATCCATGACGTCTACCACGACCAGGAAATCATCAAGGCCGGCGTCATCCCGGCCGAGCAGATCCTGAACAACGCCCAATACCGGCCCGAAATGGTCGGCGTGAAGGTGCCCAACGACATCTACTCGCACATCTCCGGCATCGACATCGTCCGCGCCCCCGATGCCGACGGCAACGGCGAGTACTACGTGCTCGAAGACAACTTGCGGGTGCCCAGTGGCGTGAGCTACATGCTGGAAAACCGCAAGATGATGATGCGGCTCTTTCCCGAACTGTTCAGCCAGAACCGCATCGCGCCCGTTGCGCACTACCCCGACCTGCTGCTCGAAACCCTGCGCGCGTCCGCGCCGCCGGCCACCGCCGAGCCCACCGTGGTCGTGCTCACCCCCGGCATGTACAACAGCGCCTACTTCGAGCACGCCTTCCTCGCGCAGCAGATGGGCGTGGAACTGGTCGAAGGGCAGGACCTCTTCGTCAAGGACGACTTCCTCTACATGCGCACCACCCGCGGACCCAAGCGCGTGGACGTCATCTACCGCCGCGTCGACGACGACTTCCTCGACCCCGAAGTCTTCCGCCCGACCTCCACGCTGGGCACCGCAGGCCTGATGCGCGCCTACCGCGAGGGCAACGTCGTCATCTGCAATGCCGTCGGCACCGGCGTCGCGGACGACAAGTCGATCTACCCCTACGTGCCGAAGATGGTCGAGTTCTACCTCGGCGAGAAGCCCATCCTCAAGAACGTGCCCACCTACATGTGCCGCAACAAGGACGAGCTCGACTACACGCTCGCCAACATGAAGGACCTGGTCGTCAAGGAAGTGCACGGCGCAGGCGGCTACGGCATGCTCATCGGCCCGGCCGCGACGCAGGCCGAGATCGAGGACTTCAAGAAGGCCGTGATCGCCAAGCCCGACGGCTACATCGCGCAGCCGACGCTGAGCCTTTCCACCTCGCCGACCTTCGTGGATGCCGGCATCGCGCCGCGCCACATCGACCTGCGGCCCTTCGTGCTGTCGGGCAAGGAAGTGCAGATGGTGCCGGGCGGCCTCACACGTGTCGCGCTCAAGGAAGGTTCGCTGGTCGTCAACTCGTCGCAGGGCGGCGGCACCAAGGACACCTGGATCCTCGAAGCGGACCGCGGCGCCAGAGCCTCGCAAACGCAAACGCAAAGCCAGTCGTCGTCCTGATCAGGGGAGCTTCAAGATATGTTGTCACGCACCGCCGATCACCTCTACTGGATGTCGCGTTACACCGAGCGCGCGGAAAACACCGCCCGCATGCTCGACGTCAACTACCAGACCTCGCTGCTGCCGCAATCCGCCGAAGTCGCCAAGTACGGCTGGCAGGGCCTGCTCTCCATCAGCGAACTGCTGCCGCTCTACAACGAGAAGCACGACCACTTCAAGCCGAACGAGGTGATGGAGTTCATGGTCAAGGACGAGTCGAATCCGTCGTCCATCCTCTCGTGCCTGCGCGCCGCGCGCGAGAACGCGCGCGCCGTGCGCGGCGCCCTCACCACCGAGGCGTGGGAAACGCAGAACACCACCTGGCTCGAAGTCAACCGCATGCTGCGCACCGGCGAGTTCGAACGCGACCCGGCGCAGTTCTTCGAATGGGTGAAGTTCCGCTCGCACCTGTCGCGCGGCGTGACGCTGGGCACCATGCTGCAGGACGAGGCCTTCTACTTCTCGCGCCTCGGCACCTTCCTCGAACGCGCGGACAACACGGCGCGGCTGGTCGACGTCAAGTTCCACGCGCTCAACAGCGAGTTCTTCGGCACCGCCACCGAGGAAGACCAGGAGTACGACTTCTATCACTGGAGCGCGATCCTGCGCAGCGTCTCGGCCTTCGAGGTCTACCGCAAGGTGTACCGCGACGTGATCAAGCCCGAGCGCGTGGCGGAACTGCTGATCCTGCGCGCGGACATGCCGCGCTCGTTGCATGCGAGCCTGCACGAGGTCGTCAACAACCTCGAGAAGGTGAAGAACGAGCAGAGTGCGGAGACGCAGCGGCGGGCGGGGAAGCTGTTGGCGGATCTGCAGTACGCGCGGGTCGACGAGATCCTCGCGACGGGGCTGCATGCGTATTTGACGCAGTTCCTCGATCGGGTGAACGAACTCGGGTGGCGAATCAGCCAGGACTTCCTGGTCCCCGGCCACTGAGCGCGCGCAGGGTTCGCGCTGTCAGGTGGCTGTGGCCTGCCGGACTGCGCGTTCCCAGCGGGCCATCGATTCCTCGGCCTGTGTGCGGCCCATCGTCGGCATGAAGCGCCTTTCAATGCGCCAGAGTTTCGATAGCTGGCTCACGTCGCTGTACACGCCCGTCGACAGCCCTGCAAGGTAGGCCGCGCCCAGCGCAGTGGTCTCCGTCACTTCCGGACGCACGACCGGGATGCCCAGCAGGTCCGCCTGGAACTGCATCAGCAGGTTGTTCACGCAGGCGCCGCCGTCCACCCGCAGTTCGGCAACGGGCGTCCCGCCTGCAGCGACCGCATCCCGGCTCATCGCCTGCAGCAGCGCGGCGCTCTGGTAGGCGATGCTTTCCAGCGCAGCGCGCGCGATGTGCGCGACGGTCGTGCCGCGCGTCAGGCCGGTGATGATCCCGCGCGCGTCAGCGTCCCAGTACGGCGCGCCGAGGCCGGTGAAGGCCGGCACCATCATCACGCCGCCCGCATCCGGCACGCTCTCGGCCAGCGCCTGCACTTGCGCGCTGCCTGGTATGGCCTTGAGTCCGTCGCGCAGCCATTGCACGACCGCGCCGCCGACGAACACGCTGCCTTCCATCGCGTACTGAGGTTGCGCACTCGTCTGTGCGGCACTCGTCACCAGCAGCCCGTTGTGCGAAGGCTGGAAGGCGCCGCCCGTATGCATCAGCAGGAAGCAGCCGGTGCCATAGGTGTTCTTCGCCATGCCGGCCTCGAAGCAGGCCTGGCCGAAGAGGGCGCTCTGCTGGTCGCCCGCGACGCCGCCGATCGGCAGGCTGCGCTCCAGCAATTCCGCATCGGTGTCGGCGAAGTGCGCGCTCGACGGCTTGACGTCGGGCATCAGCGAGGCGGGGATGTCAAGCGCCTTCAGCAGATCGGCATCCCACTCGTTGTCGTGGACGTTGAAGAGCATCGTGCGCGATGCATTGCTTACATCGGTGACATGCACCCTGCCGCCCGTGAGCTGCCAGATCAACCAGCTGTCGATGGTGCCGAAGGCCAATTCGCCGCGCTCGGCCTGCGTGCGCACGCCGGGCACGTTGTCGAGCAGCCAGCGCAATTTGGTGCCAGAGAAGTAGGCATCGATCACGAGCCCGGTCTTCTCGCGGATCGCGTCCGTCATCCCGTCTTCGCGGAGCTTCGCACACAGCGGTTCGGCCCGGCGGTCCTGCCAGACGATGGCGTGATGCACCGGCTGCCCGGTCTTGCGGTTCCACACCACCGTGGTCTCGCGCTGGTTGGTGATGCCGACCGCATGGATATCGCTCGCCTTCAGCTTCGCCTTGACGAGCACCTCGCGCGCGGTCGCGAGCTGGCTGGTCCAGATCTCCATCGGATCGTGCTCGACCCAGCCGGGCTGCGGGTAGATCTGCGTGAGTTCCCGTTGGGCGATGGCGACGATGCGGCCCTCGCGGTCGAAGACGATGCTGCGGGAGCTCGACGTGCCCTGGTCGAGGGCGAGCAGGTAAGTCATGACGGTCCTTCAGTGTTCTCGCGCGATTTCGCAGCGGACTTGTGCTCGTTCGAGCAGCTCGGGGAAGGGCGGTGGCGGTTCCGCGTCGGTAAAGAGGCAATCGATCTGCGAGAGCTTCGCGAGCTCGATCATCGCAGGGCGGTTGAACTTGCTCGCGTCGGCCGCAAGCCACACCTCGCGCGCCTGCGCGATGATGGTTTGCGCCACCTTCACCTCACGCAGGTCGAAGTCGCGCAGCGTGCCGTCGGCCTCGATGCTGGACACCCCGATCAGCGCGATGTCGACCTTGAACTGGCGGATGAAGTCGACCGTCGCCTCGCCCACGATCGCGCGATCGCGCAGCCGCACCGAGCCACCGGCGACGATTACCTCGCAGTTGGGGTTGTCGCTCAGGATGGTCGCGACGTTCAGGTTGTTGGTGATCACGCGCAATCCGGTGTGGTGAAGCAGCGCCTTCGCGATGGCCTCGGTCGTGGTGCCGATGTTGAGGATCAGCGAACAGTCGTTCGGCACCCGCGCCGCCACCGCGCGCGCGATGCGGGCCTTGCCCTCGGCATGCAGCGTCTCGCGCTGCTGGTAGCCGATGTTTTCGGTGGTCGAACTCGGCACGCGCACGCCGCCGTGAAAGCGCGTCAACAACCCTTCATCGGCCAGCCGCTGCACATCGCGACGCACCGTCTGCAGGGTCACGTCGAGCATGTCCGCCAGTTGCTCGACGGTGACCGAGCCACGCGAACGCACGGTATTGAGCAGCTTGATCTGGCGCGGATTGGAGTTCACGGAAACATGCATCGATAGGGGGCGCACGACTTTAGAACGAAAGGAAACGAAGAGTATTAAGGGTTAACGCCGAAGAAAATCGCGCCATAAGGAACCAGAATGAAAAAATACGAAAACGAAATGCCCCTAAACCGTGCATTAAGTCACATTCCCAAGGACCCGGCCCCTGTGAGCGAAAACGCCCCGTCATCGACCACCACTGCCATCGAATGCGACGTGCTGATCGTCGGCGGCGGCATCAATGGTTGCGGCATCGCCCGCGACCTGGCGGGCCGCGGCTGGCGCGTGCTGCTGTGCGAGAAGGACGATCTCGCGGCGCACACCTCGTCCTCGTCCACCAAGCTGATCCACGGCGGGCTTCGCTACCTCGAGTACTACGAGTTCTCGCTCGTGCGCAAGGCGCTGCAGGAGCGCGAGGTGCTGCTCAAGAGCGCGCCGCACATCATGTGGCCGCTGCGTTTCGTGATGCCGCATGACCCGTCGATGCGCCCGGCCTGGATGATCCGCATGGGCCTCTTCATGTACGACCACCTGGCGCGCCGCGAAGTGCTGCCGGGTTCGCGCACGGTCGATCTCAAGCGGCACGAGGCCGGTGCCGCTCTCAAGCCCGAATTCAAGCGCGGCTTCGTCTATTCGGACGGCTGGGTGGACGACGCGCGGCTCGTCGTCCTCAACGCGCTCGACGCACGCGCACGCGGCGCGGAAATCCTGACGCGCACATGCTGCGTCAGCGCCCAGCGCAACGCCGAAGGCTGGACCGCCGTGCTCGAAGGCCCCGAAGGCCGGCGCACCGTGCGCGCCCGTGCCGTGGTCAACGCGGCCGGCCCCTGGGCCGAAACCTTCCTGCGCGGCGTGGCGCACTCGGCGCAGGGTGAGGCGCTCGCGACACGGCACCTGCGCCTGGTCAAAGGCAGCCACATCGTCGTGCCGCGCGTCTTCGGCCACGACCATGCCTACATCTTCCAGAACCCCGACAAGCGGATCATCTTCGCGATCCCTTACCAGGACGACTTCACGCTCATCGGCACCACCGACATCGAACTGCAAGGCGACGATCCCGGCGCCGCGCACATCGGCGACGACGAGGTCGAATACCTCTGCACGCAGGCCAGCCGCTACTTCAGGAAGCCCGTCATCCCGGCGGACGTGGTGTGGACTTATTCAGGAGTCCGGCCCTTGCTCGACGACGAATCGGGCGACCCCTCGGCCGTGACCCGCGACTACATGCTCGAATCCAACACCACCGCCGCGCCGCTGCTGTCGGTGTGGGGCGGCAAGATCACCACCTTCCGCAAGCTGGCCGAGGACGCGGCCGACGAGGTGGGCCGCATGCTCGGCGAGACCCGCACGCCATGGACCGAAGGCGCGTTCATGGCCGGCGGCGACCTCTCGGCCTGGATCGACGGCACCAGCCGCACCTCACGCCCCGACGACGACTTCGAGCGCTTCGTCGAAGCCGTCCGCACGAAATACCCGTGGCTCGAATTCAATCTCGCGCGCCGTCTCGCGCGCGCCTACGGTGCCCGCGTGGCGGAAGTCATCGGCGACGCGCGATCGATGGACGACATGGGCGAGGCCGTCGCGCCCGGACTCCACGAGCGCGAACTGCACTACCTGAGCGACGAGGAATGGGCCTGCAGCGGCGACGACGTGCTGTGGCGCCGGTCCAAGCTCGGCCTGCACTACACGCGCATCGAACGCGAGCAGGTCAACACCTGGATGCAGGCTCACGCACGTTCCGAAGCCTATGCGACAGAGGGAGGTCCATGCAGCTGACACTCGAACGCGTCACCAAGAAGGTGGGCGCGCAAACCTGGCTCTACCCGCAGAGCATCGCGCCGAAGAGCGGCGCGGTGACCGTGCTGCTGGGCGCCACGCAGGCCGGCAAGACCAGCCTGATGCGGCTCATGGCCGGGCTCGATGCGCCGACCGAAGGCAAGGTCCTGGTCGACAGCAAGGACGTGACGGGCGTGCCGGTGCGCGAGCGCAACGTGGCGATGGTGTACCAGCAGTTCATCAACTACCCCTCGCTCAAGGTCGCCGAGAACATCGGCTCGCCGCTCAAGCTGCGCGGAGAGAAGAACGTCGATGCGCGCGTGCGCGAACTGGCCGACAAGCTGCATATCGGCATGTTCCTCGACCGCTACCCGGCGGAACTGTCGGGCGGCCAGCAGCAGCGCGTGGCATTGGCGCGCGCGCTGGCCAAGGGCGCGCCGCTGATGCTGCTCGACGAGCCACTGGTGAACCTCGACTACAAGCTGCGCGAGGGCCTGCGCGATGAACTCACGCAACTCTTCGCGATGGGTGACTCGACCGTGATCTACGCCACCACCGAACCCGGCGAGGCCCTGCTGCTCGGCGGCTATACGGCGGTGATGGATGCCGGTGAATTGCTCCAGTACGGGCCGACCGCCGAAGTCTTCCATTCGCCGCAATCGCTGCGCGTGGCGCGCGCCTTCAGCGATCCGCCGATGAACCTGATGACCGGGCGCGTGGTCGAGGGTGGCGTGCAGATAGAGGGCGGCCCCATGCTGCCGCTTGCGCTGCCCGCTGGCATCGAAGGTGCCGTCACGATCGGCCTGCGCTCGAGCGCGCTCAACGTCGGCGCGAGCAACGGCGACATGGCCCTGCCCGGCAAGGTCGAGCTGGCGGAAATCTCTGGCTCCGACACCTTCGTCCACGTAGAGACGCTGGTGGGCGAGTTGGTGGCGCAGCTCACCGGCGTGCATCGCTTTGATCTCGGCGCGGCGATCACGCTGTACTTCAGCCCATCACAGGCCTACGTGTTCGACAGCAGCGAACGCCTGGCCGTCGCACCGGCCTGGCGCCACAAGGGAGGCTGACATGGCCCGCATCGACCTCGACCTCGCCCACGCCTACCGACCGAATCCGACGGAGGACAGCGACTATGCCTTGCTGCCGCTGAAGATGAGCTTCCGCGACGGCGGCGCCTATGCCTTGCTCGGCCCCTCGGGATGCGGCAAGACCACGATGCTCAACATCATCTCGGGGCTGCTGGCGCCGTCGAAGGGCACCGTCAAGTTCAACGGCCGTGACGTGACGCTCGAAACGCCGCAGCAGCGCAACATCGCGCAGGTGTTCCAGTTCCCGGTGATCTACGACACCATGACTGTGGCGCAGAACCTCGCGTTTCCGCTGCGCAACCGCAACATGCCCGCCGAGCAGATCCGCAAGCGCGTCGGCGAGATCGCCGAGATGCTCGACATGAGCGGCCAGCTCAACCAGCGCGCGGCCGGGCTCGCGGCCGATGCCAAGCAGAAGATTTCCCTTGGTCGCGGCCTGGTGCGCAGCGATGTCTCCGCCGTGCTCTTCGACGAGCCGCTGACCGTCATCGACCCGCACCTCAAGTGGCAGCTCCGTCGCAAGCTCAAGCAGATCCACCGCGAACTCAAGCTCACGCTGATCTACGTCACACACGACCAGGTCGAGGCGCTGACCTTTGCGGAAGAGGTCGTCGTGATGACGCGCGGCAAGGCCGTGCAGATCGGCAGCGCCGAGGCCCTGTTCGAGCGGCCGGCCCACACCTTCGTCGGCCACTTCATCGGCTCGCCGGGCATGAATTTCCTGCCGGCGCAGAGCGCGGGCGGCATGCTCGACATCGCAGGAACTCGATTGCCTGCCATGCGTGAACTGCCCGAAGGCCCGCTCAAGGTCGGCATCCGCCCCGAATACGTCACGCTCGCCGAGCCGAACGCGCCGGGCGCGGTGCCTGCGATGCTGACCCAAGTGCAGGACGTCGGCACCCACTGGATGCTCACCGCCCAGCTCAACGGCAGCGCATTGAAGGCGCGCCTCGCATCGGATGCCCTTGTCCCCGCCGTCGGCAACACCGTCTGGCTGCAGGTGCTGGGACGCAAGAGCTGCTTCTATCGCGATGAGGAGCTTGTCGCATGAGCCGCCCGGCCGCTCCGAAGGCGAATACCGCAGTGCGAAGCACGGAGGTTGCTCTATGAACGGTACCAACAAGCCCATCAACCAGCGCGCCTGGTGGCTCGTGCTGCCCGTGCTGCTGTGCGTCGCCTTCTCGGCCATCGTGCCGCTGATGACGGTCGTCAACTACTCGGTGCAGGACATCATCTCGCCCGAGCGCCGCGTGTTCGTCGGCACCGAATGGTTCGCCGCGGTGATGCGCGACGACGAGCTGCACGCCGCGCTGTTCCGGCAACTCGGCTTCTCGATCGCCGTGCTCGTGGTCGAGATTCCGCTCGGCATCGTCCTCGCGCTCTCGATGCCCGCCACCGGTTGGAAAGCCTCCGCCGTGCTGGTGGTCGTCGCGCTCTCGCTGCTGATCCCGTGGAACGTGGTCGGCACCATCTGGCAGATCTTCGGCCGCGCCGACATCGGGCTCTTCGGCTTCGCGCTGCAGAAGATGGGCATCGACTACAGCTACACCGGCAACGCCAGGGATGCGTGGCTCACCGTGCTGCTGATGGACGTGTGGCACTGGACGCCGCTGGTCGCGCTGCTGTGCTTTGCGGGCCTGCGCTCCATCCCCGACGCCTACTACCAGGCCGCACGCATCGACGGCGCCAGCAAGTTCGCGGTGTTCCGCTACATCCAGCTCCCCAAGATGCGCGGCGTGCTGGTCATCGCCGTGCTGCTGCGCTTCATGGACAGCTTCATGATCTACACCGAGCCCTTCGTGCTGACGGGAGGAGGGCCGGGCAATGCGACCACCTTCCTGAGCCAGTACCTCACGCAGAAAGCGGTCGGCCAGTTCGACCTCGGGCCGGCAGCGGCCTTCTCGCTCATCTACTTCCTCATCATCCTGCTGCTCTGCTTCGTGCTCTACAACTGGATGCTGCGGGTCGGCACGCAAGACGTCGCGGAGGAAACCAAATGAACGAAGACCGCTTCCGCAAGCGCAGCCTGTTCCTGGTGCTCTACATCGTGTTCGCCCTGTTGCCCATCTACTGGATGATCAACATGAGCTTCAAGACGAACGAGGAGATCCTGTCGAGCTTCTCGTTCTTCCCGCAGACCTTCACGTGGGAGAACTACCGGCGCATCTTCACGGATGAGTCCTGGTACTCGGGCTACATCAACAGCCTGATCTACGTCGGCATCAACACGGTCATCTCGCTCACGGTGGCGCTGCCTGCGGCCTACGCCTTCTCGCGCTATTCCTTCCTCGGCGACAAGCACGTCTTCTTCTGGCTGCTGACCAACCGCATGACGCCACCGGCGGTGTTCCTGCTGCCGTTCTTCCAGCTCTATTCGACCGTCGGGCTGATGGATACGCACCTCGGCGTCGCGCTGGCGCACCTGCTCTTCAACGTGCCGCTGGCGGTGTGGATCCTCGAAGGCTTCATGAGCGGCATACCGCGCGAGATCGACGAAACGGCCTACATCGACGGGTATTCGTTCCCGCGCTTCTTCCTCACCATCTTCCTGCCGCTCATCAAGGCGGGCGTCGGTGTCGCGGCCTTCTTCTGCTTCATGTTCAGCTGGGTCGAGCTGCTGCTGGCGCGCACGCTGACCAGCGTGAACGCCAAGCCCATCGTCGCGACGATGACGCGCACCGTGAGTGCATCGGGGATGGATTGGGCCACGCTGGCAGCGGCCGGCGTGCTGACGATCGTGCCCGGCGCCATCGTCATCTGGTTCGTTCGTCACTACATCGCAAAAGGCTTTGCGATGGGGAGGGTCTGATGAAACCACAGCGATTGCGGAACGCTCCTTTTCGGAAACACCGCGGAGCCGGCTTGGCCGGGCCGCTGGTGTTGCCCCCTGCAAGGGGGTTGGCGAAGCGACACGAAGTGCGCGAAGACTGGGGGTGTGCTTATGTTTGACTGGATGGTTTGGACCACACCTGTAGCAGTGTTCTTCACCTGCATCGGCCTGATGCTCGTGGGCATGACCGTGTGGGAACTGAAGTCGCCCACCACCTTGCGCCGCGGCTGGCTGCCAATGGACACCACACGCGGCGACCGGCTCTTCATCGGGCTGCTCATCGCCGCCTACATCAACCTGATCTTCATCGGCATCGCGGGCAAGCTGCAGGAGTGGATGAGCCTGGAGGCCGAGCCGTCGATCTGGATCAGCTTCGTCATCTCGATGCTCGTGCTCGCGCTGATCATGAAGAAGGGCTGAGCTTCGGGATTCGAGTTTTTGTTTACCAACGGACCGGCTCTCCGCTTTCCCGGAGCCGCCTCCGCAAGAACCGGGAAGCGCCATCGAGGAGACATCATGAAGATTCGCTACACAGCATTGGCACTGGCCGCGGCGACTTTCGCCTTGCAGAGCGCATGGGCCGGGGAGGCAGAAGCCAAGAAATGGATCGACAGCGAATTCCAGCCGTCGAGCCTGAACAAGGAGCAGCAGGCCGCAGAGATGAAATGGTTCATCGATACCGCCAAGAAGCTGCAGGACAAGGGCGTGAAGGAGATATCCGTGGTGTCGGAGACCATCACCACGCACGAGTACGAATCGAAGACACTGGCCAAGGCCTTCGAGGAAATCACCGGCATCAAGGTGAAGCACGACATCATCCAGGAAGGCGACGTCGTCGAGAAACTGCAGACCTCCATGCAGTCGGGCAAGTCGATCTATGACGGCTGGATCTCCGACTCCGACCTCATCGGCACCCACTACCGCTACGGCAAGATCATGTCGCTCACCGAGTACATGGCCGGCTCCGGCAAGGAGTGGACCAACCCCGGCCTCGACGTGAAGGACTTCATCGGCACCAGCTTCACGACGGCACCCGACGGCCAGCTCTACCAGTTGCCCGACCAGCAGTTTGCCAACCTCTACTGGTTCCGGGCCGACCTGTTCGCGAAGCAGGATCTCAAGGACAAGTTCAAGGCCAAGTACGGCTATGACCTCGGCGTGCCGCTCAACTGGAGCGCGTATGAAGACATCGCCGAGTTCTTCACCAACGACGTGAAGACCATCGACGGCAAGCCCATCTACGGCCACATGGACTACGGCAAGAAAGACCCGTCGCTCGGCTGGCGCTTTACCGATGCATGGCTCTCCATGGCCGGCACTGCGGACAAGGGCATCCCCAACGGCATGCCGGTGGACGAATGGGGCATCAAGGTCGCGGCCGACAAGTGCACGCCCGTCGGCGCCAGTGTGTCACGCGGCGGTGCGACCAACTCGCCGGCAGCCGTTTATGCGCTCACCAAGTACATCGACTGGATGAAGAAGTACGCGCCCAAGGAAGCCACGGGCATGACCTTCGGCGAAGCCGGCCCCGTGCCCGCGCAAGGGCAGATCGCGCAACAGATCTTCTGGTACACCGCCTTCACTGCCGACATGACCAAGGCCGGCCTGCCGGTGGTCAACGCCGACGGATCACCCAAGTGGCGCATGGCCCCTGGCCCCAACGGTCCGTACTGGAAGCAGGGCATGCAGAACGGTTACCAGGACGTCGGCTCGTGGACCTTCTTCAAGGCGCATGACCCGAACAAGACCGCTGCTGCCTGGCTCTACGCGCAATTCGTGACGTCGAAGACTGTGTCGGCCAAGAAGAGCGTCGTCGGTTTGACCTTCATCCGCGAGAGCGATATCCAACACGAGTACTTCACGCAGAACGCCAACAAGTACGGTGGGCTGATCGAGTTCTATCGCAGCCCGGCGCGTGTGGCGTGGACGCCGACCGGGACGAACGTGCCGGACTATCCGAAGCTCGCGCAACTCTGGTGGAAGAACGTTGCTGAAGCCGTTACTGGTGAGAAGACGCCGCAGAAGGCGATGGACAACCTGGCTGAGGAGATGGACAACGTGATGGGTCGGCTGGAGCGCGCTGGTATGGCGAAGTGCGCGCCCAAGCTGGCGCCGAAGGGGGACCCCGCCAAGATGCTGAGCGATGAGCATGCGCCTTGGAAGAAGCTGGCGAATGAGAAGCCGAAGGGGGAGACGATCGACTATTCGAAGCTGCTGGCGGCTTGGAAAGACGGGAAGGTGCGGTAACTGGGGAGTGGGGCACGCGCGAGAACGGGTGTCTCGCGCGTGTGCCGGCTTCCTTATGGCGATTGCATCAGCGAAGTGATGGTCGCCTTCGCGAGTTGGATGCGACGCTCGATCTCGCCTTCGAGGAATGCGAGCAGGGAGCGGGATTCGGTTGCGTTGGGGCGGGCGTCTTCGCCGTGCGTGGACAGGGCCCAGACGACGAGGCGGCGGACGTAGACGGCGGCTTGATGCGCCTCTCTCACTGCGTTGATTTCGCGGATGGCTTGCGCCTTGAGCGCAGCGGGATCGGTTTGATCTGAATCGGACGATTTGTCTTTAACAGGGAGAGCGTCTGGGGGGCGCGCGTGCGCGCAAGTAGGGTGGACCATCAATGGCCTCCAAGAGGTGCGGTTTGCGAACAATCGCCGCACCCGCTTCCAAACGGTGGCGGCGACTCGAACAGGTTGGAAGACCGGGCACCTCTTGCAAGAACCGGCAGGGCGTGAGCCCTCCCGTCCGAGCCGCCAAAAATGGAGCGCGAACGAAAAGGCCGCAGATCATGCGGAGGGTCACTGCGGCTTTCGTCGCAGAGGTGCGTCAGGGCTTCCAAACCCGATCACGCCTTTTGCGTGACGGAGGGAGTATATCCAGCGGACGTCGACACGTCGCACTCGGAGTGCTGCGGGCATTCAGTCGCGGAAGCTGTCTTTCGACCCCCGATCGGCCATGAGCTGTTTGGGCCGCCGCGAAGTGGTGCTTTAGACTGGTTGCGGTCCTTAGGTCCGCCGCAGACTTAGGACCGCTTCACGCCGCATTGCGGGTGAAGTCCTGCCGGGTCGGCTGCGAAGTCTGTTGAAGACTGGTTGCAGTCACCCAGACCCGCACGGTCGATTGACTCCATGGAGCCATATCAGTCTTTAACCAAGCGAGTTCGTACTAAAGTCGCTACGCTGCGACAAGGCAACGGGTCAAAGCTAGGTCGGCGCGGAAAGCTAGGACCAGTCACTGAAGCCGGCGTCCTTGAAGCGCCTTATTAGCCCTGCCTTTGTTGTATGCGGCAGCGCTACCACCAAGAGATCTCTCGCTCTCGTCAGGCCAACGTAGCCTATCCGCCCGTCTTCGTGGACTGGGCCAGCGAGAAGCTTGGATACGTCCGTTGACCGCAGCAAATACAAGACGGCATCGATACTCTGTCCTTTCGCCTGGTGCACAGTCCTGACGGTTGGAAGGGGCACGGTCGACGTTGCGAGGTCCTGGGACCAAAGCGGTTCTTCGGTCAGCTCCTTTGACGTGACCCCGTACCCCCACTTTGCGATGCTAGGCAAGCCGCATTTCGCTTCAAGCATCGTCAGCAGCGGCGTTAGATTTGCCTTCAACTTCGGAAGCCAGTCACCCTTGGCATTCAGTGAGGCTGGCGGAACTCCCGTAGCAGGTGTTCTGAGGAAGGCCCAGATGATGCGCCGCGCGGCTCTTGCCAGAGCGTCGTCGGTGCATCTTAGCACCGCAGCCCTTAGGGTCGACGGGGGGCTGTCTAGCAGACGAAACGTCCCGTCGACTGCGTGGGTGAAGGCGTCCGCGATGTCTCCGTTCCGATCCCGGTTGAAGGCCGCTCGCGCGAAGTGTTCCGTGGCTCCCTGACCCCAACTGTCCCTCGATCCCGCGATGAGCGACACGGTGTCTCGGGCTCTGCAGAGCACTGCCGCCGAGTCGTGCTTATATCCGTGATTGGCAAGCATTTCAGCGAATGTCAATCGGACCTTGAAGAGTTCGTCGTCCCTGTAGGTCATTAGGTATGCCCCGCTTTTGCGACTCGGGACCGATCTGGCAGAAAAGTATGTGGTACCACTCAATTGGTTGGTCACGTCTACCAGCGGTTGGATCGAGCGACGGTTCTCCGATAGCGTTTCCTTCTGACCCGTGACCCCAGGATCAAAGTTGCGCAGGAAGCGGCCATCGGCGTGCGCGAACTCGTAGATTGCCTGGTTGGGATCGCCCACAAGCGATACGGTCGCCCCTTCGGCGATCAATAGTTCCAGCAAGCAACCGTGGACGCTTCCGATGTCCTGTGCTTCGTCGACAAGGATGTAGGGGTAGCGCTGCGCAAGAATTCCGAGCAATCGCGGCCGATCCACCAACGTGTTTATCGCCCAGTAACGTCCAAGGTCGTGCGTATATGCGCCTGCCTTGCCCAACTTCCCAATCGCAGCGAGCGCAGTGGAATCGTTGACCAGGACAGCGTTGCCGCGCATGGCGGTGTTGAAGAAGTTCCAACTGGTACCGTTCAATACGGCAGAGAGGTGCCGGATCTCCTCGTTGAATTTCCCGTTGAAGAAGGTGAAACCCTTCAAGAAGGGCTCATGCCCATTTACCAGATACGGTCTTCGAGCGCACTGCATCGTTGACGCTGCATGCGGTGACAGGATGTGCGACGTCACGAAGGCGTCGACCGTGCATATCAGTACTCGGCTCGACAATCCCTGCTGCCCTGCGGTCAGCTTCGCAAATTCAGCTCGGAAGGTTTCAACCGCGACATTCGAATACGAGAGCAGCGCCACGTACTGCCGAGATGCGCCGAGCTGCCGGCGGATCTCCGCAAGCCTTCGTACAGCCGTTGCCGTCTTGCCGCTGCCGGCGCAGGCGATGACGCGCTGGCTGACGAGGCCTGCGTCAATGATCAGTTTCTGCTGCGGGGACGGGACAAATGGCCCCGTCATGGCGCGGTCACGTACGCCAGTGCCTCGGCAATGTACGCCGGCGTTGTGAATGAGACCGTCGCATCGGCGATGACCGCCGCAAGAGCCTGTGCGAACTCGCCCTTCTTGACGTTGCCGACAGTCGGACCGCGATCAAACATACCGCGAAATAACTCACGCGGCTTGTCTGCGGCCGCCGCTGCATCGACTTTGAGTTTTAGATCTGCAGCAATGCCCGGATGTATATCCACCAAGGCATTCAGCATGTGCGCTTGGTTCGCAGGAAGAAGCGCCAGGTCGTATTCCAGCGTGCGCGCTGCGAAGTACGCCTTGATATGGGTGTTGGCGAGCTTGGCAATCGCCGTTGCTGCCGCCGACATTGTCGGTGTGGCTCCTAGGGCAGGATAGCCCGGTGCATCAGCGTCGGTCAGGATCGCAACCCGGATAGGGATCGCAGTGCTTCCGAAGAGCGGCGCGAAGCAATCGAAGTTGAGCCCCTCAGTGCTCAGGATCGTCACTGAGTGCTCACGCAGCTTGATGCCCATCTTGGCTGCCATAGCGTCGACCAGAAAGCGCTCGGCCGCTCCTTCGACGAGGATGAGCCGGCGCGCAAAGAATAAGTCCGCACGTGTCACGTCGAGGTAGCGCTGGAGCTTCTCCTTCTTCTTCGGAGGGAAAGTGGCTTCCCTCGGGAAGAACGCGCCAATCTTTCCTTCACCTTGATGCAGGCAGGCCAGCGAATCGAGTTTTGCCGCGCTCGCGAAATGTGGCGAATGGCTGGTGACGAAGACCTGAACTGGCTTTTGTCCCGTTACGGGTTTCTCGACGGCTTGGAGATGCTCCAGTAGCACGACTTGCAACTGCGGATGCAGGTGGGCTTCAGGCTCTTCGACGATCAACGCCTTATAGGCAGCATCTGGATTCAAGGCCAGCTCGCTCAGGACAACGGCCATGTAGATAAGGTTGTTGTACCCCAGCCCGTTCTGCTCGATGTCGAGGCCTTCGACGGCAAGCGCCAGGCGCGCGGCCAGCCGCTGGAACTCGGGTGGCGTCAGGCCGACCTTCAGTGCCTGCTTGAGTTTCGAACCAAGCATCGAGACATGGCGAGCCTCAATCGCAGACTGGGTCGTAGCGACGGGTTTTTCGACCTCAAGCTTCTCTTCGAATTCCTTCAGCAGCTTGACGAGTTCTTCCTTCTCGCTTTCGCTGGCGAGCCGATCAATAAGGCGTGCCAGCTGGCTGCTGCGGCTGGGCTTGAGCCCGGACGCCGGATCGCGCAACGGCGGCAGATACACCGCCCGGAGATCTTCGAGCATCTCTGCCGTGATGCTGTTCTCTTCATGATCGCCGCACCAACGTTTGGGACGCATGCGGCCGGTCGTTCCGTTGGCACTGTACCGCACCCACAGATGTGCTTCGTACTGGTCGGATGCGCCCGGCGCGGCTGGCATTGGCTTCAAGGCCTGGAGAAAGTCTGCCTCTTCATCGAGCGTGAGATCTCTGAATACATAGTGAAAGGTGATCTCGGTGGCGGCGTTTCCGCCCGATGCGTGGAGGTCGTAGGCATCGACTCGGAGGGCGCCTTCTTCTGCAGTTGTCAGTAGGGCACGTAACCCATCGACCACTGCAGTCTTGCCAACGTTGTTGGGTCCCACAAGGACGTTGAGGCCTTGCCTGAAGCGAAGGTTGAGATCCTCAACCCGCCGAAATCCCTTGACATCCAAAGCCGCCAAATACATTCATCCTCCCTATGCAGACGTCGTGCGGGCCGCTGTTCTTCGTTCAAATGTATGCTACTGCACGTGGAGAACCAGGCTGCGGTCCCTCGCCGTCGAACGCGTGGTTCAGGGCGCGCGATTCGTTCCCAGCGGCCGATCAGGCCGTACCAATGTGCCTGCCGGCGGCATCCCAACTGACGCTGGCTGGGGCCTATCAACAGATGTGAGAGTGGTGGCGGCCAAAAACTTCTAGTCGGGCCTGTCATCCTGCGCCAGATTGAAGCGCGCCTGTTCGAAATGCATCTACACATCGAGAAGGACCGCCGAGGCAGCGTGCAGTCGGGTATGGACGGGCTCGGTGCCGAGGTCGCCGTGGCGTAGCGGGCGGCGTCACTCATCTTCGAAGAGCAAGTTCTGCTGCCTGTCTGGGTTCTCAGTCTCGTAGTCCACGCCCTTCACTGCATGGAGGTGCACTGTGCCTGGCAAGAATTTGATGCGCGACTTGGCGTATGCCTTCTGCTTATCGCTGAAGGCGCCGAGGAGGCTCGAGAGCAGCACGACATTCTTTCCGCCCTTGTGCTGGACCGAGTCGAACACGACGGCCTCGATCTTCTTGTGGACTGACAGGTACTCGGCGAGAAACTGAGTTGCCAGGTACTCGTACTCGGCCCCGGGAACCACGGGGCGCGCCACACGCTCATGAAGGCGATGCAACAGCGCTCGCATCAGACGCCGGTGCTGAAACTTCGGATCCCAGATGCTGATGGTGGCCCAGCTCTTGAAGACGAGCGCCGACATGTTCAGACACCTAACCGGGCGGTCGACCTTGAATACCCCAGTGACGACAGTGGTGCCAATGCTCGGCCTGATCTCAGCGATGGCTGTCTTCACATGGAAGGCCCCGTAGAACACGGCGATCCGTTCGGCATTCATCCGCCCTGTCTTGGCCAGAGCAGGTGGTGGAGGCCCAAGCTGCTGCGCAGGCTTCTTCCGAATCACTTCGACCTCGGGCGGCGTGTTCGCAAGGCGCGCCCTGTAGATCTCGCCCATGACGAGCGCCGGCTGCAGAACGGAGGAATTCACGTCCCGACGATCCAGAGGAGCGAACAGGTCGTCCAGGAAGGACTTGGCATCCTGATTGAAGAAGCGACCACCCCTCTCAACGGCAGAGCGGTATCGCTGCCACTGTTCTTCCACTGTCTTGAGCGGAAGAGCGAGGGTATTCACCGCGTACTTGTGGCGACCAGACCAAGCATGCGCCGCGCCCTTCGCCCTTCTTGCCTTGCCGATCTCAACCAGTTGATCGCTGATGCCGCGAGCAACGCCAGGCGCTGCCTTGCGGAGATTGACCTTGATCAGTTCAGCAAACGGGTGCGCCGTATTGAACGAGCTGGTTCTCGCCTCGCGACGCTCGCCGGTGCGGCGGGCGACGCGATGTACCGTCTGGGATAGCGCCTTGTCCGCCAACTTGCAGACCGCCGAAAGGTCAGCGACAGCGCGAACGTTCTTGCAGAAGCTGCAGACGCGGTCACCGGCATCGTGGTCGATTGCCGCGCCGAGATAGGTGTCGCCGACGCAATCTGCGCAGACAAGCCTTCCCAGGTCACGTTGCGGGCGTGCTCCATTCTTGGGTTCGGCCATTGGGTTCCTCTCAGCGCCAGGCAGGCGCCTCACATCACTATTCTGATCGAGCGAGGCCAGCGCCCGCGCCGCTCACCAGGTTTGCGCAGATCGCGCCTTTGGCATTCCGCATGCTTTGGGCAAGCAGCCAGTGCGCAGGAGATGACGGGGATTTTCCAGACAGTTGGCCAATCCGATTCTCATCAAGCTTGGGGAGGTCGCCAGAGCGGCCGCGGAAGTACGTCACGGACGGCGCGGGTTTCGATGGGAGGCCCCAGAGTTGTCGCTGCAGCGGGCGACGCGGCTTGGTCCAACGTTCTCTACGACGCATCCCTCACACCATTCAGTCCAGAGCGCTTTCAAGTTTCCATGAGACGCCCGGTCCGCCGACGTCTCGTTGCTGTTGCACCTTCTCCACCATGGCTTTCCTGTGTCCAGCACCAATGAGAAGCACTCCATGAGAGAGTGCGCCGCGTATGCAATAGCCATCAATGTTCTCTAGCATTCCTGTCTCGCGACGGTCATTTGTCTTGGTCCATAGAGCGTAGATCTGTCGCAACCTGGCGTCGCCGATCCATTCGAGGGTTGCACGCACCTCGTGGTATATGGCTGCCCATGCTTGGGCGCAGCGATTGCTGTTGAGGTATGGAAAACCGTGATCTCGCGTGTCGAAGCTGTTCTGGTCCATCAGACGGCGATATTCAGGGCTCGTACTTTCGACCTTTTTGAACATCTCCTCAGATTCTCTGAAGAACTTGTCGCTTGGTTTGTTCAAGTCCACAGGCACAACGCTGACTGGACGGCGCTCGCGGTAGAGGGCAACTGCAGCAGACTCGAGATTGCCGTGAGAGCCGTCGAGATAGTCAGCAAGATTGGCAATGGGGATTTCAGCAAAGATGACGTCCGGCTGAAGGCGTTCAAGGATCGTCCGCAATTCCGCCAAGTTGGCGCGTCCACTTTCGGCGTGGACAGTTCCGATCAGCGATATACGCATCAGATTTACCCTCGAGGCAGACCTAGTAGTGCTTGAAAGCGTTAAAGCCGGCTTAGGCCCACGTGTGACGTTTGACACCGGCAAACCGGCAACGACTTCCCCATTGAGGGTCCAGAAGCCTTCGCGCCGCGACTCGCTGCTCCAAGCGTTGGGATTTTCTCCTTCCTTGCCAAACTGTGGGAGGTCCTGCCAAAGCACGATGCTATATAGATCCCACTAAACTCGGAACTCTGGATCGCGGTCTTTTAGGGCGTCAATCAGACCGACCAGCGTCTCCAGGTCCTGGCCGCTCTCCAGCCAGGGGGCGAGTGCTGGCTTTCTGCCGGTTGCTCTGCCGATGACATCCAGGCCGAAGGCGTGGAAGGTCTTCGCGACAACTTGATCCGCAGGTAGGCCCAAAGGTCCAGCCTGGCACGGATGCGCTCGCGCAGTTCCGATGCCGCGTCGGTGTTGAAGGCGAGAAGCAGCATGCGCTCGGGAGAAAAGTACCCGTGTCGAAGCGCGTAGCCAGCTTTGGCGACCATGGTGGAAGTCTTTCCCGAGCCGGCGGAGGCCACGAGGAGCACGCGGTTGTCGAAGCACACCACCGCTTTGCGTTGCTCCTCGGTCAGTGGCGATTTCTCCACCTGATCAAAGAAATTTCGATCCTTCACTGCGGCCAGGTTCGCATGCCGCTCGTTCGCTTCCTTGACAAATTCCTCGAAGGGGCGTTCCCACGTTCGCACCGCGTCCTGGACAGACGGTGGCTGGCGGGCGAGGTGGTGCCGGCCTGCCACGGAATCGATTATCGAAGATGCGAACCAGGGCTTTGAACTCTCAATGCGCTGCGCAAACTCGCGGCCGAGCCACCCGCGGCGAGCGATCTGTCGCTGACAGGCCTCCGTGGTGGCGTGCACCCGGTCCACGATCTGGTCGCAGTGGCGCTTCGCCGCAATGGCTGCGGCGACGGCCTGTCCACATTGGTTTGCGTTGCTGTTGGAGATTCCACCCAGTTCCAATGCATTGGCACCGCACAAGGGGATGATGAGCCTCGCCCAGAACACGCCGGCCTTGATCGGCAGGCCCTCCAACTGGTCGACGTCAAATTGGGTCGTCTCACCGTTCATTGTGAGGCGGACGCGCCCGCCGTCCAACTCGAGCGCCCAGTCGGGTGCACGGGTGAGCAACTTGCCCAACGTGGACGGTTTCCAGGTAGTCGTCGTCACCTGTGAACGCTCGCACACAGCGCGACGGGCTGCGTTCCTCAGTGTAGACGCCGATCTCAGTAGCTGCGACAGCCCCCCGGAAGCTCTTAGATGGCAGGCGCCTGTCCTGAGACTCAAGAAGCGCGCATTGAAAGCCGGCCCCGCCTGCCAGCGTGGAGTCGCCAGTTTAGACAAGCCCTGGGCTTCCACGTCGCATGCGACCCACAGTCGAGTGTGAATTAGTTCCCACTTGACCTCCAGCAGGGCGCTCTCGCGCACCGCCCACTAGCAAAATGGACCCAAACAACGGAATTGCCGATGGCCCGCCGCAAGAAGTCCAGTCCTGCAGAAGACCTCATCGATCTGGTTGCACTGCTCCCTTGGTATGTGGGTGTCGTCTTGGCGGTTGTCGCCTACGTCGTGCTTCATCACATTGCAATGGCACCGCTGGTGGCGTTCAAGCCAGGTGACGTCAGCGGCGCCATGGTCGGCGGCGTCGGGCGAGGCCTCGCCTCGGTCGGTCAGTACATCCTGCCGCTCCTGTGCCTCGCCGGCGCTGCAATCTCGGCCTGGCGACGCCGCACGCGAAGCTCCTTGGCAGACAGCGCGACGCGCTCGGATGCCCCCAGCGTGCTGGACGGCATGAGTTGGCGCGAATTCGAGATGCTTGTGGGCGAAAGTTTCCGGCTCCAGGGCTATGCCGTTGAGGAGAACCACACACCGGGCTCAGACGATGGTGTCGATCTGGTGCTTAGAAAGAGCGGAGAGCGCTACCTTGTGCAGTGCAAGCAATGGCGGGCCTTAAAGGTTGGCGTGCCCGTGGTGCGGGAACTGTACGGCGCAATGGCGGCCATCGGAGCCGCGGGCGGGTTCGTTGTCACCTCGGGGCAGTTCACCTCCGAGGCGCAGGAGTTCGCGAACGGACGCAACCTCCGTTTGATTGATGGGGCCAAGCTGCACCAACTGCTCAAGCAAGCAAACGCGGCCAAGAGCACGGGACAACCGAAACCCGAGCGAAGTGCAGAGCGCGCCCCAGGCTCGAACACCGGATCGGCGAATGCATCTGCGCCATGCTGCCCGAGGTGTGCTCAGACGATGCTGCGTCGCACCGCGAAGAAGGGTGCCAACGCTGGCCAGCAATTCTGGGGCTGCTCGGACTACCCGCGCTGCCGCGGCACCGCGTGACCACGTCGGCCAAGGTCCACTTGCTGGTGGATCTAGAAAATGTTCAGCCGTCCCCCGACGATGTGGAGGCGTGGCTCGGAGGTGCAGGCCAGGCATGGGTCTTCTATGGTCCGCATCAACTCAAGCGCAAAGCCGATTTCGAGCTCAAGAGCCCAAGCTCGACGCTCATCCCCATCTCGCGATCGGGATCGAACTCTCTGGACTTTCACCTGGTGTTCTATCTTGGCTATCTCGCCGCCAAGCACCCCAAGGGCCGCTTTGTGGTGCTGGCCAAGGACACTGGCTACGACCCGCCGATCGCACACGCCCGAACGCTGGCGTTTTATATCCAGCGCATGAAGGCACTGCCAGCCACAGTGACCAAGCAGGCGACGACAAGTGGGGTGGCCACGACCACTGTGCCTTCCAAGCCTCCCACACCCGCACCGATCAAGCGGGGCAAGCCAGTGGCAGTTCCCAAAAAGAAGGTGGCAAGTGGCGCAAAGCCGGCAAGGCAGCAGGCGCCGGCTACAAGCGGCCAAGCGTCTCCGCCACAGGTACCGGCTGTCAGGAAGAGGTCCAGCGAAAAGCCGCCGATCGCGATGTACCGGGACCTGCTGAAGGATCTGGGTGCGGCCAATCGCCCCAAGAGCCTGTCGGCGCTCAAGCACCACATCCAGACGAAATTCGGCCCCGCTCCGGCCCCGCAGAAGGTGCAAGGGATGATCGACCGTTTGCTCACCAGCGATGTAATTCACTTGGCCAACAACAAGTTGGGATACGGTCCGCCAAAAGCCTAAGACCGACCGGGCACGGGGGATTCTGGCAATGACGGCGAAGCCGCAGATAGCGGTCATACACGTCCAGGTCCGCTATCGCTGCGAAGGAAGACTCGATGGATTCACACAGGGGTCGTTGACGATCAGAAAGAGCAGATGAGGGAAGAGCACGGGGGCGAACTGCCCAACTTCGAAGCGCTATCAGCGCTGATCGCGACTTCAATATCGCCAGTATGTCTTCGACAGGTCGCAGATGGCTGCAAGCCGTTCACGCGCGACCTGCGGAGGTTTCATCCGATCAGGCTGGCCGCAGCGTTTGGAGGCCTGCTGCTCAAGCCATCGTTGCAAAGCAACTGTGTTCGGCTGGAAGCACTTGTTCAGCTGAGTATGGCCTTGGCAGACGGCGACCAGCCAGCGTCGTCAGGGATTCTGCTGAAGGGCTTTTCTTCCGTCGGACGTACCCATGGAAGCACCGAGGACCCTCCGGAAGATGTGTTCGTCGGCAACGTGGTGTCCTCCCGTGGCAACTTTCTTGTCCTTGAGGGCACCTGGGAAAGCGGAACGTTCTATCTACAGCGTTTTATCGACATGGTCGATGAACTGCCGGATGACCCGAATTTTCAGGTCATCACCGAATGCGTGTACGCGCTGTTGACGCTATCAGACCTGGCTTGCCGGCGCGCTGGGCTGACGCGCAATCAGAAAGGCTCACAAGCGCAGGAAAAGGTTCTTCCAACGGAGCTCGCAAGGCAGTTCAATGCATTGCAGGACTTGGTCGAGTTCAGTTTGGATGACCTGAAGCAAGCTGGGGTTATCCCACGCCACCTGGCGCCCTTCACCTTCGAGGTCGAAGAGCGCCGAGGTTTGCTCGACCAGGCTATCGGCAACACGGACCTCGAGCGATTCCCGGTGGCCATAGCTGGTCGGAGCTTTTTCCTAGTTCTCCCAACGGCCGTCAGCGGTGCAATCCGAAGGTTCTTCATTGAAGTCTTGGGATCCGGAAACAACCGAGAAATCTTCGTGCAAATGCTCGCCCGAGAGTACATGCACGAGATCCAGCGGTCGCGGTTTCTACGAGGGCTAGGCCGGAGCTTAGGATTTGGCCGCGCTGCGGGCGGATATATCAGCTGTGTGGCCTGGCAGGTGGATCACGGCCGTCCCGTGGTCCTGTTGTGTCTTCTCGACACCCTCGATGAGTACGAGGAAGGTGGTCTCAGGGGACTATATGTGCCTTCGGAGGCGCTGAAAAGCCGTATGGAGAAATCCATCGCGGAAGCTCAAGAGGCTTGCGCCAAGAACATGGCGCTTGAGCACGGGTTGGTTCTGATGGTCACGTGCGGCGTTGGAAGAGGAGTCCAGTATGCCCTCGAAATCTATGGACAGGCTCAGTGGCAGGTGGTTCACCTTGCTGCTGCTGACATGTTCGCTTTGGAGTCGATGCCGGACATGTCGATCTTGGAGGTGTGGCGCATCCTCGACGGCGAACGGCGACTCAAGGCGCAAGGAGTTCACCTCCAAAACATCAATGGCTTCCTGAACCTTGCAGCCTGGGGGGCGTCGCTGGACGGACACCTCATTCCCCACACGGTCATACCCCCAAGTGCGACTGGCCAAACATCGTCTTCAGCATCCGACAAAACGCGCTTCTCGATGCTCGACATTCGGTTGCCATGTCACGGGATCTGCATGCCGAGCAGTTCGTTGACGGAACGTGGCGGAGAGTTCAAGCCGAAGGACGCAGCTACTTCGACGACGAGAACATGAATCCGGTTTACGGCGAGGTAGAGCCTCAAGATGGCCGCAAACCACTAGGGTGCTGCAGGGGCGGATCGCGCGCTTGGTGGTTTGAGCAGGGCTCGCCTGACGGCGTGTCGACGGGAAGCTATGAGCGCTGGCGGATGCTGGGCACGTGGTGCCGCCGCGCAGCGCAGGTCCTGGATGAAGCAATCGGTCAGAGCCTTGGCGCCGGGCCAGTTCTTTGGAGATGCATCTTTACCGCGCCACAGCAGTTGCTTGATCCGTCCGAGCCGTGGGGCACAGCGGAGGATGCCGAGGGCTCCATCGCACTGGAGGTCGATCATGTCAACAGAACTGTTCAGCTGACGATTGATCCTCAATTTGACCGTGCTCTATTCAACCCTGCGAACATTGCTGAGGCGGCGCTAGTCAAGGCGTTAATCCGTGGCGTGGCAATCTTGGCGAGCAAACCCCAGGTCAACCTAGATGCGCTGTTCACTCGGATTGTTCCGAACGAGAAGGCGCGTCAGTCTCATGTGATGGCCGCTCGCAATTTCCGCGACTTTCTACCCGTGCTTGACCAGCAAAAGTTGGTGAACGTCAGCAAGTACGACGATGGGAACACGAAGGTTGGGCTCGGTTGGAAGGTGCGGCACCAGAGCGAAGGCAATGTAATCCTCGGCAAGGAGGAAGGCCGGAATTTCCTCAACAAGTTGGTCCGGAAGTTGGAGGACGAACTATGCGAGCAGCTGCGATCCCTGGATCGCCTGGATGTCTTGTACGGGCTCCTGGTGAACTACGAGGTCGCGGCAGTCTCGCGAGAGCGTTGGCACCGAACTTCTGCGGCGAATCTAGGGCTCAGGACTGATGAGGCGCTAGCGCTCGGGGCGATGCGAGATCATGAATTCAAGCTGAACACCGTCTTTCTCACCTCTCGGGTACTTGTCGAAATGGCACTTTGCGAGTCCCCGCTGCAGGGAGGGCGCCGGCTCAGTGAAGTTGACCATACGCTACTGATGACGCTTGCGTCCCAGATTTACCAGCTCGGTGGCTGGTCCGGGTTGCTCCATTGGGGGTTGATGGCTCCACGCGTCGTCATCCAGGCGATCGGTGATGTGCACGTCGACCACAGCATCATAGACGGCCTGATGACCAGCTTTGGAAGCAAAACCAGCGAGATCCGCTACAAGGGCTCGGCACGCAGCTACGCGAGGAACCTAGAGCCTCCGGCCATCGCGGCGGAGGTGGGCGATGTGATGGATCCCGAATTCCTCCACGCCTGGCGCGACGAGTTTGGCGCGGACTTGGATGCTTTTCGGAAGTTTGTCGATGCGGTCGAGAACCGTGGCATCGACCGGCAAGAGCCAGTTGTTAGGATTCGCCGCAGCGAGTTGGTTACGATAGCGACCGACGCGACTGCTGGCGAGGCGATTGTCTCGGCACTCACCCTTCAGACGCGGCCCTCCTGGCGCCAAGTTCCGCCTGGTTACCAGGAGCGAGACATCGACTCATGGCGCCTCCGGCGGAGACTCAGCTTACTGAGGCGGCCAATACTAAAGGTCTCGGATGAGGTCGACTCCCACATGGTGGTTGCTCCAGGCCTGCTGCGCGATGCGTTCTCCTTCATTGTCGGCAATTACTACTACGCGAACTTTCCGGACAACCATCTCGGGTCAGCCATGCAGAAGTACGCCGGGTTTGCGCGTCATCGCGATGGCCACGACTTCAATGTGAAGGTCAAGACCAAGATGGCCGCGCTCGGTTGGGAGGTGCTACCGGAAATTGCGCTTACCAAGATATTCGCGGCCAAGCTTGACCGGAACTACGGCGATGTGGACGTCTTGGCCTGGGACCCTCCCAGTCGCAGAGTGTTAGTCATGGAGTGCAAGGACCTTCAATTCAAGAAGTCGTATAGCGAGATTGCAGAGCAATTGATGGACTTTGCCGGTGAAGTCCTTCCGAACGGAAAGGCGGATTCGTTGCGCAAGCATCTGAACCGGTTTGACCTACTTGTGGCCTGCAAGGTAGCGGTCGCCAAGTTTCTCAAGCTCGGGAGCGACTGCAGCATCGAAAGCCATCTTGTCTTTAGCAATCCGGTGCCTATGCTCTATGCGAAAGGGCGCGTTTCAACCGACTGTGAGCTACATATCTATGCTGAACTAGATCGGCTGAAGGTCAAAGCGGCAAGCGACGACGTGCAGGGCCGCGGACGATGACTGAGCACATCAAGAACACGGCGATCACCGCCGCCGGCTACATCTATCAGAACCGGCAAGGGTTGCGGGTGTTGTGCGACTGGCTGGATGCGCCGAGCCGCTACGCGAAGGTCAAATTCGAGTGTGACGTTGAGGCGGATGCACCGACGGGTCTGGACGACATCGTGGTCGAGCGCACGGACGGACTGCAAGACCTCAAGCAGGTCAAATTCACGCCGAACCCTGATGCTCATCCGCTTTCGTGGGATTGGCTACTTGAGAAATCCGGCAAGACGGAGCGGTCCCGGTCGATGCTGAGGAAGTGGTTTGACGCGTACGCTTCGTTGGACGCGGCACGCATTGGCGAACTCTCTCTACTGACCAACCGCCGGCCGGATTCCGAGATCGAAGCCTGCCTGGCCGGCGGCAAGATTGATTTTGCAAAGGTCCCTGACCCGAGGCGCGCGGCGGTCATTGCCGAACTCGGCGGCAAGAAGGACTGTGAGGATTTTCTCGGCCGGCTGGAGATCACGCACAGCGACAAGGGCTACGAGACCCTCGAGTACGAGGTCAACGCGCGGCTGCGCGCGCATGGGACGCCAGAGGGCATCGCCGTCCTCAAGAACGTCGCCTTGAACTGGGCGACACAGAAGAACTCTCCGCCGCCGTCCGGTTGGATCACGTTACCGGATCTTCGTGCGATCCTCCAGGCGACGCCGCCAGCGCCGCTGCCGGAAGACTTTGCGGTCCCCAAGGGCTATGAGGTGCCCGATGCCGACTTCCACGACGCTTTCGTCGAGGAGGCGCTGCGTTCAGCCGGCAAGGCGGTCGTTCTGACCGGTCCGCCTGGTCGCGGCAAGAGCACCTATCTCAGCGCGTTGTGCGACACACTCGCCGAAAAGAACATCCCAACGGTCCGCCACCACTACTTCCTGTCCACTACGGAACGCGGTCGGGATCGCGTGCACAGCTATGTTGTCGAAGAGTCGATCCGGTCGCAGATTGACCGATTTCATCCGGACGTCACCGGAAAAGCGGGTGGCCTGCGCGCGCTGTTGGAAGCCGCTTCAACGCACTACAAGGCACTAGGCAAACCCTTCGTCTTGATTCTCGACGGACTCGATCATGTCTGGCGTGTCAACGCGGAGGACAAGCAGCCGCTGGAGGACCTGTTTGCGCAGTTGGTGCCGTGTCCCGAGAACTTGGTGCTGCTTGTGGGCACGCAGCCGGTGGACGATACCCAACTGCCGGCTGACCTGTTGATCGCGGCGCCGAAGGCGAACTGGAAGACGCTTCCCGCAATGTCAGGCGACGCCGTGCTTTCGTACTTGCATCAGGCTGTGCAAGCTGGTCGGCTGAGTACAGGCTTCGAACCTGACGATTCGCATGCACATCAAGAGCAGGAAGGGGCCAAAGCGCCTGAGGCTTCCGCCGCGCGCGAGGCCGTCGCTGAACAGGAGTTGCAGAGTGCCGCCGCCGCGCTCCGCGCCAGGACCAACGGCCACCCGCTGCATGTCATCTACGCGACCTCTGCGTTGGTGCTTGCCGGTGGCAGAGTTACGCGATGGGACGTCGAGCAACTCACCGGCGATCTGAGTCAGGACGCGAAGTTCTACTACGGGTCGCTATGGGAGCGCCTCTCAGCCAGCCTGAAGGATGCGCTGCGACTGGTTTGTGCTTTCCCGTTCTTCTGGCCGCGGGCTGCGTTCGGTGAGATTGCTTCCGCGACAAAGCTGGCGGCGCCCGAGATCGAAAAGGTGGAACATCTGCTTCATTCATCGGCCGCCGGTCTGAAGGTCTTCCACGAGAGCCTGGCCGTGTACGTGCGGTCGACCGACGGCTACAGCGATCGCATCGCGGTCTTGCGGCCGGAGGTCGCGCGCTGGCTGGAGACGTCGGCGCCGAACGCATTGCGGGTCAACTGGTTGTGGACAGTGCAGGCACAGCTCGGCAATCCAAGTCACTTGATAGCGGGCCTGACCCGAGATTGGGTCCTGCTGCGCCTGGAAGAAGGCTACCCGCAGGCGCTGTTCGACACGTTGATCACCGACGCCGTAGCCGCGGCGCTGGACCGGGCCGACTTTGCTCAGGCTTATCGGCTTCAGCACCTGAAGGCTCGAATGGTCGATGGCAGCCAGTATCAAATGCCGGACGAAGACATGGCCCGGCTGGTCTCTTATACGTGGACGCTGGCGCCAGACGATGGGGTGATCCAAGAGGCCGTTGCGTCTAGACACGAGACGGACATCAAACTCGTGGCGGCGCTGGGTCTCGCGCTGCGCGCGCGCGGCGACCATGTCGTGGCCGAAGCATGCGGCGAGGAGACGCTTCGGCGCTTCCGGGGCGCGAGTCGGTTCTCGAGCGAGTACTCCACTGGCAACGGATTGGACGCCTTCAGATTCCTAGCGGGTGCGTTTGCGCGCCTGGGCGCGGTGGGGACCACGCCGGAGGGGCTCAAGCGGCTCGTGACACAGGCTCACCCGGAGGGGTGGTTGCCGCGCGTACGGGTGATGGTCGAAGACGGGCAACTCGACGAGCTGATGTCGCTCGCGGCGTCGATGTCCGACGGCCGGCGCAAGTGCGTGGTGAGCGATGCCTGCCTCCGGGCCGCCGCTCAGGTCAAAGTGGGCATCGTTGAGCGCCCAGACTTCAATGCACTCGCCGGAACACCCTTCGTTGCAGCCGTGGAGACGGCCCATACGCGGGCCGTGACGACCTTGAACGCCTCGATCCCAATCGACTGGCTTGGGCTCGACTACCGCGAGCGCAAACTAAAGCTCGCGAGGTTGGTGCACCATTGGTTCTTCGGCGCTGTGCATTTGAGCCTTTGCATGGCCGCAGAAGGGCAGACCAACTTCAGCTTTGCACGCGCACCAATCTATGCCGATCGAGAGAACATCACGGACTTCCTGGATGCGCTCGCGGGCGTCGCGGCGCAGGTCGCGCATCACTGGTGGCGCGGCGAGTTCGTCGACTTCCACGAACTCTACGAACTGCTGGAGCCGGTGGAGTTCAGGCATTTTCGACAGAGCTACGACTGGCAATCGGCAGCCGACGACTTCCGGGCCGGGCTGCATCGCGTAGCTTGCGACGTCCGTATCGGCAGCATCCTGTTGGGCCA
This sequence comes from Variovorax sp. P5_A3, assembly GCF_056400665.1. Lineage (NCBI taxonomy): Bacteria > Pseudomonadati > Pseudomonadota > Betaproteobacteria > Burkholderiales > Comamonadaceae > Variovorax > Variovorax sp. P5_A3. The sequence goes on along the minus strand of NZ_JBFUKW010000001.1, from coordinate 53,516 downwards.
AGCCGGCGAGGCGGATCTTACGGAGGAAACGCTCGTCGCCGCAGGGTCGTTCACGTGGTTTGACTCGACGTCGTTCCGCGAGCAGTACGCCGCGGGGCTACTGACGCAGATGTCCGATGAGGCCGCCGCGGCATTCGTGCACTCGCAGCGCGAGCAGTTCGACACGGAAGTGCGGCAAGAGACCAGCGTGCATCTGCAGACGCCGCTGCAGTTATGCGGGATCTCGGTTGCTCACCGTTTGGAAACGCACGCGCGCGAGCTCTGTCGGCAGACCTGGGAGCTGGCAACGGGCTTCTCGCATCGCAAGGACCCCACGTTGAACAATACCCTCGACGCGATCGGCTTCCTGGTCGAAACCTCGCCGAAGGATGCACGCCAACTGTTGGCACAGGTGGCCGCGCAAGTTCACTCGGTGCTGGACTACACGGACGGCAGCGGGACCCGGCATGTGCTGACCAAGGCCGACGCACTGCTGGCCAAGCTAACTCCCGCCTCATTGGCCGCCAAGTACGAGGAGCACGTCGACGCCGGGCAGTGGTCTCAGGCAGAGAATAGCCTGAGTCGGTATGTCGAGCAGGGCGTTAAGGCCGGCTGGCCGCTCGATGCGCTGCTACGCACAGGTTTGCACCCGGAAGTTGCCGACGCGCTGCAGCGGCTTGCCAAGCAAGGCGTTGCCGGTGCCGCTGAGCGACTGCAGATACTCAGCGGTCACGGGGGGTGGGACATCGGCGTGCTGGATCGGGAGGAACACGCGGGCTCCAAATCGGATCGCAAGCCATTCGATGGTGATGTCTCAGCCTTCGAGCCCGAGCAGCTGCAGGCCCTGGTCGATCGACTGTCGGGAGGCGGCTACGACGAAGACGCGGCGCTTCAGGCTTGGTATCGGCACTGGGAGGCCCAGGGCCAGGGGAAGCGACTCCTCGAAGCGCTCGATGATCCGCTTTTGTCCGATCGAGGTCGAGGCCGTGATCTGCTTCACCTGTCCGGCCATGCCTTCCACACTCGACGCAGGCTAAGCGGCCTGAAGGCAGCCTGGAAGTACCTCGTTAGTGCGCAGATCAACAGTGGCGCCTGGATTGGCTACATGGAGCGCGAGGAGAGAACGCTAGCGCGGCTCGACCTGGTGGCTCGATACTACCCGTCGCGATGCGACGACTTCGTGACCGAAACGGCCTATGCCATGTTCGGTGAACCGGAGCGGCCGCGATTGGCGCCGGGCGAGGCCATGGTGTACTTCTACGCGAAGCAGGGGCGCATCGACGCGGCGGTTGCGTTCGCGCAGGTCATGGTCGACTGCGTGCTCGAAGACACCCGAACTCTCCCGTTGACTGTCCCGCGCTGGGGGACCGAACTGGCTGCTGCCGACGCGCCGGGGGCTTGATGGACGGCCTTCGAATTCTCATCGCTCGTCTCGGCTGGCCGATACCGGCTGCCCGGTGGTGGACCATTCAGGAGCTTGCGACAAAGTTGGGGGATCCCGCGACGACCGCCGAGACCGAAGCCTCACTCCTGAGGCTGCTGCACTCGCGCAAGCTCGAAGCAGAAGTCGTCGAGGTGCTTTGCATCTTCTGGATGGCTGCGAGCGCCCATGGCTACGCTCCGAATGCCGAACTTCCAGCCCGCACGCCAAAGCCGTCACTGCTTTCCAATCTTTTCCTCGAGGCGTTAGGGTTCGTGGTGCAGTCGCTCGATGCCGACCTCAAGGCGGCGCCGAAGGCCTTCGAAACGCCTGGTGATTTCGATGGGGTACAGGGGGTGGATCTGGCCAGGATTTTTCGGACCACGTTGAGCAGGCTGGAGCTCCGGACCAAACTCCCACTGATCCGGCAGATGGCGTTCGAGTGGGCGCAAAACGGGACTGCCTACCCCGAAGCCCCCCTGCAGGGCGACATCTGGCACTTTGCAAGGCCCCTGGGCAAAGGTTTCGTGGGCCCGTACTCCGCCCGCGCCGCCCTTCGTGCGATCTCTGCCTACCTGCGCACCTTGGCTGTTGCAGAGAGGTTGTGGGGACTGCCGTCCGGTGTCGTGCGCCATCAGGCGCTCATGGCGTTCCCCATTCATCCAACGCTGGCCACGCTGAGGCCGTCACGTCCAGACTGGGTGCCGGTACGGGGGGACTTCAGCGGGGACACGACCGCGATCGAGGGAATGCTGCGAGGTGTTGTCGATCGCGTCGCGGCCGAACGACCCGGCGATGAGCTGATCGCGCTCAGCACTCCTGTCGAGATGACGATGGGATGCTGCGTGGAGGTGTCGGTGGTGCGCTGGCTGCAGGTGGGCAACAGCAAGGTGCCTGACCAAGATCTGGCTGACTATCTCGGTTCCTTCTGGCGCGACATGCCCATATTGCCTAGCGTGCCCACGGCGCCGCTCGACAGGAAGTCTTGGTTGGGCACGTTGCCAATCGATGAGTTGCTGGACGATCCGTCGGCGTCGTTGCCTTTGGCCGGACGGATGGACTTCGGTCGCATGGGATACCTGCAACTAGACCTCTATCCATCTCGGTTGTTGGTGCCGACGCTGTCGGGAACTGCTCAGGCCGAGGTGCGCCAAGTGGGCACCACGCTTGAGATCCTCAATAATGAACAAGTGGTGGCGAACTACGCCCACTGGAATTCGGGGTGGGGTCCGGTGCGTCCGGTGCCACTGAGTGGGGCCTGCGGTTCGGCCTTGGTCTCTCGCGGAACCATCTACCGCAAGTTCCAAGCCGCCGAAGGATCGGTGATTCGTTCGTTCTACCTTTGGCAAGTACGCCTCCTTCACCGGGGCAACACTCACGACGCATTTGACGAGACCCTAAAAGGCGGCGTCTTCTTTGTCTAACCAGCCCACACACCTGCGTGTTCCGAGTCCTGGCGACTGTGACGTCGAGAAGCGCCGCCGACCCGAGTCGTTGTGCGGACGGGGGTGTTGGATGTTTGGTTTCGTTCGCTTACGTCAGAGCGGTAGTGATTCCTTGCCTGGTGTAGCTGAACCGTCGACTTCTGCGGGACGGTGATGGGGCATGCGAGCGGAAGGTCCGCCTTCTCCGGCCCGCCAGGCCAGCTCAGTGCACCTACTAGACTTCGGGCGATGTCAAAGGCGTCGGCAACGATGAGCGCCCGCAGAGCGCCAGGTTGCAGTCATGCGCACTTGGCCAGTCGAAGGGCGGCTTTCGCTGCACAGCAGCCGCACGACGGCCGCTGTTGGAGGGCAGGGTAGAGCCCGTCCTTGGCATTCGCACTTTGCGCACGAATGACAGCAATCGGTCTATCTCGAGTGACCCTCGCCCAGCGCTTCAGACCTTTTATGGCCGAGCCTCAAACACCAGATTGAACGGCGTCTCCGCAGCCCGCCGAAACCGACTGAACCCACCTTCCCGCACAACCCCACTCAGCCGCTTCTCCCCAGCCTGCGCCCCAAGCCCCAGCCCCACTTCCTGCGACAGCGAGCAAGGCGTACAAATCATCGTCGACGCCGAGTAGAAGATCCGCCCCACCGGATTGATGTTGTCCTCCAGCCGATCGTTGGCAAATGGCTTGACGATCATCCACATCCCGTCCGGCGACAGCGTCTCGCGCACGTGCTTCGCCGCGCCGACCGGGTCGCCCATGTCATGCAGGCAATCGAAGAACGCGACCAGATCGAAGTCGCGCCCCGGATAGGTCTTCGCGCCTGCCACCTCGAAGCTCACGCGATCGGCGACGCCCGCTGCGGCGGTACGCTCGCGCGCGGCATTGATCGAAGGCTCCCAGCCCTCCATCAAAGCCCGCGCAAGGACTCATCCGACCGCGCTTCGCTTCTAGGCAAATCCCTAAGGCCTTGGCCCGCGTCGCGTCCCTACACTGGAACGCTCACGGCCCAACCTCGACCCTCTGAAACCGAGGTAACGTTGGCCACACGGGAGTCGATGCCTTGAAGGCGTAAGCTTCGCGCCGGAGCAGAAAGGGAGCGTCTTGCAGGACATTGAAGCTCTGACCCTCGAGCAATTGCTCGCACTTCACGCGGGAGAGAGGTCCGCGGCAGTCGCATTGCTTGCGCCGGGCATGCGGCCGGTCAGCTACGGGCAGTTGTTCGCCTTCGTTCGGCGGGTGGGGCCGTGGCTGGCTTCGCAGGGCCTGTCGTCTGCGGCGCGCATCGCCGTGCTCATGCCCGCAGGCTTCGAACTGGATCTGTCTTGCCTGGCGATCGCGTGCGGGGCCGTATGCATCCCGCTCAACCCAAGCCTTGCCGAGCCTGAACTGCGGGTCCAACTCGAGGACGCCCGGGCGGATGCGGTCATGGGATTGCCGGACGACCCCGCGCCCGCCAGGCTGGCGCAGGCGCTCGGGCTGGTCTCCCTGGGTTTCGACCCGAAACTATGGCTCGAGGACCCCTCCGAAGGCATCGCGGATCCGGCCGCGCCCGGGCTCGGGCCCGGTCCCCTCGACACGGCCCTTGTCCTGATGACCTCGGGGACGACCGGAAAGTCCAAGCGCGTGCCGATCCTTCAGCGGCAACTGGTGCAGTCCGCGCGGCAGACCGCCGATCACCTCGCACTTCGCGCGGACGACCGCGGCCTGTTGGTGATGCCCGCCTTCCATAGCCAGGGCCTGATCGTTGGCCTGCTGGCGCCCCTCGCAGCCGGTTCCACAGTCGTTTGCGCGCCCGTTTTCGAGGCTGCCGGGTTCGTGCGGCTGCTCGCGGAATATCGTCCCACCTGGTATACCGCTTCGCCGATGGTTCACCAGGTCGCCATCGACTTCATCGGGCACCTGGGCACCGGGGCGCCTCCCCATGCCTTTCGAATGATTCGCTCGGCATCGTCGGCGCTGCCGGAGGCCTTGCAGTCTCAAATGGAGGCGCTGTGGGGCGTTCCGGTCATTCAAGGCTACGGGATCACCGAAACGGCCGGGCAAGTGTCCTGCAACCCGTTGACTCCGCACGCTCAAAAGCCGGGTTCGGTCGGTCGGCCGGCCGGCGCAGACCTGCGCGTGATCGATGCCCAGGGCAATCCCTTGCCGGCGGGCCGAACGGGATCCGTGATGGTGCGCGGACCGTCGGTGTTCGGCGGCTATGAAGATGCGCCGGAAACGAATGCCACCGCCTTTCGGGACGGATGGTTCGAAACCGGGGATCTCGGGTGGTTTGATGAAGAGGGCTATCTGTTCCTGGCGGGTCGCAGCAGGGAAATGATCAACCGCGGGGGCCAGAAGATTGCCCCCTTCGAGGTCGAGCAGGCCCTCCTGCGATTGGACGGTGTCGCGCAAGCCGTGGCTTATCCGGCAACGCATCCGACGCTCGGGGAAAACATCCATGCCGCCGTCGTGCCCGCGCGGGGCGGCACGGTGGACGGGCAGGTCCTTCGCACAGCCCTTTTGGGGGTCATCGCGGACTTCAAGATACCGGCATGCATCCATGTGGTCGATCGCATTCCGCAGGGCGCCGGCGGCAAGATCCGGCGCCGAAACCTTCATCAGCAGTTCAAATCGCTGCTCGCGGACGTGCCGGTCGCAGAGCCGTTGACCCCCCTGCAAACGCAAATCGCCGCAATATTTGCCCGAGTCCTGGACCAGCCCGCGATAGCCTTCGATGCCAACTTCCTCGCCATCGGAGGGGACTCCCTCTCGGCGGCACGAGTGGTTCTTGAGGTCAACGAGGCCTGGGGCGTCGAGTTATCGGCTTCGGCCTTGCTGGCGCGACCGACGGTCACGACTTTCGCGGCCCTCCTACAAACCGCTGTCGAAGATGCCGATATCCTGAGCGCAGCCTTCCAGTCCGAACTGGATGCACTGAGCGACGAAGAGGCGGCCATGCTACTCGGAGACGGTTCCCCTGGTATTCGAACTGGCTGATCGACTCGTTCGAACTCAGAGCCTCGTCAATACCAACTCTCATAGTCGATGAACGCTGACTCGAACGCGACGCCTCCGGAACACCCGGTCCCCAGCAGTCCCGAAGCACGAAGGCGAATCCTGGCTCGCAAGCTCCAGCAGCGCGCCGAAGCGGGCGCAATCCCGAGTCTCGACCCGAGCGAGGGCGCTCCCTTGTCCTTTCCGCAGGAGGGACTATGGTTCCTGGATCAATTGGGGGGCGGAGGCGCCTCCTACAACATTCATTCCGCGACGCGCTATCGCGGCCCCTTGAATGCCGAGCTGCTGGCGCGCGGCCTGCGATGGCTCCTTGCGCGGCATGACAGTTTGCGCGCCGAGTTTCACGCAGCAGAACGGGCACCTGTGCAGAAGGTCATCCCGGCGGCGGTGGCGACGCAACGCTTCAATCTGCAAGTCACGCAACTCGACCCGGAAGACGCATCGGAGGCAGCACTTCGCGAGCGCCTGGGAAGTGCCATCGCCCAAACCTTCGAACTATCGAACGCTCCGCTGCTGCGCGCCGAGTTGTTCCGTATCGCGCCCGATGATCATGTGCTTTTGCTGGTGGTGCATCACATCGTGGCCGATGGCTGGTCCATGAGTGTCATCAAGCGTGAGCTTGCCCAGTTCTACGCGCGAGGCGGTGACCCCGAGTTGGCCACGCCGCCGCTGACCTTTGTCGACTACGCAACCTGGCAGCGCCATCGCTTCGAGCGCGACGGCCTGCATGCGCACGCCGCCTATTGGCGCGAGAACCTGCTCGATCTCCAAACGCTCAACCTGCCGATCGACCGGCCCCGGCCGCCGCAAATGGCCCACGTCGGCCGTACGCTCGCCCTGCCCATCGACCCGGCGATCGGCGCCGCGTTGCGGGCGCTGGTGGCGCAACAGGACGCCACGCCCTTCATGGGCTTCCTCGCGGCCTTCAACGTTCTCTTGATGCGCTACACCGGCCAGACCGACGTCGCTGTCGGCGTCCCCCTGGCGGCACGACATGATGCTCGGTTGCTTGACATGGTGGGCTACTTCGCCAACACCGTGGTGATGCGCAATCACCTCGAAGGCCAGGGTGGATTCAACGCGCTGCTGGCGGCCGTGCGACAGACCACTCTCGCTGCGCTGGCGCATCAGGACCTGCCCTTCGACAAGCTGGTGGCAGAGCTGAATCCCGAGCGCGACGCTAGCCGCAATCCGCTCTATCAGGTCTCCTTCGCGCTGGAGAACTTCCCTCATCGCATCCTCGAGCTGGGAGGCCTGGCGAGCCAGGACCTCGCCATTCGTACCGAGACTTCCAAGTTCGACCTCTCCCTGGTGATCGTCGAGTCCGGTGGCGGATTTGACGCCTTGTTCGAATACCGCACCGATTTGTTCGAGGCGCGAAGCATCGCGCAGATGGCGGCGCATTTCGTCACGCTGCTTCGGGGCATCGTCGACCATCCCGATTGCGCGCTGGATCGACTGCCGCTGATGGATGCGGTCGAACGCCAGCGGCTGCTGTTCGAGTGGAATGAACGGCTTCCCGCCGTTTCGCGAGACGCGCCGGTGCACGCGCTCTTTCGCGCCCAGGCCCGCGAGACGCCTGATGCAGTCGCACTGCGCTTCGGGTCGCACTGTACGAGCTACCGCGAACTCGACCTGCTGTCGGATCGCGTCGCGCATGAGCTTCGCGAGGCGGGTGTCCGACCTGAATGGACTGTCGGGCTTTGCATGGAGCGCTGCACCGGCATGGCGGTCGCCCTGCTCGGCATTTTCAAGTCGGGGGGCGTCCTGCTCCCGTTGGACCCCGCCCATCCGAGCGAGCGCCTCCACGCGATGCTGGAGGATTCGAAGCCGGCCGTCGTGCTGGCCCAATCGACACTTCTGGATCGCCTGCGAGCCATCGGGTCGTCGGCGGCGACGAAGTACATCGCGATTCCGGATGACGGCGGGCCACTCCCTGTCGGGCCCAAGGTCGATCTGCCCGACTTCACGCGCCAGGATCAGTTGGCCTACCTGATCTACACCTCGGGCTCGACCGGCACGCCCAAGGCCGCACAGCTGATGCACCGCGGCTTGAGCAACCATGTGATGTGGATGAACGATGCGCTCGGCCTGACCCCCAGCGACCGCGTGCTGCAGAAGACGTCGCTCAGCTTCGATGCGTCACTCTGGGAATTTCTCTCGCCGCTGTGCTGCGGCGCAACGCTCGTGATCGCGCGGCCTGCCGTTCATGAAGACATGCGCCTGCTCGCCGGCGCCATTCGAGAGCACGACATCAGCGTGGTTCAGTTCGTCCCATCCGAGTTGCGCGTGATGCTCGACGAGTTGATCGAGGCGGACTGCCGGAGCCTTCGCTATGTACTGAGCGGCGGCGAGGCACTGGACCGCGCACTGGCGATGTCATTCCGGCAAAGGTTGCCGGGCGTCCGTCTCGGCAATTTCTACGGCCCCACCGAGGCGAGCGTGGACAGCGCCTGGTACGAGACCGGCGCACAACTGCCGGACCGCCCGGTCGTCCCAATCGGCCGTCCCATCTCCAACGTGCAGCTCTACGTCCTCGATGCTGGATTGCAGCCGCAACCGGTGAACGTTGCCGGTGAGCTGTATGTCGGGGGATTCGGCGTGGGTCGTGGCTACCAGAATCGCCCTGAGCTCAGCGCCGAGCGCTTCGTGCCGAATCCGTTCCGCCCGGGCGAGACGATGTATCGCACGGGCGACGCGGCCCGCTGGCTGCACGACGGCCTGGTGGAGTTCATCGGACGCAATGACGACCAGGTCAAGCTACGCGGCTTTCGCATCGAACTCGGCGAGATCGAGTCCGCGCTGGCTGCCTGCGACCAGGTGCGGATGGGTGCCGTTCTCTTGCGCGACCTTGGCCCGCACCGAAAGGAATTGGTCGCGTACGTCGTGCTGAAGGGGGATGGCGATGCAAGCTCCCTTCGCACCGCCTTGAAGACGAAATTGCCCGACTACATGATTCCGGGCGCCTTCGTTTTCCTGACGGAACTGCCGCGACTGGCGAACGGGAAGCTCGATCGTCGCCGGCTTCCCAGTCCTGACAGCGACGGGGCGGCGCTCGATCAAGTGGCGCCGCGATCCCCGATCGAATCGACATTGCTGGACATATGGAGCGCCGTGCTGGGGAAGTCGGGCTTCGGCGTGCGTGCGAATTTCTTCGACCTGGGTGGGCATTCGCTGCTGGCGACGCAGGTCGTGTCACGCATCCGGTCCACCGTGCGGGTGGAACTGCCCTTGCGCCAGATCTTCGAGCACCCGACGATCGAGGCGCTGGCGCACGAGGTCGGTACGCTCACGTCGGAGCCGGGTGCCGGCGAGGCCGCCGAACTGGCGCCCATCGAGCCGGTGCCGCGCTCGGGGGCATTGCCCGTGTCTTTCTCGCAGCGGCGCATGTGGGTCCTGAATCAGATGGACCCCCAGGGGGCCGCCTACAACATGCGCGACACGATGCGTTTGCGCGGCCCTTTGAACAAGACGGCCTTGCGTGGGGCGCTGGACCAGCTGGTCGCGAGGCACGAGGCATTTCGCTCGACCTTCGAGTTCGGTGACACCGAACCCAGGGTCGTCATCGGCGAAGTGCAGCCGTCCCACCTGATCTTGCTCGACCTCTCGGGAACGTCCGAGGCCGAGCGGGAGAGCGAATTCCACAAGCAGGCTGCGCGCGTTGCTTCGGAGCCCTTCGACCTGGCTTCCGGACCGCTTCATCGGTTCATCCTGCTGCAGCTCGATGCGGAGGATCATGTCCTCGCGCTTGTGATGCATCACATCATCGGCGACGACTGGTCGTGGGGCATCCTCCTGCGAGAGCTCCAGGATCTGTACGGCGCCGAACTGAGAGGGCACGCAGCGCCGTTGCCGGCTCGCACGCTGGATTTCGCCGATTACGCGAGCTGGCAGAGAAAGCACATCGACGACGAACTGCTCGCGCGCCAGACCGACTATTGGCTGGGAAAGCTCGCAGGCATGAGCCCCTTGAACCTCAGCTCCGACACCGCCTTGGCGCAGCGCCTCAGCAGCCGCGGTGATCGCATTCGACGGCAGTTCCCCGAGGGCTGGCTTGCGGGCATCCAGCGCTTCAGCGGCACTCTCGGGCTGACCCCGTTCATGACGCTCCTGGCCGCGTTCCAGGCCTTGCTGGCGCGCTATTGCGGCCAGGAAGACATCGTGGTCGGCACGCCCATCGCAGGGCGCATGCGCATCGAGTCCGAAGACGTCGTGGGTTCGCTGGTCAACACGCTGGCCTTGCGCAGCCAGATCCGGCCGACGCAAAGCTTCGCGGAATTGACGCAGCAGGTGCGCGAAACCTGCCTGTCGGCCTTTACCCATCAGGACATCCCCTTCGACTACCTGATGGACCGCTTGCGCCATCCGGAGTCCGGAGCCAAGGCGCCGGAAGTGCGCGTGATGTTCAACGTGGTAAACACCCCGCGCAAGATTCCGCAGCTCGAAGGCCTCGACGTGGACTTCGTGCCCTTGAATCTGCACGCCACGCAGTTCGATCTTTCATTGACGATCGATACCGAAGTCGAGCACGCGTTGGCGCTCGGTTATTCGACCGAGCTCTTCGCACCCGCGACCGCGCAGGCGATACTGGACAACTACATGCATCTGCTGGAGCTCTTCATCCAGCAGCCGGACCGGCCCTTGCAAGATCATGCGGCAGCCAGCCCCGAAGACTTGGCACGGCTCGCCGCATGGAACCAGTCCGACAGTCCGTACCCACGTGACCTCACCGTCCATCGTCTTCTGGGTGCGCAGCGGCAGGCGTCCGGCACGGCCGTCGAGCAACTCCCGGGGGAGTCGCTGGTCTATCCCGAACTGTGGTCGCGGGTGGATCGGCTGACGCATTTGTTGCGCGCCCGCGGTGTGCGGCGAGGATGCCTCGTGGGGCTCTGCGTGCAGCGGACGCCATCGATGGTGGTCGCCCAACTGGCCATCCTGAGTGCGGGCGGGGCCTACGTGCCACTGGACCCTGCGTACCCGCTGCAGCGGCTGCACGACATGGCCGAGGATGCGGCGCTGACCTTGCTATTGACCGAGCAGGCTCTCGCAGGCCTGTGGCAGGAACTGGCCATACCGACCCTGCTGCTGGACCGGGCGCAGGCGGAGTTGACGGCGCAACCCGGGACCGCGTTGGCGCCCGACGAGGAACGCGATGCACAGCCCACGGACCCGGCCTACGTGATCTACACGTCGGGTTCGACCGGCAAGCCCAAGGGCGTCGTGGTCCCGCACCGGGCCGTCGTGAACTTCCTGCTGTCCATGCAGCGCGAACCCGGCCTCGGGCGGGAAGACGTGCTGGTGGCCGTCACGACGCTGAGCTTCGACATTGCAGTGCTGGAACTGCTGTTGCCACTGCTGGCCGGCGCCACCGTCGTTCTCGCGAGCCGGGAGCAAACCGTCGACGGCGAGGCATTGCGGACATTGATCGACCAGTCCGGCGCGACGGTGATGCAGGCCACGCCTTCGACCTGGCGCATGCTGATCGACTCCGGCTGGAAGGGATCGCCGGGCTTCAAGGCCCTGGTCGGGGGCGAGAGCCTCAGCCCGCACATGGCCCAACAGATGCTGGCGCGGGCCGCTGAACTCTGGAACCTCTACGGCCCCACCGAAACCACCGTCTGGTCGACCTGCTGGAAAGTCCCGCCGGAGCCAGCGACCATTTCCATCGGCCGTCCCATCGCGAACACCCGCATCCACGTGCTCGACGCGCAGGGAAGCCTTTGCCCGGCTGGTGTGTCGGGGGAAATCTTCATCGGTGGTGACGGCGTCACTTCCGGCTACCTGCACCGTCCGGATTTGACCACCGAGCGCTTCATTCCGGATCCGTTCAACGACGATCCGGGCGCGCGGCTGTACCGGACGGGCGACCGGGGACGCTGGCGCCACGATGGCCTTCTGGAACATCAGGGGAGGCTGGATTTCCAGGTGAAAGTCCGCGGCCACCGGATCGAACTCGGTGAAATAGAGGCGTGCCTGCTCAGGCACCCGGCCGTTTCCCAGTGCCTCCTGATGGCGCGCGAAGACCGCCCCGGGGAATCCCGGCTGGTGGCCTATGTGGTCCTGCGCGATGGGATCGCCGGTGAATCCGAATTCAAAGATCACCTGCGCGTCAGCCTGCCCGAGTACATGCTGCCCCAGCACTACGTCGTTCTGGAAGCCCTGCCGCTCCTGCCCAACGGGAAGATCAACCGGCACGCTTTGCCAGTGCCGCGCGTCGAACCGCGCACGATCCTGAGCGCCGGCGATGCGCCGTCCACGCCCGCGGAGGCAGCTCTGGCCGGGATCTGGAGCGAGGTCCTCGGCGTGGACAGCGCTGCCATCGCGCGCCGTGACAACTTCTTCGACCTGGGCGGCGACTCGCTACAGGTCAGCCGCGTCGTCATCGCCTTCCATCGCGCCGGCGGCGTACGGCTGGAAGCCCGGCGGATGATCTTCGAAACCCTGGGCCAGTTGGCCCATGGTCTCGAGTTGCGGGCTCATCATGCCTTTCAGGAGGAGGAGCCTGCGAAGCAACGCGGAGGTTGGCTGAAGCGACTGTTTAAATCCTGAGGGGTGCTGTCGCATCTGCGATGCTCGACAACTGCTTGCGCTGCTCAGCCAGCGGGATCGAACACCCTGAGGAACTCGCGTCGCGTCTTTGGCCCGTAGGTCCTGAAGTGAGGATCGGGTTTCTCCAGGTAGGCCATGCGCTTTCGGGCGACCGAGTCGCGGGCGGTGTATCGCTTCACTTCCGTCGGCGTCAAGCCGTACACGTTCGCGGCGTTGAGACCGAATATCTTGGCCCGCAGCGCAGGCGTCATCTCGGGATAGCCATGCCGTTCGCGCAGCTCCGCCGAGATCTGGAACGTCCGGAAGGCTTGGATCTGGTCCTGCGGTGAGCCGTACCAGATCGAATCCGTGCCCCACAGCACATTGTTCTCGCCGCACGCGACGATCAGTTTCCCCAGGGCGTGAGCCGCCTGTTCGGGGTCACGCATCAGGAAGCGCCACGTGCTGCCCAGCTCCGCATAGACGTTGCTGTTCGGCTTGACCTGGTGTTTGCGCAAGGACGTAATCAGCGTGTCGATGCCGTCGCTCTTGCCGCTCGCGTCGTAGGCCTTTTCGGTCACCGTGCTGACGAAGCCCGAGTGATAGATCAGGAAGTTCACGTCCGGGTAACGCCTGGCGACGACGCCGATGTCGCTGCACTGGCTGTGCTCGTAGGAGCGTGGTCCGAACGGCAGCCCCTTGTGGATGCAGATGTTCTTGACGCCCAGTGCGCGAGCCTTCTCGATGAAACGGATGCCGACGTCGTCGTGCAGGAAGTAGCCCTTGCCGTTCGGTCCATACTGCGTGTAGGTCTTCCAGGCGCTGATGCCCCACTTCTCGTGCAACTCGTCCATGCCCTCGAGGTCTCCGGGCTGGTTCGGGTTGACGCGTCCATGCAGCAGCAGCCGGTGCGTTCCCTCGAGCTTGTCGACCAGCCTGCGGACCTCGTCGGCGACCTGGATCGTGACCGGTTCGGCGTCCCGAGCGGAGGGCACGAAGGACAGCACCATCACGTCGGTGTCGCTGTCCATGAACACGTCCTTGAGGAATACCTCCGCGCTCTTCGAATTGCCTTTCGGCGTGTCGATGAAGTGGCCCTGGACGTCGAGGATGAACTCCTGCCTGACGGGGCCGACCTGCGCGCGCGCGAGCTGCATATCCAGCACGGCGTCGCGGGGAAGCTCGAAGAAGCCGCCGGTCCTTCCGGCCGCGGCGTTGGCCGCGTTGAAGGCCAGCAGCGTGCTGGCTGCGCCACAGGACGAGGTCAGGAACGCTCGCTTCGAGCATCCCAGCCGCTTCGCGTTGGTTGCCGCGGCCTCGTGCGCGAGTCGGTTAGCTTCGATGTTCGCCGGCCACAGCGACACCGGTGCGAACTCGCCATTCGAGGTGCTGTCGAGCTTGATGGGAAGGCGCTTGCCCTCAGGGTCGCTGTCATGCATGGTGGTCCCCCTTGGTTTCGACGAGACCTCCCGATTCTGCTCCGCGCCGCGGGGGCTCGGCCCTAGAACACAAGCTAGGCACGCCAGCGGGCGGGGGGAAGCTTGCGCTGGCGACTTGAGTTTGCATGCATCAGGCATCATCTCTGCTTCCCTGATCTTCTTGCGTACTTGCGCCGCGGAGCCGCCTTTTGAATCCCGTCTCGACCACTTCGCTTCGCTACTTCGCGGAAGTCGTCCGCGCCGGGTCGATCAGAGCGGCGTCGGAGACGCTGTTCGTCGCCGCGTCAGCAATCAGCAGGCAGCTTGCGCTGCTTGAGGACACGCTGGGCGCTCCGGTGCTGGAGCGACGCCAGGGGAGAGGAAAGGTAAAGCTCACCGCAGCGGGCGAGGCCCTCATGCGCTACTGCAAGAACGTGGGAAACGAGACGCGCCGTCTCCACTCCGAGATCGAGTCTCTCCAGGGCCTGAAGCGGGGCGCCATCAACTTCGGCATGCCAGAGTCGCTGGTGCGCGATCTCATGCCCAAGTTTCTGTCTCGCTTTTCCAATCGCTATCCGGGCCTGTCCTTCAACGTGCATGTGGCCGGCAGCCCGCGACTGGCGCAGATGGTGCTCGAAGACGAGTTGGACGCCTGCTTCACTTTCGGCGATGTCGCGCTGCAGGACCTTTCGGTGCTGTACTCGCGGCTGCTGCCGCTGTTCGTGCTCGTGCCCAAGGGTCATCCGCTAGAGCATCGCGAGACGCTGCGTTTGAGCGACTGCGCGGAATACAGCATGTCCACCCTGGATGCCTCGCTGTGGGCCAAGCAGCAGTATGACGAGATGCTTGCCAAGGCCAAGGTTCGGCCTCGGGTGGCGCTCGAGACGAACTCCTACGAGCTCATGCGCAACGTCGCGGCCGAAGGCATGTGCCTGACCTTCACCACCCGGCCGCTGGACGACCCCTTCGGCAACCCGCGCGCGGGCTCGTACATATCTCTCAAGGACCCGCGGGCCAGGCCGCAGCGCCTGGCCTTGAGCGTGCACAAGGGACGGAACCTGCCGCTGGCCGTCGATACCTTTCTCGGCGACCTGACGGCGGCGCTGGAGGACATAGAGCGGCGCGCCAAGGCCGGGCGCGCCGCCGGCTGAGACGCTACGCGGCGGCCAGTTCCGCCGGCGTCTTGTACTTCTGCACGGCCGCGAAGCGGCTCACCAGATACTCGCCCGACTTGATCGGTGCATGCCGGGGCGCACCGGAGGCTGACGCAAACTCGGGCAGGCATGCCACCGGTGTGTCGAAGTCCAGGTTGAAGAAGGTGGGGATCGAATAGCGCTCCTTGCCGGTGCGGTTGGCCACCCGGTGCGGGTTGGACACGTATACGTCGTTGGTCCACACCTTCACGAGGTCGCCGAGGTTGATGACCAGCGTGCCCTCGATATAGGGGGCCGCCACCCATTCACCGCTTCGGGTGCACAGTTCCAGCCCGCCGATCGGGTCTTGCGCCAGCAGCGTCAGCATGCCGTAGTCGGTGTGCGCCGCCGCACCCAGCTCGAGGTTGGTAAACGACTGCTGCGGCGGGTAGTGGAACAGGCGCGCCTGCACCATGGGCTTCTTTGCATACTGCAGGAAGAAGCCTTCCTCCTTGCCCACGGCCGTGGCGAAAACCTTCAGCAGATTGCGGCCCAGCTCGATGGTGGCGTTGAAGTACCTCATGGCCGCCTCCTCGAGCCAAGGCTTGTCGGCCGGCCAGCGATTGGGGCCGTGCAGCGGCCGTCCCGATGCCACGTCGGAGTCGGTCAGCGGCAGGTCCATGCCCAGTTCGTAGCTTTCCTTGAGGTCGGGCTTGTGGCCCGGATGCTGCGTCACGCCCATGGGCATGAAGCCGCGGCGGAAGCGCTCGTCGATCTTGTCGCGCAGGCGTTCCTCCATCGGCAGCGACATGTAGCGTCTGGTGGCCTCGAATACCTTGTCGATGGCTTCCTGCGGTACGCCGTGATTCTTCACGTAGAAGAAGCCGGTATTGGTGCACGCGGCCTTGAACTGCTCGACGAGCGGCTCGATTGGGCCGCCGGCGAGCCAGGCTCCCAGGTCGAGGACCGGCATTTCTTCTGCGGACGCACGGCGCGGTGCGTCCACCGCGTGTTCGGAGAACGGGTTCATTGGATTAGCTCCTTGGTTGGATATGAGAAGGCGAATTCAGCTGCCGTGCGACAGATCGGTGAACGCGTCGGCCCAGAAGATGACGCGCCGTGCGACCGCCTTCACGATCGCATGCAGCACGATGCCGATGAGGGACAGGACGATGAGGATGGCGAACATGCCGGCGGCATCCATCGAGAAGTTGCGCTGCAGGATCAGGTAGCCCAGCCCTGCCTGGGCGCCGACGAATTCCCCGACGATCGCGCCGATGACGGCCAGCACGATCCCGATGTCCAGCCCCGCGAACACGTAAGGCAGGGCATGCGGCAGGCGGACCATGCGGAACACATGCCAACCGGAGGCGGTGAAGGCGCGCATGAGGTCGATCTGGTCGCGCGGCGCCGAGCGCAGGCCGACGATGGTGTTGGCCAGCACAGGAAAGAACACGATGGTGGCCGTGATGACGACCTTGGAGGTGGTCCCGAAGCCGAACCACAGTACGAAGAGCGGCGCGACCGCCACCTTGGGCACGGTCTGGAAGGCGACCACGTAGGGGTAGAGCACCGCTTCCAGCACGGCGCTCTGTCCGATCAGCGCGCCCAGCACGAAGCCGGAAAGCGCCCCGACCGCGAAGCCGGCAAGGATCTCGTAGAGCGTCACTCCCAGGTGTGGCCAGATCTCGCCGGATGCGAGCGCATCGTAGACGGCACGGGCAACGCCTGCGGGGCCGGGGAAGATCAGGTGCGAGACGTCGAGCGCGGTCACCGCGACATGCCAGCATCCGATCACGGCGACGAAGAACATCGCGATGAGTGCGCGCCGCCGGCCGGGCGTGAGCTTGTTGGCAGGTGCTTCCGGCTTGAGGGGGGGCGTGCTCATCAGTCCAGGCCTCCGCTGGCGTTCAGGTTGGCGCGGATGGAGGATACGTAGGCACCGAAGCGCTCGGTGTTGATCAGGTCCAGGGTCCGCGGCGACGGCAGCTCGACCTCGATCACCTGGGTGACGCGGCCTGGCCTCGGCGACATGACGATCACCCGATCGCCGAGGAACACTGCCTCAGGGATGCTGTGAGTCACCAGCATGATGGTCGCGCCAGTACGCTCGCGCAGCTTGAGCAGCTCCACGTTCATGGTCTCGCGCGTCATGGCATCCAGGGCCCCGAAGGGCTCGTCCATGAGCAGAAGCATCGGGTCGTTGACCAGCGCGCGGGCGATGCCAACGCGTTGCTGCATGCCGCCGGACAACTCGTTCGGGTACTTGGTCTCGAACCCCGACAGGCCCACGAGGTTCAGGTAGTGCATGGCGCGCTCACGCGCGGCCTTGGGATCGCGGCCCTGGATTTGCGCGGGCACCAGCACGTTCTGAAGGATGTTGCGCCAGGGCAGCAGCACTGGTGCCTGGAACACGACGCCCACATCCCTGCTCGGGCCGGTATGCTCGCGCCCGCCGAGCTCGACGTTGCCGCTGCTGGCGCGCTCCAGGCCCGCGAGGATGCGAAGCAGCGTGCTTTTGCCGCAGCCGCTCGGGCCGACGACGGTGACGAACTCGCCGTGCCGGACGCGAAAGTCGACGTCTTGCAGCGCGATGACATTGCCGCCGTCCTTGGAGCGGAAGGTTTTGTGCAGGCGGTCGAAGCGGAATGCGGGTGTCGTCGTTTCAGGCGCCACGGGGTGACTCATCGCAGGTCCTGGGTATTCGGTTCTGGCCATGGGTCCTAAGGAAAGGAAGGTAGCGCGGACCGCGCCACCCAGTCGTCGATGCGCGCGAGGGCATCCTTGCGCTGCGCGTCCGAAATGAAGGCGGCCTCGAAGCTGTTGCGCGCCAGTTGCACCAAGTCGTCGCGGTTCAGGCCGAGTGCCTGCTCGCAGGACCGGAAGTTGTCGTTGATATAGCCGCCGAAGTACGAGGGATCATCGGAATTGATCGTGACGCACACACCCGCATCCAGCAGGCGTTTGAGTGGATGCATAGCCACCGAGTCGATCACCTGCAGCTTGAGGTTGGACAGCGGGCACATCGTGAGCGGCGTGCGTCGCTGCGCGAGCAACTCGACCAGCGTGGCGTCGTCGATACAGGCGTTGCCATGGTCGATCCGGTCTACCTGAAGCAGGTCGAGCGACTCACGCACATAGGCCGCGGGTCCTTCCTCGCCAGCATGGGCGACCACCTTGAAACCCAGGGCGCGGCAGCGGCGAAAGAATTCGGCGAACTTGCCCGGGGGGTTGCCCACTTCGACACCACCAAGCCCGAAGCCCAGCAGGCGGTCGAACCAGGGCTCCAGTTCGTCCAGCATGGCGAGGGCTTCGGCCTCGCTGCGGTGACGCTGCGCCACCGCGATGAGGCCGCTGGTGATGTCGTCCTCGGCCTGCGCCGTGTCCATCGCCGTGAGGACTCCTTCCATCACAGTAGCCAGCGGCACGCCGCGCGCGGTATGGCCTTGGGGGCCGAGGAACATCTCCGCGTGCAGCACGCCGTCCGCATGGGCGCGCCGCAGGTAGTCACGCGTCACGTCGTGATAGTCCTGCGCTGCAAGCAGAACGCGGCAGCCGTCGTAGTACAGGTCCAGAAAGTCCTGCAGGTCGGTGAAGCGGTAGGCGGCGCGCAATTCTTCTTCGGTCTGCCAGCGCATGGCGACGCCGTTTCGGCGCGCCAGGCGCAGGAACAGGTCGGGCTCGATCGAGCCTTCGATGTGCATGTGCAATTCGGCCTTGGGCAGGCCGGCTATGAACTGCCCAGGGATCATCTCGGGCGGCAATTCACGCGCCATTGCAGGACTTCGCGGCCTCGATCACCGCGTTGTGATCGAAGCGGTTGATCGTCTCTACGAAGCCGGGCTTTAGGTAGAGCATCGCTTCGGCCGGCAGAGTCCGCTTGATGAGGCCGTCCTTGAGCATCAGGTCCTGCATGCGGCCGTAGGCCGCGGGATTCATTGCGCCGATCAGCTTGCCGCCGTTCATGGTGTAGGCGGCGGCCATGGATTCGAGCTGCGTTTCGAGCAGCGCGAGGTCCCACTTGGCCAGCAGGGCTTCATCGGCACCGGTAGGTTTGCTGCTCGGGAAGTTCTTCCAGTGGATCTTGCGAGTGCATTCGGGGTTGGTTTGCGCGAAGAGCGTCGCCTTGGCCGCGCCGCGCGAGATGGCCTCCACCATCGCTGGGTCCGAATCGATGGTCTTCTGCATCGTGGCGAAGGTGAAGTCCGGGAGCGCGCGCCAGCTGGGGTCGAAGATCACGCGCATCTTCGTTCCGGTGTTCTGGAACCCAGTCAACGCCGAGCCCCAGAACATGAGGGCTTGCACGCGGTCGGATTTGAGGGCCTCGAGCGCGGGCGCCCCGGCACCGGTGGCGATGATCTGCACGTCCGAATCCGGGTTGATGCCGTTGGCGCGCAGGTAGCCCTTGAGCAGCGGCATACCGCCGGTGCCCAGGCTGAAGATGCCGATCTTCTTGCCCTTGAGGTCGGCCACGGTCTTGATCGCGCTGCCCTCCGGAACGCCGATGCCCCAGTCGATGACGCCCGTGCCCATGAGGCCACGCACTGCGACGTTGTTTTCGGTATTGGCCTGTATCAGGCCGGTGGAATTCACCTGCGCGAAGTCCACGCCGCCGGCCACCATCTGCTGGATGCCCTGCAGCGAGCCGCCCGTGGTGACGATCTTGACGTCGTAGCCTTCTTCCTTCCAATAGCCCAGGGCGATCGGAAGCGTGAGCCATGGATAGGTCACGTTGACCACCTGTGTACCCAGGGCGATGGTGACGGGCTTGAGAGTCTTGTTGGCCGGCCCCTGAGCTTGAGCACCCAGGGCCAGCAGGCTGAGCGCGGCGCCGGTTGCGAGCGCAGCCGTGCGCTTGAGTTTGGAGAGAAATATGGGCTTCATCGGGCGTCTTTGAAGGGAGAACACTCGACGAAGGTTAGCGATCGAAATGGTTATCCGCACATCAATATTTAGATACGAATGTGCGAATATTTAGATCATTAATTCTGATGTTTACTGCTCAACATCGGGGCAATCTGCACCGGCGGCGGGCGATGTACCGCGAGGGAGGCCACCCGGGATGGATGCGGCACCCGTTTGGTGCGGCGGTGGTCGAGCCACCTCGAAGCTCACGCGATCGGCGACGCCCGCTGCGGCCATGCCCGCGTGCACCCTGGCAGCTGACGATTCAGTTCAACCCCGCCGCCGAGTGGCGATCTGCTGCGCCAGGCTGACGGCGCGAAGTGCAGCAGGCGACATCGTTCGACCCTTGAGCCAGATGGCGTGGATGTTGGCGACCACGGGCGTCTTGACCTTGATTTCGAGGCGGCGCAAGTCCAGCTTGTTCGCCTCGGCCATTCCATCGGGCAAGAAGCCCAGTACGTCGGTGTCGGCAACCAGGCGGCCGAGCAAATTCAGGTCATCGCATTCGACGGTCAACGGAAAGTCGTGCGCCGAGTCGAAGCCGTAGCTGACGGCGATCTGATCCAGGACCGAATGCGTCGCAGATATGGCGGCCACGCCGTAGCGACGCAGTGCATCGAGGTCGATCTTGTTGCTGCCCTCGATCGGATGTCCGGGCCGGCAGAACAGGGCGCCGCCTTGCACGCCTATCAGCGTGCTGGCATATCGATCGCTTCGGGCCAGCAGCTTCGGCTCGCCCAGGCAGAAGTCGAGTTCTTGCGCTTCGAGTTTTTCGACCAGCCCCAACAGATTGCCGAGACGCACTCGCATAACCAGCTGGGGACTGTTGCGACTCAGCTCTGACATCAGGCTCGGCATGATGGTCGCTGCCGGAACGGGCGCGGCGCCGATCGCGAGTTCGCCGGCCTCCCCTTGCCTCATCAACTCGATGTCGCGCTGCAGGCAACTACTGTCGAAGACCAGGGCACGCGCACGCTCGAGCACCATCTGACCGGCCCGGGTCAGCGAGACCCGCTGGGCATCACGGTCGAACAAACGCATTCCTATCTGGTCCTCGAGGCTTTTGATGCTGCGGCCGAAGGCCGCTTCGCTCAGGTGGACCCGCACTGCGGCGCGCGCGAAGCGTCCCTCTTCAGCCAGCGCGATCAGATGGGTCAAGCGTCGCAGGTCGGTTGCGAGCTTGTGGTCAGGTTGCATGAAACGCAATGTACTCGGACTACATTTGCGTTGGACACTTTTCTTCCTCGTGTTCAAACTCCCCGTCCATGCGTTCGCCTGTCGGCGTTTCGCCGTTTGCAGACAGGAGACAAATGAATGACGAATAGAAGGGACAAGGCCCGGCGTTTTCTGTGTTCGCTCGCAATGGCGGCGCTCTTGGTGTCGAGCGTCCAGGCAGCGACGCCGGGCGGCCCTGAAAAGGCAGGGCAGCGGCGTCCGAACATCGTCTTCGTGGTGATCGACGATGCCGGCTTCAGCGACCTTGGCGCCTACGGCAGCGAGATCCAAACGCCCAACATCGATGACATCGCGAAATCCGGCGTTCGATTCACCAACTTCCACACTGCCTCGACTTGCGAATCGTCGCGCGCCATGATGCACAGCGGCATCGACCATCATCGGGCGGGCGCGGGCTCCCTGAGGCCGATCATGGCCGACAACCAGAAAGGTCAACCTGGCTACGAGGGCTTCCTGAGTCCCAACGCGCACAGCCTCGGGCAGCTCATGCGGGACGGCGGCTACGTCACCTACTTCGCCGGCAAATGGAACATGGGCGACGGACTCGCGCATGCGCCGGGTGCGAAGGGCTGGGACCGGTACATCTCGCTCGAGCAGACCGGCGCCGACAACTTCGAGGCCAAGGTCTATGCGCCGCTGAACATGGAGGCCGTCTGGTGGGAGGACGGCAAGCGTGCGGTATTGCCCGCAGACTTCTACTCGACGCGGCGCTACGTGGATCGGATGATCAGCTACATCGAGGACGGCAAGGATGCCCACAAGCCCTTTTTCGCCTTGCTCGCCTTCCAGGCCGTGCATTCGCCGCTGCAGGCACCCGAGGTGGACATCGACAAGTACAAGGATCGCTACACGCAAGGCTGGGACAAGCTGCGCTCCGAGCGCTACCAGCGCGAGGTCGACATGGGCCTGGTTCCGGCCGGGCTCAAACTGCCCGAGGCGGTGCTGCGAAAGAGTTGGGACAGTCTGGACTCGAAGGACCAGAAGCTCTATGCCAAGAAGATGTCCGTCTTCGCCGCAATGCTGGACAACGCAGACCAGCACATTGGCCGGTTCCGTGACTACCTGAAGCAGACGGGTCAGTTGGACAACACGGTGTTTATCGTGATGTCCGACAACGGCGCGGACCCGGTCGAGCTCAACTCGCTCAAC
This sequence comes from Variovorax sp. P5_A3, assembly GCF_056400665.1. Classification (NCBI taxonomy): domain Bacteria; kingdom Pseudomonadati; phylum Pseudomonadota; class Betaproteobacteria; order Burkholderiales; family Comamonadaceae; genus Variovorax; species Variovorax sp. P5_A3. The sequence goes on along the minus strand of NZ_JBFUKW010000001.1, from coordinate 31,316 downwards.
TTGCCTTTCAGGCTCTGGTATCGGGTCAACTACGCGCTCGGCATCGAGACGCTGGGGCAGAAAGGCAGCTATGTCCATTACGGCCAGGATTGGGCGGAAGTGTCCAACACGCCTTTCGCGAGTTTCAAGGGCACTTCCTCGGAAGGGGGCATGCGAGTGCCCTTCATCATCAGCTATCCGCAACGCGTCAAGCCGGGCGGCATGACCGATCAGTTCGCCTACGTGACCGACTTCCTGCCGACCGTGCTGGACATCGCCGGCATTCCGATGCCTGGTGACGAGTACAAGGGCAAGAAGTTGATCCGCCCCACCGGCACGAGCATGCTGCCCTACCTCGAGGGACAGGCGCCTTCGATTCATCCCGCCGATTTCACGCTCGGCTTCGAAGCCACGGGGGCCAGCGCACTGTTTTTCGGCGACTACAAGATCAGCCGCAACATTGCCCCGTTCTCGGATCACAAATGGCGCCTCTACAACGTCAAGTCGGATCCGACCGAAGCGCGGGATCTCAGCGCCGAGAAGCCTGAACTGCTGAACACGATGCTGGCCAAATACGACGACTACGAGCGGCACAACGGAGTGATCAAGCCGCCGCCCGACTACAACCCGCTCGCACAGCTGCTGAAGAACAACTGGCTGGTATTGGTTCGGCAGATGGCAGGCATTCTTACGGCCGCATTGCTGCTGCTGGTCGTCTTGATCGCAGCCGCCGTCTTCGGCGTGCGCAGGTGGCGCCGACGCCGTTCGGTTGGCGAGCGGACGGCGGGCCTTCGCCGTCATGCTTCGATCTAGAGGCCGCCATGCGCATCCAACAGCGGAAGCTTGTTGCGATCGCGCTGGCCGTCAGTGTCTTCTCGCTCTTGTTCGCGTGGCTGCTCCTTCGACCTGCAACTGCGCCTCACCCAATCGCCTCGGGCACTGACGCGCCGTCGTCGGTCGCGAAGTTTGTCGGGTCCCAGGCATGTGCCGCTTGCCACCAGACTGATTTTCAGGCCTGGCAGGGTTCACACCATGATCTGGCGATGCAGCACGCCACGCCTTCAAGCGTGCTTGCACCCTTCCATGGAGAAACATTCACGGAGGCTGGCATCACTTCGCGGTTCCGGCAGCGCGACGGCAAGTTCTACGTCCAGACTCAGGACCGCGACGGACGTGAACAGGAGTTCGAGGTGACTCACACCCTGGGCGTCTATCCGCTGCAACAGTTCCTGGTCCCGATGCCCGACAAAGGCATGCAGGCACTGACCATGGCCTGGGACGCGCGCCCGCTCGACAAGGGCGGCCAGCGCTGGTTCGACCTGCACGCCGGGCAGAACGTCAAGCCCGGTGACCCGCTGCACTGGACCGGCCGCCAGAACAACTGGAACTTCATGTGCGCCGAATGCCATACGACCAACTTCAAGAAGAAGTTCGATGTCGTCACGCGCACCTACGGCAGCACCTGGTCCGAAGGCAACGTCGGCTGCGAAAGCTGCCATGGCCCGGGCTCCCGCCATATGGCCTGGGCGGCCTTGTCCGGGGCAGCCCGGCTGTCGGATGCAACGATGGGCCTGGAACAGTTGCTGCGGGATCGCAAGGACGCGCACTGGACCATCAGCGCGGAAAGCGGCAACGCGGTGCGCAGCCCGCCTGCGGCGCCCGACCGCGCCGAAGTCGAGTTGTGCGCGCGCTGCCACTCGCATCGCAGCCAGATCTCCGACGACTATGTGCATGGCAAGCCGCTGCTCGACACGCATGTGCCTTCGCTGCTCGACAAGGCCCTGTTCTGGCCCGATGGCCAAATGAAGGCCGAGGTCTACAACTACGCTTCGTTCCAGCAGAGCCTGATGTACCAGAAGGGCGTGACCTGCAGCGACTGCCACAACCCGCATTCGCTCAAGCTGCGCGCACCGGGCAACCCGGTGTGCTTTCAATGCCATGCACCGGCCAAGTACCAGGCACCGACTCACACCTTCCACGAACTGGGTTCAACCGGCAGCAGTTGCATCGCCTGTCACATGCCGACGACCACCTACATGTCGATCGACCCACGGCACGATCACGGCATCCGGGTGCCGCGGCCCGATCTTTCGGTGGGCACGGGCGTTCCGAATGCCTGCAACAAGTGCCACGTCGACAAGTCGCCCGAGTGGGCGTCGCAGTGGGTACAGCGCTGGTATCCGGGCATCAACGCGCGGCATCCCCCATTGCAGACAGCGTTCGCCGCCTTCGACAAGGGCGACGAGAAAGCACTGTCACTGCTGTCCAAGGTCTTCGAGGACACCAACCAGTCGTCGATCGCGCGCGCCAGTGCCATGTCGCGAGCCGTTCCCGCGATGGGGCCGGAAGGGCTGAACCAGATCCGCAAGCTGCTGCAGGACCGTGACCCGTTGGTGCGGCGAACCGCGGTGGAGGCGCTGGCTACTTCGTCACCCGAGATCCGTTTCGAATGGCTGCGCCCCTTGCTTTCCGATCCGGTCAAGGGGGTTCGCATGTCCGTCGCGCGCTGGCTGGCTGGGGTGCCGGTCGCGGCCTGGGACGCGAAGGACCAGGCGCGGCTCTCCGCGATCATCGATGAATACGTCAGGGTGCAGTTGTTCAACGCCGATCGGCCGGAGTCCTATGACAACCTCGGCACCCTCTATGCCGACCTGGGCAGGTGGACCGAGGCCGAGGCAGCGCTGAAGAAGGCGATCGACCTGGCCCCGGATCTCGCCGTGTCCTTGCTGAACCTCGCCGATGTCTATCGCGCCCAAGGCCGGGAAGAAGATGCGCAATCGCTCCTGCGCGATGTCGCCGCGAGATTTCCCGGCGATGCCACCGCCCAGCACGCCCTGGGCTTGTCCCTGCTGCGTCAACGCCATCTCGACCAAGCGCTCGTGCCATTGCGTCGCGCCGCAGAGCTTGCGCCGGACAACCCGCGTTTCACCTATGTCTACGCGCTCGCCCTCGAGCGTGGCGGGCAGGACCGACTGGCGATCGCTACGCTGGAGAACGCACTGAAGCTCAATCCCGCGGATCGAGAATCCGCCGCGGCCGTCGTCGCGATCTGCAATCGAATTGGCGACGCGTCTTGTACGAAGCGACACACGTCGCAATTGCAGCACGAATCGCCCGGCACACGCTGAGCAGGATTGCAACAGGTTCGGCAACTCCCCGCCCGAATGTCAGGCAACAAACTCGGCGACTTGGAAAGTCTTGCGCAAGTCGGTCTTGAGCACCTTGCCAACACTGGATATCGGCAGGCTGGTGCGAATCTCCATGCTGCGCGGCAGCTTGTAGCCGGCAATGCGTTCGCGGCAGTGCGCACGCAGTTCCTCCAGCGAGAGCGAGGCGCCCGGTCGCAGCACAAGCACTGCATGAACGGATTCGCCCCACTTCTCGCTGGGAATGCCGATCACGGCGCACTGGGCGACAGTTGAGTGGCTGGTGGCGGCGTTCTCCACTTCGGTCGAATAGACGTTCTCGCCGCCCGTGATGATCATGTCCTTGATGCGGTCGCCCACATAGACAAAGCCCTCGTCGTCCATGTGACCGCCGTCGCCCGTGTGCATCCACCCGTTCTTCAACGCCGCCGCCGTCTCGGCGGGCTTGTTCCAATAGCCGAGCATCACGTTGCCGCCGCGCACCACGATCTCGCCTTGGGTGCCGTGCGGCACCTCTTTGCCCTCGGTGTCGACGATCTTGAGTTCGACATTGGTGACAGCGCGTCCAGCCGATCGAAGAGTCTCACCCTTGTGATGCTCCGGGAAGAGCGTCGTAGCCACCGGCGACAGCTCGGTCATCCCATAGCTTTGATAGAAATCCACATTCGGGAATACGGACTTCGCCCGAACGAGCAGAGTAGGCGAGACTGGCGAGGCGCCGTAGGTCAGCCTCTCTATCGATGAGAGATCGAGCTCGGCCGCTTCAGCCGGGTGCGACTCCAGCCAGTCTAGAGTCATCTGGATCAGGGTCGGCGCCATCAGCACCTCGGTCACACGTTCACGCGAGATGCTCTGGAGGGTCAGCCCGGGTTCGAACATCGGGATGATGATGTGGGTGCCGCCCGTGATGAACAGCGCGACGGTTGCCGCAAAGTCCGCAAGGTGGAACATCGGCATGCAGTGCAAGTAGCGCGACCTCGGTCCGCAGCTGCCGTTCAGCACGCTGCTGGTGGCCGAGATGCCGAGGTTGTTGTGACTGAGCATGACTCCCTTGGGGAAGCCGGTCGTGCCACCCGTGTAGAAGATGCCGGCCAGGTCATCGCCATGGCGCCACGTGTCGGACACGGGTTCGCTTTGCGCGATCAGGGTCTCGTAGCAGAGCATTCCTTCGGGCGTTTCGCCGTCGCCCGCGTAGATCAGGTGCCGCAACGTCGTGGCCTGGCTGGCAATGCCCGCGACCGCCTTCTTGAAGGTGTCGTCCACGATCAATACGGTGGTGCCGGAGTCGTTCAGCGAATAGAGGATTTCGGCGGGGCTCCAGCGGATGTTCACTGGATTGAGCACACCACCGGCCCATGCCACTGCAAGGTCGTACTCGATGTATCGCGCTGAATTGAGTGAATACATCGCCACACGATCGCCGCTCTTCACGCCGAGCTTCTGCAGCGCACCGGCCAGGCGCGCGACACGATCGCCGAGTTGCGCGTAGGTAAGGCTCTTGCCCATGAAGCGCACGGCTGGTGCGTCCGGACGCAGTTGCAATGCCTTGTGCAGGCCCTGGGTCAAATACATTGTCTTGTCTCCTGCAGGGCCACGCGCGTGCAACACCGTGCCCGCGTGCCCCATTTCTAGATTGAAAAGCGGAACCGGGCGCGCGCGGGCATCGAGCTCAGCGCGCGCTCCTGGCTATCGGCTACAGCGAGCGGCCGACCAACTCGCGCTGGATCTCGTTGCTGCCACCGTAGATTCGCAGCACGCGCGCGTCGGCGTACATGCGCGCGATGGGGTACTCCATCATGTAGCCGTAGCCGCCGAAGAGCTGCACACACTTGTCGATCACCTCGCCTTGGCGTTCGGTGATCCAGAACTTGCCCATGGAGGCCAGGCTCGCATCGAGTCGGCCGTCGATCCACTGTTGCGTGATGTGGTCGGCGAAGGTGCGCGCGGCGAGCGTCGTCGCCTTGACATCCGCCAACACGAAGCGGGTGTTCTGAAACTCGATGATCGGCTTGCCGAAGGCTCGCCGATCCTTGGCGTATTCCACTGTCAGAGCCAGCGCCCGCTCCATCTGGGCGGCGGCGCCGATCGCGATCTGCGCCCGCTCGTACGGCAGTTGGCCCATGAGCTGGAAAAAGCCCTGGCCTTCCTTGCCGCCGAGCAGGCAGTCGGCTGGCACCAAGCAGTCGTCGAAGAACATCTCCGAGGTGTCGCCGCCTTCCTGGCCGACCTTGTCCAGCACCTTGCCGCGGCGGAAACCTTTCGCGTTGGCATCGACGATCAACAGCGAGATTCCCTTGGCGCCCTGGCCGGGGTCGGTCTTGGCGACCACCACCACCATGTCGCACAACTGCCCGTTGGTAATGAAAGTCTTGGCGCCGTTGATGACATAGCCATCGCCCGTTTTCTCGGCCCTGGTGCGGACCCCCTGCAGGTCGGAGCCTGTGCCCGGCTCCGTCATGGCGACCGAGGTGATGATCTCCCCTGAGGCAATACCGGGCAGCCAGCGCATCTTCTGTTCTTCGGTGCCGAAGGCCAGGATGTAGTGGCCCACGATGTGGTTGATGCCCGAGCCGAAGGCGGAGTTGCCGGCATAGCCCAGTTCGCGCATCACGACTGCTGCGTGGGCGGGCGTGCCACCTGAGCCGCCGTATTCCTCAGGCACGTCGGGCAGGATCAGCCCGAGCTGTCCGGCCTTGCGCCAGACTTCACGACCGGTCTGGTGCTGATCGCGCCATTTCAGGTCGTTGGGTTCTACGTATTCGCGGCAGAAACGGCGAACCGTGTCGGCGAACGCCTCCAGGTCTTCGTCCATCCAGGACGAGCGGATGTTGTCGAGCATGTGCATGCGCCTTTCGTGCTCAGATGTTGCCGAAGCCGCCGCCGCAGACCAGGACCTGGCCCGACACGTAGTTGGACTCGGGCGTGCAGAACAGGTAGACGGAGCCTGCGGCTTCTTCCGCCGTGCCGGGGCGGCCGAGCGGAATCATGTGCTTGCTTGCATCGATCATGGATTGCTGGATGCCCACCTTGATCTCGCGGCCTTCGATCGTCACGGTCTTGCTGGCATCGCCGGCCAGCGCTTGCGTCAGGCGCGTCTCGATGTGGCCAAACGCGACCGCGTTCACGTTGACCTTCAGGCGGCCCCATTCGCGCGCCAGCGTCTTGGTCATGCCCAGCAGGCCGGCCTTGGCCGACGAATAGTTGGCTTGGCCCGCATTGCCTCCGGCAGCGATTGACGAGATGTTGACCACCTTGCGGAACACTTCCTGGCCGTCAGCCGCTTCAGACTTGGCTGCGGCGCTGATGACCGGGTAGGCGGCGCGCAGGATGCGGAAAGGCGCAGTGAGGTGGCAATCCATGATCGCGTACCACTGCTCGTCAGTCATCTTCTGGATCACGTTGTCCCAGGTGTAGCCGGCGTTGTTGACGATGATGTCGATCCCCTTGAAGTTGTCGACCGCCGTCTTGATGAAACGCTCCGCGAAGTCGGATGCCGTGACGCTGCCGGCGCAGGCGACGGCTTCGCCGCCCATGCCGCGGATGATCTCGACCACTTCGTTTGCCGGTTCGGCATCCAGGTCGTTGACGACCACGCGGGCGCCTTCGGAAGCGAGCTTGAGCGCCAGGGCGCGGCCGATGCCACGGCCGGAGCCGGTGATGAGGGCGGTCTTGCCAGTAAGTTTGGTCATGTGTGTCTCGGTTGTTCGGGAGTAAAGCGAAAGGGAAGGTGGCGGGTCAGCGCAGTGCGACCACGGCCTCGGCGACGATCTTGAGATCGCCGTATTGGTTGGCGCATTGCATCTCGATGCGCGCGCGTGGCTCGCCGTCTACTTCGAACCTCTCGGCCACGCGGCCGGTCAGCGTGGGTTCGTTGCCGAGGTGCGTAATGCCCGAGAAACGCAGCGCGAGCGAGCGCACCTGCCGCTGCGGCACCCAATCAGTCAACAGTCGCGCGATGTAGGCGGCCGACAGCATCCCGTGGGCGAACACGTCCGGCATGCGCGCCTTCCGCGCGAAGTCGACGTCGATGTGGATCGGGTTGTGGTCGCCCGATGCGCCGGCGTACAAGGCCAGCGCGGTGCGGTTGATCGCGGGCAGCTTGAGTGCCGGCAGCGCGTCGCCGACTTTCACGTCGGCATGGCGGATGGTTTGCATGGTGCCGTACTCCTCAGGCATTGCGCTGGACGATCGTCCCGCGCAGGTCGGCGACGTGCTCGCCCTTCTGGTTGGTGACGCGGGTCTCATTGACGACGAACTGCAGCGCACCGCCTTTCTTCTCGTAGACGTCGGCGACCCGGGTCTCGAACTTCAGGGTGTCGCCGGCATAGGCCATGCGGTGGTAGTCGAAGGCTTGCTCCGCATGCAGGATGCGTCGGAGGTCCATCTTGAGTGTGGCGAGCGTCTCGACCAGGTCCGACACCTCGCTGTTCAGGCACATCAGGAAGGTGGGCGGCACCGGCAGGGTCGGGTGGCCCGCGTCGCGCGCTGCCGCCTCGTCGCTGTAGACAGGGTCGTTCTGGCCGGTGGCCTTGGCGAAGAAGCGCAGGCGGCCCTTCTCGACCTCCACGTTTCCGCCGCCGAGCGAGCGGCCGATAAGGCTCTTGTCTGTCATCGTCGGGTCTCCTTGGGACGGGTAGGTCAGCCGCGGCCGTACAGCGTGACGACGCAGGCGCCGCCGAGGCCAAGGTTGTGCTGCAGCGCAAGTTCGGCGCCTTGCACCTGACGTGCTTCGGCCGTGCCGCGCAACTGATGCGTCAGCTCGTAGCACTGCGCCAGGCCGGTGGCGCCCAGCGGATGCCCCTTGGACAAGAGGCCACCCGATGGGTTGGTCACGACCTGGCCGCCGTAGGTGTTGTCGCCATCGTTCACGAACTTCTCCGCGCCGCCTTCGGGGCAGAAGCCCAGCGCCTCATAGGTGAGCAGTTCGTTGTGGGCGAAGCAGTCGTGCAGTTCGGCGACCCGAATGTCCTTGGGTGCGACGCCGGCCTTTTCGTAAACCTGCTGCGCGGCCGAGCGAGCCATATCGAAGCCCACCATCTTGATCATCGAAGGTGGCTCGAAGGAACTTGGGTAGTCGGTGGTCATCGCTTGTGCGAGGATGCGTACATCGGTGCGCAGGCCGTGCTTCTTCGCAAAACGCTCCGACACGATCACTGCCGCGGCGCCGCCGCAGGTGGGTGGGCAGGCCATCAGGCGAGTCATGACTTCGGGCCAGACCTGGACGTCATTCATCACCTCGTCCACGGTGACTTCCTTGCGAAAGATGGCCAACGGGTTGTTGACTGCATGGCGACTGGCCTTGGCGCGGATGGCAGCAAAGGTCTCCAGCTTCGTGCCGTACTTCTGCATGTGCTCGCGGCCCGCGCCGCCGAACATGCGCAGGGCCATCGGCATCTGGTCGACGTCGGCCGTCAGCGCTTCGGACACGGCCATGCTCTTGCCCATCGGCGCCGGCCGGTCGTTGAACACGTTGCCCAGCGCACCCGGCTGCATCTGCTCGAAACCGAGCGCCAGTGCGCAGTCGACCATGCCGCTCTCGACGGCCTGGCGCGCCATGAACAGCGCCGACGAGCCCGTGGAGCAGTTGTTGTTGACGTTGACGATCGGAATGCCCGAGAGGCCGACTTCGTACAGCGCCGATTGGCCTGAGGTCGAATCGCCATAGACATAGCCCACGTAGGCCTGCTGGATCAGCTCGTAGCCGATACCGGCGTCCGCGAGTGCCTGGCGCGCAGCCCCGGCGCCCATCTCGACATAGCTGGCGCTGGCGCCCGGCTTCTTGAACGGAATCATGCCGACCCCGGCGACGATCACTGGTTGGGTCATATTTCTATCTCCTGTCTGGATGGTGTTGGATGGATGAATGAACGGCGGTGATGGGCGTCAGGGCGCCTCTTGTTTCCATTGAGAGAGCACCGACTCGATGGGAAGCGATGGTTGACCGGCTCCATGACGCACTTCAGGCACCGTGCGGCTGAAACGCGGCGCGGGAGCCGGCTGTGTCACGCCATCGATGTCGATGAAAGTGCCGCGAGCGAGGTTGTGCGGATGCAGTGGCGCCTCCTCCATGTCAAGCACGGGCGCGAAGCAGATGTCGGTGCCTTGCATGCGCTGGGTCCATTCGACGCGCGTGCGTGTGCCGATCACTGCCGCCACGCGGCGCTTGAGTTCGGGCCACTGGCGCTTGTCCGTCTGTCGCGCGAAGGCCGGGTCGGCGGCGAGACCCAGCGTCTCGAGCAACTGCGCATAGAACTGCGGCTCGATGGACCCGATTGCCACGTACTTCCCATCGGCGCACTCATAGGTGTCGTAGAAGGGAGCGGCGCCGTCGAGGAGATTGCTGCCGCGCCGCGCGCTCCAGAAGCCCTGGGCCTTCAGTCCGTAGAACAACGAGCCGAGCAGCGCTGTGCCGTCGGTCATGGCTGCGTCGATCACCTGGCCCTTGCCGCTGGCGCGTGTCTCGACCAGGGCGCAGGCGATACCGAAGGCCAGCATCATCGCGCCACCCCCGTAGTCGCCGACGAGGTTGAGCGGCGGCGCAGGTGGCTCACCGTGGCGGCCCATGGCGCCGAGCATGCCGCTCAGCGCGATGTAGTTGATGTCATGTCCGGCCGCATGGGCCAACGGGCCGAACTGGCCCCAGCCTGTCATCCGGCCGAACACCAGGCGCGGATTGCGCTGCAGGCTGAGATCGGGGCCCAGCCCCAGACGCTCCATCACGCCCGGGCGAAAGCCTTCGATCAACACGTCGGCATGCTCGATCAGCGACAGCACCTGTTCGGCCCCCTCGGGCGACTTCAAGTCGACTTTGACGCTGTGTTTGCCGCGGCTGTTGATGTCGTTCTTGCCTTGCAGCGGTGCCACGTCGTTCTCACGCTCGATGCGCACGACGTCAGCGCCCATGTCGGCCAGCATCATGGCGCAAAAAGGACCGGGGCCGAGGCCTGCCATCTCGATCACTCTGATGCCTTGCAATGGACCGCTCATTTTGCGAAACCCCCGTGCGAGGGGATGCCCCAATTCGTCGTCATTCACTTGTCTCCGTTTTCTTGAAAGGCGAGACGCCGAGTGGCGAACGCTTGGGCGGGAGTTTGAAGACGAGGGGGGAGTGTGTCCAACGCAAAAATAGCCTGAGTACATTGCGTTTCGTGCAACCCAGTGGTTGCGTCGGCTTGGCAAGGATCTACGCAGCGCTGCCTTCCCAAACAGCACTACGTACGTGGAGCAAGTGCGATCCCGATGACGGGAATTTAAGGCCGGGCCTCAAACACAAGATTGAACGGCGTCTCCGCAGCCCGCCGAAACCGACTGAACCCGCCTTCCCGCGCAACCCCACTCAACCGCTTCTCCCCAGCCTGCGCCCCAAGCCCCAGCCCCACTTCCTGCGACAGCGAGCATGGCGTACACACCATCGTCGACGCCGAGTAGAAGATCCGCCCAACCGGATTGATGTTGTCCTCCAGCCGATCATTGGCAAACGGCTCGACGATCATCCACATGCCGTCCGGAGACAGCGTCTCGCGCACGTGCTTCGCCGCGCCGACCGGGTCGCCCATGTCATGCAGGCAATCGAAGAACGCGACCAGATCGAAGTCGCGCCCCGGATAGGTCTTCGCGCCAGCCACCTCGAAGCTCACGCGATCGGCGACGCCCGCTGCGGTTGCGCGCTCGCGCGCAGCGTTGATCGAAGGCTCGTGATAGTCGTAGCCGACGAATGTCGAAGCGGGGTAGGCCTGGGCCAGCACGATGGTCGATGCGCCGAAGCCGCAGCCGACATCGGCCACGCGAGCGCCTGCCTGCAGCCGGTCGCTCATGCCGTCCAGCGCCGGAATCCAGCTCGGCTCCAGGTTCGCGTTGTAGCCGGCCCTGAAGAAGCGTTCGGTGCCGGTGAACAGGCTCGGGTGATGTTCGTGCCAGCCGAGGCCGGTGCCGTCGCGAAAGGCCCTCTGCACTTTGTCGATGTCATAGATCATCGACATCAGGCATTCGAATCCACCGCCCATGAAGGCGGGGCTGCTGTCGTCCGCCAGCACCAGTGCGGCCTCGGGCGAGAGCGTGTAGGTCTGCGCTTTCGGGTCGTAGTCGACGAAGCCGCTCGCGGCCTGCGCATTGAGCCACTCCTGCGCGTAGCGCACGCGCAGGCGCGTGCGTTCGCTGAAGTCGTCCACCGTCAACGGCCCGGCGCCCGCCATGGCCTTGTACAACCCGAGCCGGTCGCCGAGGATCACCAGTGGCGCACTGGCCAGCGCGCCGAACTCGGTGACCATCCTGGCGAGCAGGGCGTTGAGCTTGTCGTCGTCGATTTGCATGGTTCGCTCCTTTGATGACGTTGTGCTGCATGCGGGGTTTTGTCGAGGCGGCTACCTGCGTCGGTCCCCGGGTGTTATTTCGGGCTCCGGGGTTTTCGGGTTACTGGCCGAGCGAAGAAAACGCCGAGTGCAGCGCACCGCCGCGCTGCCGACCATGGGGCCCTCCGTCTCTGCTGATGCTCGATTGGATTCTTGCGGCCGGCAATCAATATAGAGCACACGCTCTCGGCCATCCAGCCTAGCCTGAAGTTATCTTGCGCAGTCCCGTCCAAAGATGCACGCTCCCCCCATGCAACGACGCACAGTCCTGGGCACCGCGTTCGCCCTTGCCTTGATGCAGAACAGTTCGCGGATACGCGCGGCCGACAACAAGGTGCTGCGCCTCGGGTGGGTCACCGCGCAGGAGCCTGCCACCCTGACGCCGATGGTCGCCGGGTTGCGCGCCTCGCTGGCCAAGCTGGGTTATGTCGAGGGCAGCAACGTCTCCATCGAGTTCAGGTACGGCGACGGTTCGGTGCAACGCGTCCCCGAACAAGTCGCGGAACTCCAGCGAATTCCGATCGACATCCTGCTCGTGCAGGGCGGGCCGGCGGTCAACGTCGTGAGCACGCTCCCGGTGGCCGTGCCGGTGGCCTACGTCTTCAGCGGCGATCCCGTCTCGGCCGGCTTCGCCAAGAGCCTCGCGCACCCCGACTCGAACATGACCGGCCTGACGCTGCTCGCCGCCGAGATGAACGCCAAGCTGCTGGAGATCCTGCGCGAGATGGTTCCGTCAGTGCGCGACGTCGCGATCGTGGCCAACCCCGAGCACCCCGGCTCGCACATCGAGCGCGACTACACCGATGGCGCGGCAAGGCAACTCGGCCTGCGCACGGAATACTTTCCTGCGCGAACGCGCGACGAACTGACTTCCTCGCTGGAGGCCATGGCCGCTTCGCCGGCACGTGCGGTGTCGATCTTCAGCGACAGTTTCGCGGTGGCCAACCGGCGGCAGATCCTTGATTTCGCCATTGCGCGCAAGATGCCTGTCATGTCGGGCTGGCCGGTCTTCGCGGACAGTGGCGCCCTCTGTACCTACGGGCCACGCCTCGTGGATTCCTATGCGCGGCTCGCGTCGTACGTTGATCGCATTGCCAAGGGCGCCAAGCCTGCGGACCTGCCGATCGAGCGGCCCACGACCTTCGAGTTGGTGCTGAACCTGAAGACCGCCAACGCGATCGGGCTGAAACTGCCGCAGTCGCTGCTGGTGCGGGCCGACCGGCTCATCAGCTGAACCTCTGAAGCTGCGAGCTTGACCTTTTTAACGGTGGCGTTGACTTGATAACGCTCGCCATTCCGATCAAACAGTGTCAATGTCCCGGCCGCACACGCAGGGAGCGGTTGCAGCGAGCCGAGGAGGTGAATCCATGATTCAAGTTCTTGTCGCCGTGTTGCTGGCAGGATTGCTTGCCGGTTGTGGAGGAGGTGGAGATGGGGGCGTAGGCAATGCGGCGCTCGCTACTGCGGGTCAGTCGGTCGCAACGCCTGTGGCTGATTCATCGATGGGAAAAGATCCCGCGACCCTGAGAAAGCCTGCCGAGGACCCTTCGTTGTGCACAGTCGAGATCTATGGCGACTCGATCATGGCCTCCAACAGCACCGCCGTGACTCCCGCCATGAGGTTGCAGCAGGTCAGGCCGAACCTGTTGATCGTCGCCGATCATTCGGTCGGGGGCATGCGTCTTGGCGACTTGGCGCCTGTCTTTCCCTACCAGACCCGCAGCGCGCACTACGTGATCATCGAGAACGGTGTCATCGATGCGTGGCAGGGGAGGAACATCAACTCCGTGATCGTCGACTACTACGACATGATCCAGAGGGTACGGAATGAGGGCCGCGTGCCGGTGCTGACCGGCTTTTCCCACCAGGCCAGGGGCGGGCCACTCAGCAACGTGTCACTTCAGCTCCGGGATTTCTACGACTCGGTCATTCAAGCGATCGCCATGAATACGGGCGTTCCCTTTGCCGACTGGGGTTCGGTGCCGTTCTATGGTGCTTGGGATCTGGTCGACTTCGTGCACCCGAACAGAGACTACAGTGATCGACTGATCGGGCGACTGGCGATGATGCTCGACATTTTCACCACGAACTGCACGGACATCCTGGTTCCTCCGCCGGGCTGATCAGGGGCGGCTCGCAGCCGCTCCGTGCCCGGACATGTAGAGTCGGACATGCCATGAAACTGTCCGACTGCAGCGAAGAAGAGCGCAGGGATCTCGCTGTCCTCGAAGCGAGGATCGGCCGCGCGCATCTGCGGCAACGCCTGAGCCTCGAAGGCGAGCACGAGGCGCGCGTCGTCCGCCCCGGAACGCGCTTTTTCCATCTCGACCACTGGTACTCCCTCCAAAGCGTCATTCGTGTCACGCTCACGCTGACCGGAATGCACGCGCGCGGGCGGCGCAACGTGCTGGACATCCGGCTGCGGGACAACGAGGTCCGGCTCGCGCGTCTGCCTGCGGCTTTCGAGGGCTTCAGGCTGCTGCACCTGAGCGACCTGCACATCGACATGAGCGAGGCCCATCTGGAGCGCCTGATCGACAGCGTGCGCTGCGTGGCCCATGACGTCTGTGTGCTGACCGGGGACTTCCGGTTCCGCACCTTCGGGCCGTACGCGCCGACGCTCGCCGCGCTGGCACGCTTGAGGCCTCATCTGGGCGATGCGGTCTATGCCGTGCTGGGCAACCACGACACCATCCGCATGGTGCCGGGCATGGAGGCGCTCGACATTGCCGTGCTGATGAATGAATCGGTGCGGATCGAACGCCAGGGCGAGGTGCTCATGCTGGTCGGCATCGACGACGCGCATTACTTTCGAACACACAATTTTCACAAGGCTGCAGCCGACATCGCGCCTGAGGATTGCGCGATCCTGCTTTCGCATACGCCGGAGCCCTATCGGCTTGCAGCGCACGCCGACTTCAGCCTGATGCTGAGCGGGCACACCCATGGCGGGCAGATCTGCCTGCCCGGCGGCATTCCGATCCTCACGGACTCCAATGCGCCGCGCGCCACGGCGCGGGGACCTTGGGAGCACCGTGGAATGTCAGGCTACACCTCAGTGGGCTGCGGGTCGTCGCTGGTCGATGTCCGGTTCAATTGCCCGCCCGAGATCACCTTGCATCGGTTGCGCCGCGGCTGACTATTCGAGTCAGTTCCTGGCTCCCTGGGCCTGACGATAATTGATATGCCAAACGATGAATGCGGGCATGCCTCGTGCATGTCATGCTTCGCTTCACTGGAGGATCGCCGTGACGTTCCTGTGGCCCGAGATGCTGTGGTCGGCCTTGATGCTGCCGGTCTTGGCCCTGCTTTACGTCTGGATGCTGCGCCGACGCAGGCCGCAGACGCTGCGTTACCCCGGCCTGGCCGTGGTGCGGCAGGCCGTCGGCAAGTGGATGGGCTGGCGGCGCCATCTACCGCCGGCGCTTCTCCTGGTCGCCATGGGCGCCGTGATCGTCGCGGGGGCGCGCCCCATGGCGAATGTCACGTTGCTGACACGGCAACAGACTGTCATCCTCGCGCTGGATGTCTCGGGCAGCATGAGTGCGACGGACGTGGCGCCCGATCGCATCACGGCGTCCCAGGCGGCCGCGAAAACCTTCGCGCAACAGTTGCCGCGCGGCGTCCGCATCGGCGTGGTGGCCTATGGCGGCTCTGCGAACGTGGTGCAGGGGCCTACGCTGAGCCGCGACGACGTGCTGGCCGCCATCGACCGGGTGCAGCTGCAGCCTGGGACGGCCATCGGCAGCGGCATCATGGTTGCGTTGGCCACGATTTTTCCGGAAGCCGGAATCGATCCGGCGGAGTTCGGCAATCAGCGCAACCCGAAGTGGAAGCATGGGGACCTCGGTCGCGCCGCCGATGCACCGGATTTCAGGCCGGTGGCGCCCGGCTCCTACGGGGCCGCAGTGATCGTGCTGCTCACCGACGGCCAGAACTCGGTCGGCCCCGAACCCATGGAAGCCGCACAGGTGGCCGCGAGCCGTGGCGTCAAGATATTCACCGTCGGCTTCGGTTCGGCCGAGGGCGATGTGGTTTCCGTCGAAGGGTGGAGCATGCGCGTTCGCCTGGACGAGGACACCCTGAAGAACGTCTCCAATCTGACCCAAGGTGAGTATTTCCACGCCGGCAGCGGCACGGACCTGAAGAAGGTCTACGAAGCCCTCCAGAGCCGGCTGGTGTTCGAAAGAAAGGAAACCGAGATTACTGCGGTGTTTGCCTATCTGGCGGGTTTGCTGATGCTTGTTTCGGCAGGGCTTTCGTTGTGGTGGTTCGGAAGGGTCGCGTAGAGGAGAGGTAGAGGTCTCATGTCAGTGGGCTTGGCCTTCCCCTTCGGCCAGCGCGGGGGTGGCGTCCGGTTCGCCGCGAAAGGCCAATGCGCCCGTGAGCGCACAAACGCCCAAGGCCCACACGATGACCGCGCCTGATGGCAGGTCGAACAGCGCCGATAGTGCGAGGCCCAGCGCGTAGCCGATCACGCCGAATCCGTAGGCGAACCAGAGGCGCCTCGCCCCGCGATGCCCGCGCGTTCCGAGTGCCGGAATGATGAGGCTGGAAAACACGAGGTAGACGCCGACGAGCTGCACCGAAGCGGTGACGGCCAGCGCAAACGCCGCATAGAAGCCGAAGCGGCCGAGGCGTTGTACCCAGCCCATCGCCAGGGCGAGCAGCAACACGGCGGAGATGCCGCCCAGCCATAGCAGTTGGGTCTTGTCGACCCACAGGATCTGGCCGACGAGCAGGTCTTTGAGATGCTCCCCGCCATGCGGATTGCCGGCCAGCAGCAGGATGCCGGCGCAGGCGGCGAGCACGAACATCACGCCGATCAGCGCCTCCTGTTGCTGTGGCGCGCGCCGCTCGGTCCAGGTGAGCAGCCAAGCGCCGAGCAGGGCGGCGGTCACCGCCGCGAACTGCACCGCGACGCCGCCCTCGGGCATGCCCAGCGCGTCGGCGGCGATCACGCCCAGCCCGGCGATCTGCGCGATCGCGAGGTCGATGAAGACGATGCCGCGGTCCAGCACCTGCATGCCGAGCGGCACATGGGTGGCCAGCACCAGCACGCCGGCGATCAAGGCCGGGCCGAGGATGCTCCAGTCGAGCGCACTCCAGTTCATGACTTGGTCCCGGCGGCGAGCAATCGGGCAACGGTGTCGTCGAAGAGCCCGAACAGGTCCTTTGCGCCTTCGGTGCCGCCCACGGTGAAGGGCAGTTTCACCGCGGGAATGCCGGCGTTCTTGCTGAGCCAGTCGGATGGACGCGAGTCCTGGTAGGCGGCATAGATCACCATCTTCGGCGGCGTGTCCTTCAGTTTGGCGAGCACTTCCTGCAGGTGCGACGCAGTGGGTTCGACGCCGGGCTTGGGTTCGAGCACGGCCACTTCCTTCAGGCCGAGCCAGTCGTACAGGTAGACGAAGGCGTTGTGCTGCGAGACGACGGACGCGCCCTTGAGTGGGGCGGCCTGCGACGTCCAGCGCGTGATGGCCTGCTGCCAGCGGGCGGTGAAATCGGCCTGGTTCTTCGCGTAGTCCGCTGCGTGCGCAGGGTCGATCTGCTGCAGGCGCGCGCCGAGGGCGGTCGCCACCAGCGCGATGTTGCGCGGGTCGGTCTGGATGTGCGGATTGCCGGCGGCGTGCACGTCGCCTTGCGAGCGGTCGACTTGCGTCGGCACTTCGAGCTTGCGCACGAAGTCGGCCGCCGCGAAATTGCCCGGCTGGCCGGGCTGCACCTTGGCGTTGCCGGATTGCTGCAGGAGCACCGGTAGCCAGCCGATCTCGAGCTCGGCGCCGGTGCAGACGACGAGATCCGCGCTGCGGGCGCGCGAGATCAGGCTCGGCTTGGCCTGGATCTGGTGCGGGTCCTGCAGCGCATTGGTTGCGACCGACACGTCGACGAGGTCGCCGCCGAGCTGCTGTGCGAGCGCGCCCCATTCGGGCTCGCAGGCGAAGACGCGAAGCGCCGCTTGGGCAGGCGCGGCCATCAGCAGCGGCGCGGCAATCAGCGGAATCAGGGAGAGGCGGTGGAGGAGTTTCATGGTGGGGGCCTTTGGGGTGTCAGTAGCTGTGCGCGCCGTGCGCGCCCAGGCTCATCTGGTATTGCAGGGAAATCTGGTTGTCGGTGCGGCCGATCTGCGCCTTGTCCTGCGCGAACTGCAGTCGGATGCGGGAGAACTCGCTGGGGTTGAAATCGACCATCACCGAGTTCTTGCTCGGACGGTAGTCGCCGAGGAAGGCGATCGAGAAAGGCCCGAAAGTCGGCGTGCCGGGGTCGAGCCGTTCGGTGCGCACGCCGACGCGCCAGTTCGGCATGAACTGGTAGACCCCTTGCAGGTACCAGCCCGATTGAGCGACGCGGTAGTTGCCAAAGGCATTGGCAAAGCCGACGTCGTAGAGCAGGTTGCCGTTGCGATTGCTGCGCAGGTATTCGCCCTGGAGCTTGAAGTTGGTGCGCGTGGCGTTGCCGTTGGGCGCCCATTTCCAGACGCCGTCGACGATCCAGACGCGCGTGTCGCCGTTGAAGATGTCGTTGACCGGGAAACCGGTGCCGTTCATCGAGACGAGTTGCTGATCGGAGGCCTTCGCGTTGAGCAGCGAAACGCCGGCACGCCAGTTGTTGCTTTCGCCGATGTCGCCGCCGGTGTGCAAGGCCAGTGCAGTCATCCCGGCGCCGTTGCTGGTCGGCTTGGTGCCAGGGTAGCTGTTGCCACCACCGACCTCGGCGTTGAACTCGACGTACTGGTCGATCGGCGCGACCCAGCTCATCTGCAGGCCGTCGTTGATGTACTGGGTGCCGAGCATGGCCTGGTAGGCGAGTGGGGCGTCCACGAAGTCCCACGTGTGCGAGTGCTGCGGATTGAGGTAGCCGATGTTCGAGAAGAAGCGTCCGCCCTTCACCGACAGCCCGTTGCCGAGCGATGTGGTCTGGACGTAGGCCTCTTCGATCGACACGGAGTTGTCGGCTTCCAGCGCGATGTTGGCCACGCCTCGCAGCCAGGGATCGATGTTGGCGGGAGGAGGCCACGGGCGCTGTGGTCGGCGGCGGCGCAGCGGCGGTCTCCGTGGCTGCTGCCGCAGTCGGTGGAGCCACGCCCGCCGCAGCGGACGCGCCGGGCGAAGCGGCGGCTTCTGCCGCCTTCACCCTTTGCTCGAGAGCCTGGAGGCGCGACTCGTAGTCGGCGCGCATCGCGTTGATCTCCCGTCGAAGCGCGTCGACGTCGGAGGAAGAGGTTTCGGCCGTTGCCGCAATGGGCACGGCCAGGGCGAGCGCGAGGCTCACCCGATAAAGCTGATTCATGAAAGGACGCTCGCGGAAAGGGCGTTGCAATGCTCCGCCCGGCTATCGGGCGGGTCGGTCAACGATCAAACCGGGGCGTGCGGCGGGGCTCGACTCCGATAGGCAGGGGCAAGCAGTTCCTGCCAGATTCCTGCGGGGGCATGCTGCGGTGCCTCGTTCCGGGCGGCGGAAAGAGGCAAGGGCGACGGCTCGGAGCGGATGGCTCCGCCATGCAGTGCAGCCGCCGTCAGGCACAGGTCACATGCGAAGGAATGAGGAAGCCCTTTGTCCCCCGCATGCGCGCTGGCCGGTTCGACCGGGTGCGACAGGGCATGCGCGGCCGACGCGACCTGCGCCATGGGCAGGAGCAATGCGAACCACAGCATCCAGGCCCAGTGGCGTGGCGCACGGTTGCGGTGTCGAGGGTTGCGCATGGCGGCGCACATCTTAGCGCCGAGTGAGGGGGCCATCCAATGGCGCGACTGGCGTTGTCCGCGCGAGGACGATATGCCAGTATTCTGGTCGGACCTCATCAAGACAAACTTCCGCAGAACAAGAGACCATGAAAATCACCGTTGAAACCACTGTTTCGGCGCCCATCGACGAAGTCTGGCGCGCCTACACGACGCCCGAGGACATCAAGCAATGGAACGCTGCATCCGCCGATTGGCACACTACCGCGGCTGCTGTGGATTTGCGTGTCGGCGGCGCTTTCACGTCACGCATGGAAGCGAAGGACGGCAGCATGGGCTTCGATTTCGCGGGCACCTACACCAAGGTCGTGCCCAACGCGCTGATCGAATATTCCTTCGGCGACCGTAGCGCGCAGGTCGAATTCGCCGATGGCCCGAAAGGCGTCACGGTGCGCGTGACCTTCGACGGTGAGTCCACCCATTCGGTCGAGCAGCAACGCGATGGGTGGAAGGCGATTCTCGAGAACTTCGCCCGCCACGTCGAACAGGGGGCCTGAGTGGAATCCATCGAGCAGAGAACCATCTCGAAGGTCAGCTGGCGGCTGCTGCCGCTGCTGATGGTCAGCTACTTCGTTGCCTACCTCGACCGCGTCAACCTCGGCTTTGCCGGTGCCTCGATGTCCAAGGACCTGGGCTTCACGAGCACCGTCTTCGGGAACGCGGCCGGTATCTTCTTCATTGCCTATTTTCTGTTCGAGGTGCCGAGCAATCTGGCGCTCGAACGCTTCGGCGCCCGCCGCTGGATCGCCCGCATCATGTTCAGTTGGGGCGTGCTGTCGATGGCGCAGGCCTGGGTCGGCGGGGCAACGAGCTTCAACGTCGTGCGCTTCCTGCTCGGCATCGCCGAGGCGGGGTTCTTTCCGGGCGTCATTTTCTATCTCACGCTGTGGTTTCCGGCTGCGTACCGGGCCCGCATCGTGGGCTGGTTCATGTTCGCCATCCCGATCTCCACAGTGATCGGCTCGCCCATTTCTGGCTTCATCCTCAACATGGAGGGCGTCTGGGGCATGCACGGATGGCAGTGGCTCTTCATCCTCGAAGCGCTGCCGGCGCTGGTGCTGACATTCGTCGTGCTGATCTACCTGCCCGACAGGCCGAAGAACGCCAAGTGGCTCACGCCCGACGAAGCCAACTGGTTGCAGAAGACGCTTGATGCCGAACAGCGCCACCGCGAATCGATC
Organism: Variovorax sp. P5_A3; assembly: GCF_056400665.1. NCBI lineage: Bacteria > Pseudomonadati > Pseudomonadota > Betaproteobacteria > Burkholderiales > Comamonadaceae > Variovorax > Variovorax sp. P5_A3. The sequence continues at coordinate 10,920 of NZ_JBFUKW010000001.1, read as the reverse complement.
CACAAGATCTCGTGGAAGCAGGCACTGCTCAACTGGAAAGTCATCTCGCTGGGTATCGTCTACATGGGCATCACCGTGCCCCTGTACGGCCTGGGATTTTTCCTGCCACAGATCATCAAGGGCTTCGGTGGCCTGAGCAATGTCGAGATCGGCTTCATCAATGCCTTCCCGTATCTCGTCGGCGCGATCGCGATGGTGTATTGGACGCGCTGGTCCGACGCGCGGCGCGAGCGCAAGCTGTTCCTCCTGATCCCGCTCGCCTGCATTTTCTTGGGGCTGGTGGCTGCGGCCGAATTGAGCGCGCCGATACCGAAGATGGCGGCCGTCACGCTCGCCGCCTTCGGCATCTTCACCGCGTTGCCTGTGTTCTGGACCGTGCCCACGGCACTGCTGAGCGGCGTTGCCGCGGCGGCCGGCATCGCATGGATCAACTCGATCGGCAACCTCGGCGGCTACATCGGTCCGACGATCTTCGGCGTGCTGAGGGACAGGATGGGCAACGACTTCTATGCGGTGCTCTTCCTGGCGCTGTTGTCGGTGCTGGCGTTCGCGCTGGTACTGCTCGTGGGGCACGACAAGCGGGCGGAGCACGGGGCGGAGGCGGTGCGGGCGTGACAGCCCTCGTCACCGGGCCATGAACCCGATGATGAAGGCGTTCACCAGGTCGATGAAGAAGCCGGCGACCAGCGGCACCACGATGAAGGCGCGGGGCGCGGCGCCGTGGTCGCGCGTCACCGCGCTCATGTTGGCGATGGCCGTCGCGGTCGAGCCCAGCGTGATGCCGCCAAAGCCAGCGCAGATCACCGCCGACTCGTAGTCGCGTCCCATGAACCGGTAGACCACGAAGACGATGAAGGCGACCGCCATCGTCACCTGCAGCACCAGCGCCGTCAGCACGAAGATCGCGACACCTTGCATCTGCCAGAGCTGCAGGCCCATGAGCGCCATGGTCAGGAAGACGCCGAGACAGATGTCCGAGATCAGCGCGACGCCGGCCCGCATGCGGTCCCAGTGCCACAGCTGGCCCTTCTGGCGGGTGAACAGCGCCGTCACGTTGCGCACCAGGATGCCGGCAATGAGGGTGCCGACGAACGCAGGCAGCCTCAGTCCCGTCAGCGCGATGAGGTCGCTGATGCCTCGCCCCAGGATCAGCGCGACGTTGAGCCACAGCAGCGCGAGCAGCACGCTGTTGTAGTCGAGGCGGGTGCGATTCTCGTCCTCGTAGTGGGCACCCGGCGGCAACGAGGCCTCGGCGGAAGAGACGAGCTGGTTGCGGCGCATCAGGTAGGCGGCGACGGGGCCGCCGATCGCGCAGGCCGCGATCAGGCCCGCCATGTTGGCGGACAAGCCGATGACCTCGGCGTTGAGGATGCCGAGATCGTTGACGAAATGCGGAACCCACGCCAAGGTCGTGCCCACGCCGCCCGTGAGAGAGATCGAGCCCGTCAGCAGCCCCGCGCGGCGGTCCAGTCCGAAACCGCTCGCCACGGCCATGCCGAGCAGGTTCTGCAGCACGATGTAGAAAGCGGCGAGCGCCAGCAGCACGGCGAGCGGCTTGCCGCCGTGGGCGAGGGTCCGCACGTCCGAGCCGAGGCCGATGGCTGCGAAGAAGTAGAGCAGCAGGACGTCGCGCACGCCGAGTTGGAAGTCGACCTTCAGGCCGATGGTCAGGTACAGGGCGCTGACGATGAAGATGCAGACCAACCCGCCGAGCACTGGCTCTGGAATGCTGTAGCGGCGCAGCAGTTCGAAGCGTCTCGTGCAAGCCTTGCCGACGAAGAGCAACAGGACGGCGAGGGTGAAGCTGACGTAGGCGTCCAGGTGGAGGTCTTGGGGCAAGCTGGGCTCCGGTGATCGGCGGGCGAGGCGCTGATGATCGCAGAAGGGCCTGCCTTCGCCGGATGACTGTGCCCCAAGTTATCGGTTGCATTAAACTGCACAGAATTCTGCCAACTGGAGTGCACATGCCGATCGCCGCCAAGGACGTGATCCCCTTTACCCAGGCCCGCGCCAAGCTGTCCGAGCTGGCCGACGAAGTCAAAGAAGGAAGCGAGAAGATCATCACCAAGAACGGCGAGAGCTACGTCGCGCTGATCGACGCCGAGAGGCTGGACTACTACCACCGCCTGGAGCACGAGCGCATTCACCTGCTGGTGCTCGAGGACGTCAAACGCGGCCTGGCCGACATTTCGCTTGGCCGTACGGAAGACGCCGACGCAGCGATTGCCCGCCTGCAGCAACAACGCAAGGCCTCGGTCAAGACCAGCAAGCGCCGTGGCTGAGTCGAAAAGTCGCGTCGAACTCACCGCGAGCTTCCTCGAGCGCCTCGAGTCCATCGAGGCATTCCTGGCCGAAGCCGACACGGCCCAGGCGTACGACAAGCTGCTCGATGGCCTGCGAGACACTGTCATCCCGAACCTTCGCCGCTTTCCTCGCATCGGCCGCCGGTATCTCGACAAGCCGCCGCGGTCGGCCGAAGCGCTGGCTCAGCTTGTGGCGTTGTCGCCTGGCGCGGCGGACGCGCTGCGCGAATATCTGCACGGCGACTACCTGATCCTCTACACGCTCGCCGGCTCGACGGTCTACCTCTTGTCGATCCGCCATCATCGTCAGTTGTCCTTCGCCTTCGCGAAGCTGTGGGAGCCCTGAGGCTCCCCTGACCCTCACTGATCCATCGCAGCCCGTATCTCACGCCCCAATTCGATCACCGACATCGCGTAGTAACTGCTCCAGTTGTAGCGCGTGATCACGTAGAAGTTCTGCGTCCCCGCGACATAGCTGGGCGCCTCGTCGCCGTTCTGCAGCTCGATGAGCGCGAGCAGCCCGGGGTGCTCGAGCGCATCGCCCTTCAACACCGCGCCCCCCGCAACGAAGGCATCCGCACTGAAAGTCGGAACGATGTCCGGTGCCAACAGCACCGACTTCTTGAGCCGCGACTCATCGAAGCCGACAGGAAAGATCGCCGGCATGCCGGGCTTCCACCCGAAGGACTTGAAGTAGTTGGCCACGGACCCGATCACGTCTGCCGGGTTGTTGACGAGGTCGATGCGCCCGTCGCCGTCGAAGTCGACGGCGTACTTGGCGATGCTGCTCGGCATGAACTGCGGCATGCCCATCGCGCCGGCGTAGCTGCCGAGCGGGACCATCGGGTTCTCGGCGGTGCGGCTTTCGGTGCTGAGGAAGCTTTCGAGTTCGCCACGGAAGAAGGCCCGTCGCTCGGCCGCACGTGGATGCGCGTCGGGGAAGTCGAATGACAGGGTGGCGAGCGCGTCGATGACGCGGAAGTTGCCCATGTTCCGCCCGTAGATGGTCTCGACGCCGATGATGCCGACGATGATTTCGGCGGGCACGCCGGTCTTCGCTTCGGCGCGTGCGAGCGTCTCGGCGTTGTTGCGCCAGAAGCGCACGCCGGCCTGGACGCGCACCGGGTCGATGAAGCGGCTGCGGTAGACGTACCAGTTCTTCGGCGTGCCGGTCGGCGCGGGGAGCATCAGGCGGGGCACGTTGGGCAACTGTCGCGCGTTGCCGATGGTCGCCCGTACCCATGCGCGGTCGAGATCGCGGCGTGCGGCGACCTCGTCCGCGAATTGCATCGCGTCTTCGCGCGTGGAATAGGGGATGCCGCCGCGTGCCGGGCCGTTGCGTTTTTCGGGATGACTTTGGGCGGAAGCCGGGGACAGGAGCAGGAGTGTTGTGACTGCGACGAAGGCTGTCGCGAAAACGTGAGGGAGAAGACGTCGCATCGTGCCGATTGTGCCGCCCGTACGGACGGCTCCCTCAAACAATCACATGTGGTTTCAGCGGGGCCACGCAACGCGACGGAATTCGCTGCGCAGCGCCGACAGGGCATCGGCCGGCGACTTCGCGTAACGCTGCGCTTCGAGCCTGAGCAGCCAGTCGTGCGCGGCCTGCGCGCGGGCGCCGAAGCGCTCGTCCAGGCGCGCGGCCATCTGCCGTGGTGGCGTCGCCTCGGGCACGTCGATGCCGGCCTGCTTCAGCCGCGCACGTGCCTGGCCCAGGAGGCGCAGCCAGGGGTCGTGCTGGCTGCGTTCCCACAGCGTCCAGGCGGCGCCGACGAGGCTGGCGGCGACCATCAGCGCGAGCAGCACGAGCACGAGGTCCTGCAGGCTGGGTGCCTCGAAGCCGATGTTCTTGAGCAGGTCGAGCTGACGGCTCTGCGTATAGCTGAGCACCCACTGGTTCCAACCGTTGTTGATGGCTTCCCAGGTCGCGCGCACGGTCTGCGACAGCGTGGGGTTCATCGCCTCGATCGCACCCGCGATCAGGCCCGGCTGCGGCGCAAGGCGGCGGAACTGCCCGACGCGATCCGGCGAGATCGCCCCGGTCGGGTCGACGCGCACCCAGCCGACGCCGTCCTGCCAGACCTCGGCCCAGGCATGTGCGTCGCTGTTGCGCAGCACCCAGTAGTTGTCGACACCGTTCAGTTCGCCGCCCTGGTAGCCGGTGACGATGCGTGCCGGAATGTCGAGCGCGCGCATCAGCACCACGAAGGCCGAGGCGATGTGCTCGCAGAAGCCTGCCTTGATGTCGAACCAGAACTGGTCGGCGGTCTCGTCGCCGTAGAGGCCGGGTTCGAGCGTGTACGAATAGCCGCCAGTGCGGAGCCGTTGCAGTGCGGCCCGCACGAAGGCTTGCGTGGGCGCGCCTGCCAGGGCCGGATCGCCGCGCATCTCGGCTGCGAGCGCGACCGTGCGCGGGTTCGAGCCCGCCGGCAGCGCGACGTAGGGTTGCAATACCGCGGTGCGGCGCACAGGGCCGCTCTGGAACTGCGTGAAGCTCTCGACGCGGTAGCGGACGAGGTCGTTGATGGAGCGGTTCGTGACCCACTGCAGTTCGGGCGTGCCGAAGACCTCGTAGCCGGGGAGTTCAGGCTTGGTCGGGGTGGCGTCGAGCGTCAGCAGCCATGGCCGGTTCGCGGGTTCAAGGGTGACCTCGTAGGTGGTGGCCGGGCCCTGCACGCGAAGATTCTGCGGCACGTTGCTGCGCGAGAACCGGGACGAAGCGGTCCACTCGCGACCGTCGAACTGGGACATCACCGGGCCGCGAAAGTACAGGGTGTTGCGCGGCGGGATGCGGTCCCCGTCGAAGCGGATCCGCGCGGCGATGCCGTCGTCGAGCGCGAGTTCGGCGATGTTGCCCACGCGCATTGAGTTCGACAGGCCGGTGCGTCCCGTCATGGCGTCGGTCGGCGTGCCCCACAGCGGAGCCATGCGGGGGAACAGCACGAAGAGCACCAGCATGATCGGCGCCCCGAGCAGCGCCATGAATCCCGCGGTGCGCGCGGCCTGCATCAGCGGCGGCCTGCCGACCGGCATGTGCGCATTGACCAGCGCGGTCAGCAGGCCGAGCAGGGCCAGCAGCATCGCGAGCGCGGTCAGCAGCGATTGCGAATAGAAGAAGTTCGTGAGCATCGTGAAGAAGCCCAGGAAGAACACGACGAAGGCATCGCGGCGCGCGCGCAACTCCAGCGTCTTGAGCGCGAGCAGGATCACGATCAGCGTGACGCCGGCCTCGCGGCCGAGCAGCGTGCGGTGGGTCGAGAAGGTGGCGACCAGCGTGATCGCGAGGAGGGCGACGCGCCACCACTTGCCGGGCAGGGGCTTGGCCTGCAAGGCCAGGCTGCCGCGCCAGAGCAGGACGATGGCCGCGAGCGTGCTGCACCACCACGGCAGGTTGGGCAACTGGGGAAGCAGGATCAGGCCGATGACGGCCAGGAGGAAGAGGGTGTCCCTGGCGTCCCTGGGCAGGTTCTGGAGGCGTGGCGTCAACATACCGCCAGCACCTCCAGGCACCGCCTCTTGTGCGCCTCGCCCTGCGAGGGCGCGACGACCCGGCCGGCGACACGCAATCCGTAGTCGATGCCCAGGCGATCGGCCATCAGCACCCAGGCGCATAGGCGGGACAAACGCGCTTCGATGACGGGCAGCCCAGTGCCTTGCGCGTCGAGCCAGAGTTCCTGGCGCTGGGCCTGCTGGGTGTCGCGGCTGACCAGGTCGTCGGAGCCGGCGGCCTGGGCCTGGGCGGCGCGTTTCCAGACGACCAGTTTCAACGGATCGCCTCGCCGGTAGGCACGTACGCCGTCGTACTCGCCCGCCAAGTGCGAGCGCGTCGGCGCCGAGGCGGCCTGGCCGGCCAGCGGCTCGCCGGGCGGCAACGGCGGCGGATTTGTCTCCGGCGTCGGGTACACCAGCATCTGCGATGCCGGCCGCCAGACCGTCCAGACGCGAAAGGTGCCCAGGGGAAAGCGGGTTTCCGCGGTGAGGGTCGGCACGGGATGGAGACCGCGCCGTTCGGGCCTGAATGCGACCTCGACCGTTGCGCTGCCCTGGGCTGGAACGTCGCTCCAAGACCATTGGCCGCTGCGGTGGACTGCCAACCCGATGCCGTAGCGCGTCGTTCGCCGTGTGTTGCCCAGTACCACGCGAAACACGGCGGCGGCGCCTGCGTATTGGGCGTCGGGCGGCATCAGGCGCAGGGCGAGGCCACGCAGCGTGCCGTGGCAGACGTGCATGCCGACCGCGACGCTGCCCGCCAGCAGGAAGGTCAGCAGATAGCCGAGGTTGAGCTGGTAGTTGATGGACGCGACCAGCAGCACGAGCAGGGTGGCAGCGAGCAGCCAGCCGGCCTTGGTCGGCAGGATGTAGACATTGCGCTGGGTGAGCTCGAGGGTGTCCGACGGCGGTCGGCGCGAGAGGAACCAGCGGTCGATGCGCGAACGCAGCGGCGCGAGGGGGCGCGCGATCCGCGGACGGGCCGGCGCCGAGGTGCTCACGGCAACGGCACCGCCGCAGTCATGGCGCGCACCTGCTCGACCGCGCCCCGGCCGGCGTCGCCGACGGGGGTGAGCCGGTGCGCGATGGTCTGGGGCAGCACCGCCTGCACGTCGTCGGGTGCCACGTAGTCGCGGTTGGCGAGCAGCGCCTGCGCCTTCGCGGCGCGCAGCACGGCGATGCCGGCGCGGGGCGAGAGGCCTTGCAGGAACCAGCGGCCGGAGCGGGTCGCGGCGATCAGGTCCTGCACGTAGTTCAACAAGGGGTCGGCCGCGTGCACCTGCAATACGCGTTGCTGGAGCGCGGTCAGCTCGCCTGCCGTCAGCAGGGCGGGCAGGGAGGCGAGCAGCTCGCGCCGGTCGGCGCCGGCGAGCAGCTCGCGTTCGGCGGCGCGGTCCGGATAACCGAGGGAGATGCGCATCAGGAAGCGGTCGAGCTGCGATTCCGGCAGCGCGAAGGTGCCCAACTGGTCGTGCGGGTTCTGGGTCGCGATGACGAAGAAGGGTGTGGGAAGGGGGCGCGTCTCGCCTTCGACGGTTACCTGCTTTTCTTCCATGGCCTCCAGCAGTGCGCTCTGGGTCTTTGGGCTGGCGCGGTTGATTTCGTCCGCCAGCAGCACCTGGGCGAAGATGGGGCCGGGGTGGAATACGAAAGCCTGCTGGCTGCGGTCGTAGATGGCGACGCCCGACAGGTCGCCCGGCATCAGGTCGGCCGTGAACTGCACCCGCGAAAACTGCAGCCCGAAGGTGTGCGAGAGCGCGTGCGCCAGGGTGGTCTTGCCGACCCCCGGAACGTCCTCGATCAGCAGGTGCCCGCCCGCCAGCAGACAGGCCACGCAGTCGCGCACCTGAGCCTCTTTGCCCACGATCACCGTGTTAAGCTGACCGAGCAAACTGGCGAGCTTCGCGGCGACGTCCATTTTTGTATCCATATGCAAACAATACCGTAAAGCCCAGCGGCCCCATGCCGCGTGAGGCTACGACGCGATTCGATCCATGGGTAAAACCGGCTATTACACACACCGCGATTGCTGGAAGCACGAGATGGGGCCGGGCCATCCGGAGTGTCCCGCGAGGCTCGATGCCATCGAGGACCGATTGCTCGTCACCGGCGTCGGCGACGCTTTGCAACGCGGCGAGGTGCCGCTTGCCACGCTTCCGCAGATCACCCGGGCCCACAGCGTGGCGCACATGGAGCACCTCGAAGCCCTGAGCCAGCGACTGATCGAGGACGCGCCGGCCGGCGGCCCGGACCATGCGCAGATCGACCCCGACACCACCCTGACCCGATTCACCGTGCTGGCTGCTCGCCGCGCCGCCGGTGCCGCCATCGCGGCGACGGACGCGGTGATGGCCGGCGAGGTCGAAAACGCCTTCTGCGCCGTGCGGCCGCCCGGGCACCATGCCTGCCGCGACAAGGCGATGGGCTTCTGCTTCTACAACAACGTCGCGATCGCGGCGCGCCATGCGATCGAGGAGCACGGGCTGGAACGTGTCGCCATCGTCGATTTCGACGTGCACCACGGCAACGGCACCGAGGACATCCTCAGCAACGACCCGCGCGTGCTGATGGTCGGAATCTTCCAGCACCCGTTCTATCCGTACAGCGGCACCGAGCATCCGGCGCCGAACATGCTCAACCTGCCGGTGCCGGCCTATACCCGCGGCATGGACGTGCGCGAGCTGATCGAGGCCTGCTGGATGCCGCGGCTCGAGGAGTTCAAGCCGCAGATGATTTTCGTGAGCGCGGGCTTCGATGCGCATCGGGACGACGACCTGGGCCAGCTCAGGCTCAACGAGCACGACTTCGGCTGGATCACCAGCCGCATCGTCGACGTCGCGCGGCGGCATGCCAATGGGCGCATCGTGTCGATGCTGGAGGGGGGATACAACCTCGACGCATTGGCCCGCAGCGTGGAAGAGCATTTGCGAGTCCTGGCGGATCTGTGACTCACCCCCAGGCTTCGCGCACTTCGTGTCGCTACGCCTACCCCCTTGCGGGGGGCAACACCGGCAGACCGGCGGAGCCGGATCTGCGGTGTTCCTGGTTTTAGGCTGCGCCTGTGGGCGGGCACTTGATGGAAGGTTCGATGGATTTCAGCGTATTCACCCAACGGTTCAGCGAGATCAATGCGCGTGACGTGTGGATCGAAGCTGCCGTATTGCTCGCTTGCATCGTTGTCGCGTGGGGGGTGTGCCGGTGGTTCGGGCGTGATCAGCCGAAGGACTCGATCTGGTTTGGCGAGCGGGCCTATGACGGCGTGCTGTTCCCGCTGCTGGCGCTTCTGTTGACGGACCTTGCGCGACGCGGGGTGCTGAGCTTCCAGCCGGTCCTGGTGTTGCGCATCGCGGTGCCGGTGTTCGTTGCGCTCGCAGTGATCCGCTTCTTCGCGCGCGTGCTGCGTGCGGTGCTGCCGGCATCCGCGCTCGCCAGGCTGGTGGAGCGGACGATCTGGTGGTTCGTGTGGGTGGGCGCCGTGCTGTGGATCGTCGGCCTGCTGCCGCCGGTGCTGGCAGAACTCGACCGGATCACGCTGGCCTTTGGCAAGACGCGCGTGAGCCTTCGCACCATTCTCGATGGCATCGTGTCGGCGGGGCTGGTGCTCGTGATCACGCTGTGGATTTCGTCGACCGTCGAGAAACGCATCCTGAGCGAGGCGGTGCACGACCTCTCGATGCGCAAGGTGGCGTCGAATGCGGTCCGCGCCTTCCTGCTGTTGATCGGCCTGCTGTTCGCCCTGTCGGCCGTGGGGGTCGACCTGACGGCTTTCTCGGTCCTGGGCGGTGCATTGGGCGTCGGCCTGGGCTTCGGCCTGCAGAAACTCGCGGCCAACTATGTCAGCGGGTTCGTGATCCTGCTCGAACGGTCGATCCGTATCGGCGACAACGTGCGGGTCGATGGTTTCGAAGGCCGTATCACCGACATCAAGACGCGCTATACGCTCGTGCGGGCGGGCAATGGACGGGAGTCGATCGTGCCCAATGAATCGCTCATCACGAGCCGTGTGGAGAACCTGTCGCTCGCCGATCGCAAGTTCAACATCACGACCAATATCGTGGTCGACTATGACAGCGATGTCGAGAAGGTTCAGTCGATTCTCTGCGGGGCCGCAGCGGCGCAGCCGCGTGTGATGAGCGATCCGGCGCCGATCGCCTTCCTGCTCAACTTCGTGCCGGACGGATTGGAGTTCAGCCTCAACTTCTGGGTGTCCGATCCTGATAAGGGCAGGGACAACCTCCGCTCGGCCATCAACATCGCGATTCTGCAGGGCCTGCGTGAGGCGGGGATTGCCGTTGCCCACCCGCAGAGGGTGGTGCGCATCGATTCGTTACCTCCTATTGTGGTTCCTGCCGATCAGGCTCGCCTATAATTGCAAAAAAGCACGGTCGTTCGTTTTCTTGCGATCCGCAGCGTGCCTTGATCGAAATGGACAGTTCGCGCAGAGGCCGGCGCCTAGAATCTCCGGCTGCCCTGCACCCCTGGTTTCGTAATTCAATGGAGTCAAACCAATGAAGATCCTGGTCCCCGTCAAGCGGGTCGTCGACTACAACGTGAAGGTGCGCGTCAAGAGCGACGGCACCGGTGTGGACATCGCCAACGTCAAGATGAGCATGAACCCCTTCGACGAGATCGCCGTCGAAGAGGCTGTTCGCTTGAAGGAGAAGGGCGTTGCCACGGAAATCATCGCCGTGTCCTGCGGCGATGCGAAGTGCCAGGAGACCCTGCGCACGGCCATGGCCATCGGTGCCGATCGCGGCATCCTGGTCGAGACGACCGAAGAACTGCAACCGCTGGCCGTTGCCAAGCTGCTGAAAGCGCTGGTCGACAAGGAACAGCCCCAGTTGATCATCCTCGGCAAGCAGGCCATCGATGACGACGCCAACCAGACCGGCCAGATGCTGGCTGCGCTGGCCGACCTGCCGCAAGCGACGTTTGCCAGCAAGGTCGAAGTCTCGGGTGAGAAGGTCAACGTGACCCGTGAAGTCGACGGCGGCCTGGAAACCATCTCTCTGTCGCTCCCCGCAGTCATCACCACCGACCTGCGCCTGAACGAGCCGCGCTACGTGACCTTGCCCAACATCATGAAGGCCAAGAAGAAGCAGCTCGACACCGTGAAACCCGAGGACCT